>JBPCNZ010000163.1:0-3590 GCA_051000755.1 Acidimicrobiales bacterium | reverse complement strand
CAGCAACTCCCTCGGACACTCGAACCGCTGCTGTCTCGGAGCCACACCCAACGCCATGACCAACGATTGCCAACCCAGCCCGCCAAGTGGTGGATCCCGGGCGATTACTTCAGGCGCCACCTAGCCGGGCGCCGAGTCCGGGGGCAGCGTTCAGGCCACGACGACGGTCGACTGGAAGGTCTTGTCGTCATGGAGGTAGAGCACCCGGGCACCGGTTGTCCCGCCAGCGCGGTGCTCGTAGTGGGGACCATCGTGGGCGATGGCACCGAGAGTCGACGGGCAGCCGAGGAGGGCCACGCCTCCCGGACCCACGAAGTCGAACACCTCGTGGACATGGCCGCTGATCACGGCCCGGACATGACGGCGAGCGCCCAGGCCCCCCAACAGCTCCGCCGCCCCGTCCAGGCGGAACCAGGGGTGGGAGCTGCGCGACCGCGGTGGATGGTGGATGGCGACCACGGTGGGCCGGTCATCGAGGGCGTCGAGGACGGCCCAGGCGGCCGCCACGTCCACGGTGCCGTGCACCTGCTCTGGTCGAGACGAGTCGAGGCCCACGATCCTCCAGGCTCCGACCTCGGCGGTCGTCGACCCGCCGAAGGCGGCCGCCACCTCGTCGGGCCGGTCGTGGTTTCCGGCCAGGGCCAGGATCGGTGCGTCGAGAGGCTCGAGCACCCTCTTCAGGCGGGCGTAGGCCGCCGCGGAGGCGTCATCGGCGTCGTCCCCGCTGACCACGACGAGGTCGGCCCGCTGGCGGAGGGCGGTCCAGGCGCCGAGCACCGCCGCCAGCCTGGCGTCGGGGTCGGCCCCGCTCACCGGTCCACCGGGCGTTGCGGTCAGGTGCGTGTCGCTCAGCTGCAGCACGGTGGCGGTCATTGCGTCCATCATCGCATCGCCGTCCCTATCGCCTCGCCTTCCATCATGGGCGCCCGGCGGACCTGAGCTACCGGTTGGCGGCGGCCACGGCCAGGGCGTGGGCCTGCAGGGCGTGGCGCAGCTCGGGCGGGTCGAGGACGGTGGGGGGAATGGGCAGACCGGCGAGAAACCGGATCATCCGCTCCGGGCACGCCCCGCCCACCTCCACGACGGTGCAGTCGTCCTCCGTCGCCTCCAGGGCGCCGATCGTCCGGGGCAAGAGGCGGGCCACCTCGTCGAGAGGGGCGTCGAAGCGCAACCGGGCCTGGAACGGGTAGAGCCGGGTCCGCAGACCCTTGCTCACCATGGCCACGGCATCGGGAGGATCGACCAGCTCGAAGCGGGTGCCGAGGACCTCCGGGCGACTCAGGCGGTCCACCCGGAAGGTCCGCCAGTCCTGGCGATCGACGTCCCGGGCCACCAGGTACCACCGGGGTCCGACCCGGACCAGCCGGTAGGGCTCGACCAACCGGTGGCTGCCCCGGCCGGTGCGATCGGCATACTCGAAGCGGACCCGCTCGGATCGGGCGCAGGCCTGGCCCACGTCTACCAGGACCTGGGACTCGACCCGCTCGGCCTCGGGGCCCATCATCTGGGCCGTTGCCTCGTGCAGGGCCCGGACCCGGGCCGCCAGGTGACGGGGCAGGATCTGCTCCATCCGGGCCAGCACCGACAGGGCGGCCTCCTCCAGGCCCGTCACGCTCCCGTCGGCGGCTACCCGCAACCCGAGCGCCACCGCCATGGCCTCCTCGTCTCCCAGCAACAAGGGCGGCATCCGGCCTCCCCGGCCTAGCTGGTAGCCGCCGGCCACCCCCGGGCTGGCCTCCACGGGGTAGCCCAGCTCCCGGAGGCGGTCGACGTCGCGACGGACCGTCCGCACCGTCACCTCGAGACGCTCCGCCAGGGCCGCGCCCGACCAGGACGGCCGGCTCTCCAACAGGGCGAGGAGACCGAGCATGCGGCCGGGGGTGTCGCTCATGAACCAACATTCTTCCTCATTGAGGACAGGTCCTGTCCGCATGCGTTCGTACCGTCGAGGTAGCCCATCAAGCAGGAGGAGCGTCATGACCACCCTGGAGCCCACCGCCGCCATCTCCCCCACGGCCATGCCCGTAGCTGGAGCTGAAGGTCAAGACGGGCGGCCCGACCCGCGTCGCTGGCGGGCCCTCGGCGTCCTGGCCCTGATGCAGTTCATGCTCGTGCTCGACATCACCGTGGTCAACGTGGCCCTCCCCCACATCAAGGCCGACCTGGGCTTCTCGCGGTCAGGGCTGACCTGGGTGGTCGATGCCTACGTGCTGATGGCCGGCGGCCTCCTCCTTCTGGGGGGCCGACTGGCCGATCTGGTCGGCCGGCGCCGGATGTTCATCATCGGGATCAGTGTGTTCGCGGTCGCCTCGGCCCTCAGCGGGGCGGCGGCCAGCTCGGGGATGCTGGTGGCCAGCCGATTCCTCCAGGGCGCCGCCGAGGCCATGGCGGCGCCGGCGGCGTTCGGGCTGACCGCCCTGCTGTTCCCCGACGTCCGGGAGCGGGCCAAGGCCCTGGGCATCTTCGGTGGCGTCGCCGGCCTGGGCGGCACGCTGGGCCCGGTCATCTCGGGGCTGATCCTCCAGAGCCTGTCGTGGCGGTGGATCTTCTTCGTGAACATCCCCGTGGCCATCTTCGCGGTGGTGGCCGTGCTCCGCCTGGTGGACGAGAGCAGGGCGGACGCCGCAACCGTCGACGCTGTCCGCAACCGCCCCGATCTCGCCGGCGCGGCGCTGGCCACCGGCGGGTTGATCTCGGTGGTCTACGGTCTGATCGCTGCGGCCGGCCACCCGTGGGGGGCAACGTCGGTGGTGGTGCCCATCGTCGCCGGGGCCGTCCTGCTCGGGGCTTTCGTGGTGCGAGAACGCACGGCCGGCAATCCGCTGGTGCCGCTGCGATTCTTCGCCAACCGCACCCGGGTGACGGCAAACCTGGTCACCCTGTTCTTCTCCACCGTGTTCTTCACCATGTTCTTCCTCCTGACCCTCTTCTGGGAGCAGACCCAGCACTACTCGGCGCTGAGGACCGGTTTCGCCTACCTGCCTTTCGGTGTGGCGATTGGTTTGGGAATTGCCCTGTCGAGCAACCTGGTGCCAAGGATCGGGGTTCGCCCGGTGTTGGCGGGCGGTTTTGTCCTGGGGACGCTCGGCATGCTCGACCTGAGCCGCATCACCGTGCACGGTGCGTATCTGACCCAGGCGCTGCCGGGACTCGTCGTGATGGCCCTGGGGTCGGGCCTGTGCTTCTCCGGGTTCGCCAATGCCTCGATCCACGGTGTCTCCCAGGCCGACGCCAGCCTGGCGTCGGGTGTGCAGAACGCCGTCCAACAGGTCGGCGGGGCCATCGGCCTGGCGGTGCTCGCCACCCTGGCCCTTCGCCACGCGGCCCACGCCGTGGCCCAGGGCACCGCCCCGGCGGTGGCGGCGACGGACGGCTATGTGCTCGCCTACCGGATCGGTGCGGTCGTCCTCGCCGCAGGGGCCGTGCTCGTCGTCGTGCTCATGGAACGGGTCGTGCCCGCCGGGGCCCAGCCCCTCATAGCGGTGTCGGCGGAACACGAACGATGGGGATGGGACCGGCGGGGCCCGTACCATCCGCCCCCTGCTTCCACCGGCGAGCCTTGCTCCGTCGTTCGACGGTAGGGAGGGGCG
>JBPCNZ010000162.1:0-23954 GCA_051000755.1 Acidimicrobiales bacterium | reverse complement strand
TTCGAGACCGGGCCGAGGGCTGTCTGCTCGGTGCATGCATCGGAGACGCCTGGGGGGCGCCGTATGAGTTCAAGGGTCCGCGGACTGTGCCGGACGGCTACGAGCGGGGCGTGTTCGGCACCGAGGCAGCGGCTCCTGGCGGGGCCGATCGAGGAGTGGATGATCTTCCTTCACCCCGATCAGCGATTCGTAGTGGACCGTCACTATGAGGGGCCGGCCCGGATCCGTGGTTCGGCCGGGACAGGCAAGACGGTCGTCGCCCTCCACCGGGCTGCAGCGCTCGTTCGACGTTTCGAATCCGAAGGAGACGGCAACGAGCGAGTCCTGTTCACGACGTTCATCAAGTCCCTTCCCCCCGTCTTCGAAGAGCTCTATGGGCGCCTTCCCTCCGCTCGACCGGATGATGCGATCGATTTCTGCCACATCGACAAGCTGGCCCATCGCATCTGCTCAGAGGCCGGTGACCGACCCATCGTCGATCCGCGCAAGGTCGACGCGACCTTCGCGGCTGCCGTAAGAGCGATCCTTCCCGAACCCCCCGTGAGCCGGGAGTATCTCCGAGAGGAGATCACCCAGGTCATCAAGGGCCGGGGGATCACCAACGTCGATGCCTACCTGGCCCTCGAACGCACCGGCCGTCGGACGCCGTTCGGCGAGGTCGTGCGACGTCAGGTTTGGGCCGTCAAAGAGCGCTGGGATGCGGATCTCCGCGCCGTGGACGTTGTCGATTTTCCCGACATCGTGCTTCGAGCCCGTGGCCATGCCCGCCGGCGACGCAACCCGACCTACCGTGCCGCGATCATCGACGAGGCCCAGGACCTCACCCTTGTCGGTCTGGGCCTGGTGAGGTCCCTGGTCAACGGTCCCGGCGGCGTCGACCGCTCCGACGGTCTCTTGGTGGTGGGCGATGGGGCGCAACGGATCTATGCGGGCGGCTTCACCCTGCGGCAGGCCGGTGTCGAGGTGAGGGGTCGCACGACTGTGCTGCGAACCAATTACCGCAACAGCTCACAGATCATCGGCACGGCCATGGCCGTGGCTGGTAGAGAAGAGGTTGACGACCTCGGCGAGACCTTCGCACGTGGTGATGCTCCGGCGCTTGTCGAGCGCAGTGGAGAGCGACCGGTGCTGGTGCTCTGCAAAGCGCCAGGCGCAGGCGCGGGCGAAGAGGCGGACTGGATCGCCCGGGAGATCACCAGGCTGAGCGGCGCCGGTGACCTCGATCTTGGCGACGTCGTGGTAGCCACCAGTACCAACGTCCGGGCCGAGGAGATCGAGCGCCGGCTCCAAGCCGCCGGCGTAGCGACCATCAACCTCCGCCGCTACACCGGCAAGCCGGTCGACAAGGTCAAGGTGGGCACCTACTTCCGCGTCAAGGGACTCGAGTTCAAGGCCGTCTTCCTGGCGGCCTGGGGGTGGCCGACTTTCCCAGGCGGCCCGCACCGGGCCAGAGCCCAGAAGAGATCACCGAGCAGCGCATGTTGGCGATCAGCCAACTGTTCGTAGCGATGACCCGAGCCCGCGACCGCCTCTACCTCTTGGCCAGCGGCGAACCGAGCTCGGTGCTCGACGGTGGCATCGATCACTTCGACGTGGTCAACTGCTAGGGCTGGCGGGTCAGGGAGGGTTGGTCGGGTCGAATGGACGTCTTTAAACTACGGGAACAGGTCATTGGGGACTATCGCCAATACGTGACCAGCTTCATGGCCATTCGGGATGCCCGGATCAAAGAGAGAGTCGACGCCGCACTCGCGGACGGGTTGTTGTGGCCCGAGCCGAGCATCGGCCTCAATCCGGCGTTCGCCAGCGGCGGCTCCGTCGAAGACCTGGTCGAAGAGGGCCTCCCGCATCCGAGGTGCACGGAGATCTTCCGTTCCGGCAAGCACGTGGGCTCGGCGGAGCCAGGGCAGGCGTTGCGCTTCCACCGACCGGCTCCTCGATCCGGGCCAGCTCGGGGTCCCGGGGTTGGGGGAGTCGGTGATCGTCAAGTTGCTGGCGATCGCCCAACCGGAGCGATGGGTGCCGATGTTTCCCTACGTCGGCGCCCACGGCAAGGCCCACCACCTGCCCCTGCTCGGCCGTGCTACGACCGACCCGACGATGAGGCGTGGCCAGATCCAGGTTGAGGCCAACGATCTGATCCGCCACCGCCTCGATCGTCTCTTTCCCAACGACCCGTGGGGCATGGGTCAGTTCCTCTACTGGCTCGACGCCTACCGGCCCGAGGTGACCGACGACGTCGATGTACTCGCCTCGCTGGCGGATGACCTGTTGGTGGAGCGTCACGATCTCCAAGAGCTGGCCGACCTGCTCGAAGACAAGGGCCAGATCATCCTTTACGGGCCGCCCGGGACCGGCAAGACCTACCTGGCCCGCCGGCTGGCGACCGCCCTGGCGGGCGATCCGGCCCGAAGTGTCATCGTCCAGTTCCATCCGTCGATGTCCTACGAGGATTTCTTCGAGGGTTACCGCCCGTCGCCCACCGTCACCGGGCGACTGACCTATGAGCTGCGCCCCGGCCCTCTGGCCCTCCTCGCCGCTCAGGCCGACGCCGCGCCTGGCGTCACCCATGTCCTCGTCATCGACGAGATCAATCGGGCCAACCTGCCCAAGGTGTTCGGAGAGTTGCTGTTCCTCCTCGAGTACCGGGATGAGGAGGCGCGCACCACCTATCGACCGGACGCCCCGTTCTCCTTGCCGCCCAACTTGTGGATCATCGGAACCATGAACACCGCTGACCGCTCCATCGCCCTGGTCGACGCAGCGCTGCGCCGGCGCTTCCACTTCGTGTCGTTCTTCCCCGAGGAGGGCATGGTCGGCGGTCTTCTCCGCCGCTGGCTCGGGCGCCACCAGGCGGACGCATTGTGGATCGCCGAGGTGGTCACCATGGTCAACGGCTGGCTGACGGACGACCTGGGCGGAGCGCACCTGCAGATCGGCCCCAGCTACTTCATGAAGCAAGGAATCGACGCTGTGCGCCTGGCACGAATCTGGCGCTACGACATCATGCCTTTCATCGAAGATCAGCTCTTCGGTGAACCGGCGAAGATCGACCGCTACCAGCTGGAGGCTGTGCTGAGCGCCTACCGCAGTGAGCAGCACGACCTGACGGTCGGGTCGGCCGACGACGGCGTTGAGGCAGAGTTCGACGGGTGAGGCCACCGGTTGTCCTCCGGGAGTATGAGACCAGCCTTCACCGACTCGACCCGACTGAGGCTCGCGAGCTTGCCGCGGTGGCGGGACCCCACCTGAGGGTCGGTGTCGGACCGACGCCCGAGGAGTGGTACCTCACCGCCGCAGGCGTCGTCGGCACGATCGTGACCCCCGGCGTCCGGGTGCTGATCCGCCCGAAGATCCCCCTGCGCAACCTCTTCCTGCTGCTCGACGTCGGGTTGAGACCAGAGGACTGGCACGATGCGCACTTCTCGTTCGGGACTTCCCCCGACCTGCTTGCGGCCGTTGCGGCATTCTTTGTTCGCGAGGCGGGAAGAGCGTTGGCCCGTGGACCGCGCCGGGACTACCGCGCGACTGAGGAACGTCTGGTCGCGCTGCGCGGGCGGATCGACATAGCCGCCCAACTTCGCCATCCTGGCGTGGCGTCGCCCATTGCCTGCCGCTACGACGAGTACAGCGTTGACGTGGCTGAAAACGTCGCTTTGCGGGCCGCGACTCGCCGCCTCCTCCGAGTGGGTGGCGTTCTCCCTGACACGCGCCGCCACCTCGAGCGGCTCCTCGCCGGGCTGATCGATGTCAGCGACCTTGAGCCCCGCCCCGAGGCAGTCGACGCCATCCCCATCAACCGCCTCAATCGGCACTACGTGCCGGCGCTCCGCCTTGCCTCGCTGGTGCTGCGCCACGCGTCCTTGGTCGACCAGGCGGGCGACACTCCGGCCAGTGCTTTCCTGATGTCGACGCCCCTGCTGTTCCAGCGTTGGGTCACGAACCGCCTGCGACGGGCATTGGTCCGTCAACTGGACGTCGAGGCCGAGCCCCGCGTCGACCTGGATGTGGCCGGCCGGGTGCGCATGGAGCCCGACCTGGTCTTCCGTCGTCAGCGGCGCGCCGTGTACGTCGGCGACATCAAGTACAAGCTGTCCTCGGGGCTGGGGCGGACAGGTGACTACTACCAGTTGCTTGCGTATGCCACCTCCCTCGGCTTGGCGAGGGTGTGCTCATCTACTGCCAGGACGACGAGCAGGCTCCCGATCAGAAGGTGACCGTCCGGGCGACGGGTACAGGGCTGTGGACCTACCGACTGGCCATGACGGGAAGCAATGCAGATGTCGAGGAGGCGGTAAAGGAACTGGGCGGGTGGCTCATCGAGAAGGCTGCCTCCTCGGTCCCCACGGTGGCATAGTCTCAGCAGTCGGCCAGAACCCGCAGCGCAGTGCAGATCTGGAGCCGCCCCTGCGCGCCGAGTCGCCCCGGCCCGTTCGGGTCTCGACGAAGGACGACCTGAAGGTTGTCCAATGTCGCCCACCACAGTCCCCCTGCCGAGGCTCTACCACGGTTCCTCGTCGATCAGCCGACGGGCGCCGGCGCTGGCCCCGGCAAGCTCCTCTTCGGTCTCGGGGATGCGTTGATAGCCATTGACGATCTGGCGGCCGATCGCCTCTCTGCGGCGTACCTCTATGAGGTGCTCCAAGGCGATCCGCACCGCCTCAGAGCGACTCGCCACCTCACCGTGCTCGAACAGACGATCAACAGACGCAGCCAGGGCGCCGCTCACCCGTACCACCAACTGCGTCATGCAATGAGCACGGCGTTTCGCACTGCCCCCTCCGCCTACGAGCCAGTCTCGAACCAGGGTGCGCGGCGCTGGCCCTCGCCATGATCGATGAACGCCTGGAGAGGGGTGCCGGCGAACGTCGTCGCCCCTCCCACGGGCCTTGCGCCGACGTGGCGAAACAACGACTCCCGGTCACAGAACGTTGGGACCGCCCCTTCCGCGACACCCCGCTTGGTGGCGGCGATCACCGAGGCGATGTGCTCCTCGCCCACCTCGGCGATCCACTCATCAACGGCGTCGGTCCCCCGCTGGCAGGATCATCCGATGATGCCACATCGCCCATCAGCATAGGGCCCCAGCACTCGTGGAGCTGGGCACGGCGGTCAGTGTCGGAAGGGGGAGCGGAGTCGGAGAAGGCATCATGGTCTCCATCGTGACCCCAAACCGTCCACGAACGAGCCTTCCGCTCGGCCGGTTCGTATCCGCCATCGAGGAGCGGATCGCCACCATGGCTGCCGAGGAACTGCGTCAGGTGGTCCTCGCCTTTGCGGCATCGGTCGAGCCGTTGGACCGTCCGAGTTTCCTGGAGCGGTTCGGCGCGACGCCAGCGCCTGCTTCGAAGGGGATGGGCCGACTGTTGGCCGATGTGGAACTTCTCGAGGAAGAGGCCGCGTCGACCGGTGAGCCGGCCTGGGATGAGTCTGATGACTGGTCCGACCGCTACGGCTGGTCGTCCGAGGATGAGCTGAGAGAGCCGGACTGGGCCCCGGCGTTGGTGGAGCTGCTCCGGCGATGCGGAGAGGTATTCCTCGGCGGCGACCCGTCCGGGTCGGCGGGCTGCTACGAGCGGATCTTCAAGGTGGTCGAGACCGCGATGGAGAACGGCTGGTCAGTGGCGAGCGAGCCGGCCGAGGCCGAGGTGACGAACGAGGCCGCCGCCCGGTACCTGCGGGCTGTCGGTGAGACCGGCGATCGGGACGATCGCCCGACCCGGTTGGGGCAGGCGGTGGAGCTGTTGGGCTCGGTCGTCATGGCCCAAGACCTGTCACTGGCCGCCGTGGAGAGCGCCCGGGTCGAACGGCCCGACGATCGGGAGCTCCTGCTCGAAGATTGGGTGACTGCTCTCGCGCCGCTGGCCGAGGACGCAGGCCTTATCGGGGATTGGGCCCACCGGTTGCTGGTCGAGGTGGTCGACGCGCTCGACAGTCTGCCCGGTCTGGCGCGCCTGGCCCGAGCCGGTGGTCGGCATGCCGGCAAGACGTTCCTGGCCTGGTTCGACGCGTCCCGGAGGGATGGCGACGCCCCCATGACGGCCGCGGCCGGCACGGAAGGTCTCCGCCACCTGCCCCGAGGACGGGACCGCGCCGCGCTCGCTGAACGGATCGCGGAGCAGGCGGAGCGCGAGGCCGAGGTTGAGAGCGCCGTCACCGCCCGGGTGCAAGCCTGGGACTCCCAACCGTCGCTCGACCGGTTTCTCATGGTGATCGAAACGGCCCGTCGAGCCGGCACCGAGGCGGCCACGGTCGCCTCACTTGGAAGGAGCCCCACTCGACCCGATGTGCCCGTGGCGCTCCGCGTCGTTCTCCTCGTGGCCGGCGGCCGACTCGACTCGGCCACCACAGAGGTCCGCGCCGCCTTAGCCAAGCCAGAACGGCCAGGGCTCCCCTCCGAGGGTTCTCGCGCCGCCGGGGTACTCACCCCCATTCTGCTGACGGCCGGCGTCGAAGCCAGCCGCGACGATCAGTTCTCTCGGTCTGTACTTGCTGCACTTCTGGATGGCGCCGTCCATCAGATTGACTCCGGTCGCCGCTGGTCGTCGCACCTGCTCGATGAAGACCACGATCAGTCGACTCACGAACTGGGCCTGGGTGACCTTCTCGTCGAAACGCTCGAACGGCTGACGATCTCGAGTCCCGAGCGTTCCAGTCATCTCGACGCGGGAGCGGCCATGGCGGCGAACGCGGTGGCCGGCATCGTCGAAGCGAAGGAGCGGCGACGCTATGCGCAGGCCGCCTCCTTGGCCATCGCCCACGCCGAAGCGGTTGCCATCGTTGCCGGGAGGGCTGCCGGGGATGCCGCCGCCGACCAGGCCCAGGCTCGCTACCCTCGCCACGTGGCGTACCGTTCCGAGTTGCACTCGGCCCGTGACCGCTCCCCGTTCCTCACCTCGATCCGCCGGCGCTGACGACCCGGTACGACCTCTCGGGGAGGTGCCCTTATCGTCAGCAGGTCCCCATGCGCTGGCAGGGCGTGGTACTCAGGATGTAGCTGACGACCACGACGAAGGCCCAGGCGGCGAGGGCGGCGACGGCGAGCGAGCCGAGGATGGACAGGATCAGTTGCGTCCACGACGGCTGGTCAGACTTTTGCTTTTCGGTCATCTCCGTGCCTTCCGCCGAGCGATGCTCTCTGGTCAAGGAATGCTACGCCCGACGTGTGACATCGCCACGGAGTTGACACGCCCCCGGCCTCACCTCGTTGGTGATGGCGCCGGCGGGCTGGAGACCGCTCAGACGTGGTTGGCCAGGCCGTGTAGACGAACGAGTTGGTGTAGGTCACTCCCAGGTTGATGGCCTTGCCCTTGACGTCGGGGTTGAAGGCGTTCTGAACGGTCACGACCGTGTGGGGCCCGTCGGCCGGCATCAGCCCGTTGGTGTCGTAGATGCCCTTCTCGCTCTGCAGGGCGGCGCTGTAGGCGGTCTTGCCCACCCCGGCGTGGTAGGCGGGGCGCATCATGGCGGCGATCTGATCGGCGCTGTGGGTCTGGATCCACTCGAGCTGCACCTCCACTTCGGGGCGACCGGCCGCCCCCTCCACCGCTACCGCCGGGCCCGCCCCGCCTGAGTTGCGGAAAGCATCAGCTCGGATCTGGGCGACATGAAGCCTGTCCCGCGGCGCGCCATGTCGCCCAGATTCCCCGGTCCGAGGTGGGTCCTCACGGCGCGGGGTCGGCGATCACCCTGCGGGCTACCGTGACGAAGTGGTTGACCGCCGGGGACGGATCCCCCCGGCGCCACGACAGCTGCAGAGCGACCCGGGGGGCGTCACCTTCGAGGGGGCGGAAGGCGACCCCGGACCGGCGCAGATCGGCGTAGTACGCCGGTTGCAGGGACACCCCGGTCCCGGCGGCCACCAGTCCGAGCTGGGTCTCCACATCGCCGCCCTCGGCGACGATCCTGGGGTTGAACCCGTGCTTGCGGCAGTAGGCGATGATGCGGTCGAAGAAGTCCGGACCGAGCATGCGGGGCCACAGCACGAACGGCTCATCGGCCAGGGCCCAGGGGGCGACGGTCTCCGCTGCGCCCAGCGGATGGCCCTCGGGGAGGACCACCACGAGCGGTTCGGACACCAGCCGCTCGTTGTCCAGCACTCGGGTGGCGGCGGCCTCCCGGACCACCCCGATGTCGATGCGCCGGTCGGCCAGGGCGGTGAGCTGAGCAGAGGTGTCCATGTGATACAGCTCCAGGCGCAGTTCGGGGGACTGGGCTCGCACGGCGCGCATGATCCGGGGGGTGATGCTGGCCAGGGCGGTGTTGACCGAGCCGATGATCAGCAGGCCTGACGAGCCGGCGGCGGCCAGCTCCACCCGACGCTGGGCCCGTTCCGCCTCCAGGATGACCAGGGGTGCGGCCTCGGTCAGGGCCTGCCCGGCCGGGGTCAGTTCCACCATCCGGCTGGTCCGGATGAACAGCGGAGTCCCCACGTCGCGCTCGAGCAGCCGGATCTGCTGGCTGAGGGCCGGTTGGCTGATGTTCAGGTGGCTGGCGGCCCGCCCGAAGTGGAGCTGGTCGGCCACGGCCAGAAAGGCCCGGACCTGACGCAACTCGAAGCCCATAAGTGTGACCTTATGTGATCAATCATTCTTTGCATTGCGATTATCGGTTTCCGATCTTCCCCGGTGGTCACACTGGGGCCATGAACACCGACCACCCCATCATCGTGATCGGCTGCGGCGGGCTCGGGTCCGCCGCCGCCTACTGGCTGGCCCGCGGCGCCGGGTCGGCCGTCCTCGGCCTTGAGCAGTTCGGGCTGGGCCACGACCGGGGCGCGTCCCAGGACCATTCCCGGATCATCCGCCTGGCCCAGCACCAGGACGCCTACGCGGCCCTGGCCCCGGCCGCCTACGACGCCTGGCACGAGGTAGAGGCGGCCTCGGGCGTCGAGCTGATCATCTCCACGGGGGGTCTGGTCATCGAGGACGTTGCCGTGCGCGACCGGGCCCGGACCGGGTCGCGCAACATCCGCGGCTATGCCGAGGTGATGGCCCGTCACGGCGCCTCCTTCGAGGTGCTCAGCCCCGATGAGCTCATGGCCCGCTGGCCGCAGTTCCGCCTGGCCGGCACCGAGGAGGCCCTCTTCCAGCATCAGTCGGGGATCGTCGACGCCCGCCGGGCCAATGCGGTCCACCTGGCCCTGGCCCGAGGTCACGGGGCGCGGATCGTCGACGACTGCCCGGTCCTCGCCGTTCGCCCCCACGGCGGGCAGGTGGAGGTCGTCACGGCCGAGGAGCACTACCTAGCCGAACGGGTGGTGATCACCGCCGACGCCTGGACCAACCAGGTGCTGGCCGGTCTGGGTCGCCAACTGCCCCTCACCGTCACCCAGGAGCAGGTCACCTATTACGCCACCCCGAACCTGGCCGACTTCTCCCCCCGCCGGTTCCCGGTGTTCATGTGGCACGGGGAGCACAACTTCTACGGGTTCCCCGTCCACGGTGAGGTGGCCACCAAGCTGGGTCAGCACATGGGCGGCCCCGAGGTGACCGCCGGGACCCGCACCTTCATCCCCGACCCGGTCCGCCGGGAACGGCAGCGGGCGTTCCTCGCCGAGCACCTCCCCGGTTTCGGAGGGCCGGAGCTGTACACCAAGACCTGCCTTTACACCATTCCCCCGGACCAGAACTTCGTGCTCGACACGGTGCCCGAGCACCCGAACGTGTCGGTGGCCGTCGGTGCCGGCCATGCCTTCAAGTTCGCCAGCCTCATCGGGTCGGTCCTCGCCGACCTCGCCCTCCACGGCAAGACCTCGCAGCCCATCGACTCATTCGGGATGGACCGCCCGGCCCTGACCGACCCGTCGTTCCCCCGGACCTTCCATGTCTAGCTCGACCGCTCTCTCCGAGCTCTCCGTCCACCCCGCCCCCCCGACCGGTCCGGCTCGACGGGTGGTCCCTGGGTTGAGGGGACGGCAAGCCGGGGAGGCCCTTCCCCAGAACTACTACGTGGACGACGCCGTCTTCGCCGCCGAGCTCGAGGCTGTGCTGGGGGCGGGGTGGCTCTTCGCCGGCCACACCTGCGAGCTGCCCGAAGCCGGTGACTTCCTGGTCGTCGACGTGGGACCCGAGTCGATCATCGTCAACCGCGACCAGTCCGGGGCCCTCGCCGCCCATCACAACGTCTGCCGACACCGCGGCTCCCGCCTGACCCCCGACGCCCGCGGTCACGTCCGGGCGTTCGTCTGCCCCTACCACCAGTGGGCCTACGCCCTGGACGGCTCGCTGCGCTCCGCTCGCCTGATGGGCCCCGACTTCTGCACCGAGGGATACGGCCTGGTCCCCGTGGCCCTGGCCGAGGTGGCCGGGCTGTTGTTCGTGTCGCTGGCCCCCGATCCGCCCCCATTCGCTCCCGCCGCCGCCGCCATCGGGCCGCAGCTGGCCCCCCACCGTCTGGAGCGGGCCCGCGTGGCCCGGCGCGATCACTACCGGGTCCGGGCCAACTGGAAGACCATCGTGGAGAACAACCGCGAGTGCTACCACTGCCGGGGCAGCCATCCCGAGTTGTGCCTGTCGAACTTCGATCTCGGCACCCACGGCGACGCCCGCCGGCGAACCGACTACGACGACGCCGTGGCCGCCGCCTACCGCCGGTGGGAGGACGACGGGCTGGCGCCACGGGAGGTCACATTTCCGGGCGGTTCGTGGTACCGGGCCAGTCGTCTGCCGTTGAAGGGCGGCTACCGCACCGAGAGCCTTGACGGAGCTCCGGTCGCACCGCCCATGGGAGCACTCGCCGGCACCGACCCGGGGAGCCTGCGCCTGGTCGGCCTGCCCACCATGTGGGGCCACGCCAACCTCGACTACTCGGTCACCACCCGCCTGACGCCGATCGACCCGGCCACCACCGACATCGACGTCACGTTCCTCGTCGATGGCGCCGCCCGCGACGGTGTCGACTACGACCCCGACGCGCTGAGCGCGGTGTGGCGCGCCACCTGCGAGCAGGACTGGCAATTGTGCGAGAACAACTATGCCGGTATCCGCTCCCGCGCCTACCGGCCCGGGCCCCTGTCCCCGGTGGTCGAAAACTCCGTTGACGCCTTCCTCGACTGGTACCTGGCCCTGCTGGCCGGGTGAGAGTCCCGGGCCCCCCGCTCAGGTGGCGGCGGACCGGCCGACGGGGCCGGCCGGTTCGGCCACCTCGAAGCCTTCGTCGGTCACCATCTGCTCACCCAGGCGGCGGCTGAACGACGGCGCCACCAGCACCGCCACCACGGCGATGGCCAGCCAGATGCCGGCCACCACCGGCAACCAGGCGTCGGCGCCGGTCGGGTAGGGCGACACGTTGCGGTAGAGGGTGTAGACGAGCAGGGCGACACCAGCGAGCGGGATCACACCCTCGATGGCCCGGACCTTGATGGGCTCGCCGACGAGGAGGGGCCGGACGAAGAGGAAGGCGGCCGCTCCGAAGGTGACCAGGCCGTAGGCGATGATGATCAGGAACGTGGAGATGAGACCGGACCAGGCGAACACGTTGAGAGGCTTGGTTCCGACGACGGCACCGAGCACGACCTCGATCACCAGCTCCAGGGTGATGACGATGCCCACCGCCACGGCCGGCGTTCCAAAACGTACCGACAGCCGGGCCGCGGGATGGTCGGGGGAAAGGCCGTCGCGGGCGAAGGAGAAGATGAGGCGGGAGGCCCCGACGCTCGACGCCATGCTGCACCCGAAGGCACTCACGACGGTGCCGGCGATGATCAGATCGCCGAACCACTTGGCCACGTAGTCCTGACCGAGGGTGCCGAGCAGGGCAGGGGAGTTGGCGAAGTTGTTGAGGCCGGCCTTGGAGGTGCCGAAGCCCATCATCTCGATGGCGCTGACGACCACGTAGAACACACCGATGATCAGCACGGTGGCAACCAGGGCGCGGGGAATGTCCCGCCGGGGCTTTGACGCCTCCCCGCCGAGGGCGGCGGCGGCCTCGAACCCGCCGAAGGACAAGAACCCGAACACCACCCCGAAGAAGACGTTGGACGTGGTGGTCCCCTTGGCCGGGGTGAACACGCTCATGGTGAACGGGAGGTGCCCCGGGCCGCTGTGGCCGATCAGCTTGATCAGGACCACGGCGGCGGCGATGAGGATGAATGATGGTCGCCCCCTCGAACGACAGGATGACGTCGGTCGCCTTGGCCGTCGGCACCGCGGCCAGGGCCCCGGCCACGACGATGGTGGCCCCGCCGATCAGGTAGGCCAGCCAGTCGGGGTCGCTGTGGATGATGCCGACGGCCTGGAGGAACAGGGTCCCGTAGATCCCCGCCACGACCGCGGTGAGCAGGGCGAAGAGGACGTAGGTACCCGCCAGGCACCAGGCCGCGACGGCGCCGGCTCGGGGTCCGAGGGTGGCGCCGACGAGGCCCAGCACCGACCCGGAATGGTGGAAGTGCTGTGACAGGCGGGAGAAGCCGTAGGCGACGAGCAGAGCGCCGACGAGTGAGATCAGAAACGACAGCGGGATGGCCCGGCCCACCGTGCCGATGGCGCCCTGGGGGTTGATGCTGATGGCCATCGACGGGGCCATCAACCCGATGGACAGGCCGATGACCTGCCACAGCTTCAGGTTCCGCCGGAGCCCGGTTCCCTCACCGGCCGCGCTCCGCTGCTGGTCGACTGCCATGATCGCTCCGCTCCCCTCCCCTGGCACCGGATGCCCCGGCACCGCATCGGGTCTGATCGCTGCATCACAGCACATCTTCGGAGCCGCCGCGCCGACAACTCTGGTTGGATGTGGGCATGACGCCGATGGGGGCTGCGTCCCCGACCGAGCCCGAACCGGATCCGAAGACACTGGCCGCGGGCATCGCCGCCGCCCTGACCTCGAGCGGTGTCGTCGGAGTGGCGGTGACCGTCGTCGACAACAGCGGCGTGGCCCGCGTCAAGGCTATACCGGTGGCGCGGCTGGGCGACGCGGTGGCGAAGGGGATCGGTGCGCCCCCTGTGTTCGACGTCTTCGGTTTCGACGGCAGCATCGCCTCGGTCGGCTCGCCGGTCGGCGACCTCCGTCTCATCCCCGACCTCACCGCCGTGGTCCCCCTCGGCGGCCAGCCCGGATGGGCGTGGGCGCCGGCCGACCGGGTGGCCGTCGACGGTACGCCCTACCTCGGTTGCCAGCGCAGCTTCGCCCGCCGCATGTCCGAGCGGGCCGCTCAGACCGGCCTCGGGGTCCGGATGGCGTTCGAGACCGAGTGGGTCATCGACGCCGGCAGTGGCGACGAGCTCGTCCCGGCCACGACCGGGCCGGGTTACGGGATGGGCCGCCTCGTCGACCTGTCGGGCTACGCCCGGGACCTGTTCGAGGCGTTCGCCACCGAAGGGGTCGACGTCGAACAGATCCACCCCGAGTACGCGCCGTCGCAGATGGAGGTGTCGGTCTCGCCCCTCGATCCGGTGGGCGCCGCCGACCGGGTGGTGCTCGTCCGCCAGACCTTGCGGGCCGTCAGCGCCAACCACGGGTACCGGGTGTCGCTGTCGCCGGCGGTGGTGGCCGACGGCGTCGGCAGCGGCGCCCACGTCCACCTCTCCGTGTGGGACGGGGACGACAACATCCTCGCCCGCCGGGACGGGGGTATGCGGGCCGACGGGGAGGCGTGGCTGGCCGGGATCGTCGATGCCCTCCCCGCGCTGCTGGCGGTCGGCGCTCCCAGCGTGGCCAGCTACCTCCGGCTCCGACCGCAACGTTGGGCCGCGCCGTGGCGGTGCTGGGGCCGGGAGAACCGGGAGGCGGCCCTCCGTCTCATCGACGGGTCGGCGTCCACTGCCGGCGCCGCCGCCAACGCCGAGGTCAAGGTGTTCGACGCCAGCGCCAACCCCTACCTGGTCGTCGGAGCGCTCGTCGCCGCAGGGCTCGACGGCGTCGAACGAGGCCTGCAGCTACCGGCCGAAGTCACCATAGATCCTGCCGCCATGGACGACGCCGCCCGCGCCCAGGCGGGCATCACCCGGCTGCCGACGACCCTCAGCGCCGCCCTCGATGCCTTTGATGCCAACCCCGTGGTCCGGGCCGCCATGGGGCCGGCCCTGGCCGACACCTGGTCGGCAGTTCGCCGGGACGAGGTCGACCGCTTCGCCTCCGCCACCGAGGAGGACGTGGCGCTCGCCAGTCGCTGGGTGTGGTGAACGAAGACCTGGTCGCCCTGGTCACAGGGTCGGACCTCGTCGACCACCATTGTCACGCCGTCGTCGGCCATGACCTCGACCGGGACGCCTTCGAGCTCCTGCTGGGTGAGAGCGACCGGCCCGCCCCGCTCGGCTGTTCCACGTTCGACACCTCGCTCGGGCTGGCGTTGCGAGCGTGGTGCGCGCCGGTGCTCGACCTTCCCGCCGGCACCGACGCCACGACGTACGTGGAGCGCCGGCTCGAGCTCGGCGCCGGAGAGGTCAACCGCCGGATGCTCGCCCGTGGGGCCCGCCAGCTCCTGGTCGACACCGGCTTCCGGTCCGCAGAGCTCGTCTCCCTGGCCCAGCTGGCCGAGTGGGCGGGAGGGACGGTGCACGAGGTCGTCCGGCTCGAGACCCTGGGGGAAGCGGTTGCCGCGTCCCTGGCCGGGCAGGGGACCGGGGCGGTCCGCGGGCCGGTTCCCGGGGCGGCTCCCGGCGTGGCCCACGGGCCGGCTCCCGGCGGCGGACGGGATGGGGCGGGCTACGCCGACGGGCTGGCCGAGGCCATGGCCCGCCAGAGCTCGGCCGTGGCCTGGAAGTCCGTCGCCGCCTATCGGGGCGGCCTCGCGCTCGACTGGCGCCGTCCGAGCCCCGCCGAGGTCGCCGCCGCCGCCAGCGAGTGGTTGTCCGCCGGGCCCGTCGAGGGTCGGAGCGGACCGGTGTGGCGCCTGGAGCACCCGGTGCTCATCCGCCACGGGGTGTGGACCGCCATCGACACGGGGCGGCCCGTGCAGTTCCACACCGGCTTCGGCGATACCGACGCCGTGGTGTATCGAGCCAACCCGGCCCTGCTCTCCGAGCTCATCGCCGCCACCGCCGGGATGGGCACCCCGATCATGTTGCTGCACTGCTGGCCGTATCACCGCGAAGCCGGCTACCTGGCCGACGTGTGGCCCCATGTCCACATGGACGTCGGCGAGGCTCTGCCCCACGTCGGCCACCGGGGCACCTCGGTGCTGGCCGAAGCCCTCGAGCTGGCCCCCTGGCACAAGGTGCTGTACTCGTCCGACGCCTTTGGGCTGGCGGAGCTCTATCACCTCGGCGCCGTGACCTACCGCCGGGCCCTCGTCTCGGTGCTGGCGCCGTTGGCGGACATGGGTTTCGACAACGTCGAGCTGGCCCGGTTGGCCTCCCTCGTCACCGGCGGCAACGCCCGGCGGGTGTACCCGGGACTGGCGTCAGCCTGCTGAGCGACACCGGCTGCCGCGCCGCACCGCGTCCGGCGGTCTACGGCGTGGCGACGGTGCCGCCGGCGGCCCGGTACCGGAGATGCTTGACGGCGACGGTCGTGGCCGCCAGAGCCGCGACCACAGCAGCGGCGGGGGCCCACACCACCGCGGCCAGGAGGGTGGCCGCACCGACCTCGACGGCGATGGTGCCGACGCGGACGGGAGCTTCGAGGCGTCCGAAGCGGCGATGAAACGACCGCAGGGCTGCCGGCGAGCGGAGCCGGCAGGTGAGCAGGACCGTCAGGCCCCGGGCCACACCGAAGGTGGTGCAGATCAGCAGGGCCGCCGCCGGTTGACCCGTGAGGATGGCCACCGCGACGGTCAGGAACACGCCGGCGGTCATGATGTAGGTCGCCAGGCCGACCCCAACCTGCCAGCCGAAGCCGGCGCCGTAGAGCCAGGCTCGGTACTGGTCCAGCCAGCGCTCGTTGACCTGCCGGCGGAACAACGGGAAGCGCGCCGACGTCAGCCCGGCGTCGGCGGCAGCCGCCACCAGCGCAGCCCCGGCGGCTACTCCGGAGGCGACGGCGAGGGACGGACCGACGGCGCCCACGCCGGCGGCGAGCAGTGCCGCTCCGCATCCGAGGGTCGCTCCGCCTCCGACGGCACCCACGACGAACCAGGCAGCCGTGCCGGCGTAGCGATGGCCCCGCCCCCGCTCGCTGAGAGGCGTGATCGTCGAGAGCATCGACAGGCCGCAGGGCGACCAGGTGGAGCGGGCGGCCGCAGCGATGGCGACGACGATGCCCACGATCGTGATGAGACCCATCCGGCGACCCCCAAAGCTCGGTGACGCCGCCCGTCCATTATGCCCTCGCCATGGCGAGGGCATGGCTAGAGCGACCGGTTTTCGGGCAGCGTACACTCCTGGCCGTGGCATGGACCGGACCGTTGGCCGTCGCCGCCATCCTCGCCCTCGTTGCCGGGGGAGCCAAGGTCCTGCGACCGGCGCCCGTCGTCGTCGCCCTGCGGGGCATCGGCGTGAGCTTCGCGTCGCCGACGGTGGTGCGGCTCGGTTCCCTCTTCGAGGCGATCCTGGGCGGGGTGGCGCTGGGCTCGGGGTGGGGGCCGGCCGACCTCGGCCTCGGTGCCACCTACCTGGCCTTCGCCGCCTTCGTGGCCGTGGCGCAATCGCATCCGGGCATCTCGTCGTGCGGGTGCTTCGGCGAAACGGATGCACCCCCGTCCTGGCGCCACGTGATCGTCGACGTCGGCCTCGCAGCCGGATGTGTCGGAGCCTTCGCCGCCGGCGGGCCCGGCATCGGTGTGGTCCTGGAGGCCCAGCCCTTGGCCGGGATCCCGTTCACCGCGGTGGTCCTGGTGGCAGCGTGGCTGGCCTCGGTCGTGTTGAGCGGTCCGCAGCTTGGCCCTCTCGGGACATCGGGCCCGGCTCGATGACCGCTCTCGTGGTCATCTGCGCCATCGCCGTGGCCCTCGCTGTCACGGTCGTCGTGGATGGCCTCCGGATGCATGCCGCGGTGCTGCGCCGGCTTCATCAGCTCGATCCCGAGGGCGGGACCGAGTGGGAGGCCCGAGGGCCCTAACCGACCTGGCCGGTGCTGGCGTGGTAGGTCAACGTCCCGTTCTGGAACGTCGCCGTCTGATCGCCGTTCTGGGCGGTCGTCACGCTCGTGGTTGGCAGACCGAGCGGGCCCGCCGGGCCGCCGTCGGCGCTATAGGTGGCGAAGATCGGTCCGTAGATGGCGCAGGCGGACCCCACGGTGCTGTCGTAGATGGCACCCTGCTGGAACCGTTGGACGGTGTAGGCAAGCCCTCTGGTGGTGGAGGCTCCCGGGTCCGAGGTCGGGTAGCCGAGGGGGCTGGTCTCCGACCCGAGCGACTGCCAACGTGTTCCGATCACGCCGTAGGTGGACCAGGCGCCGGTCCCAGGGGTCCAGTAGATGGAGCCGTGGTCGCTGACCTGATCGTTGACCAGCTTGACGAACTGGTTGTAGCGCCCCTGCCCGTCCGGCGTTCCTGTCTCATCGGTGGTGGGGTAGCCGAGGGGGCCGGCCTCCCATCCCAGGGCCTGCCAGTGGTCCCGGATGTTGCCGTGCACCGACCAAGCGCCGGTTTTCGGTGTGGCATATATGGAGCCATAGCCGACGATCTGGCCGTTGACCAGCTTGGCGAAGTGGTTGTACTGCCCTTGGCCGTCAGGAGTCTCGTTTTCGTCGGTGATGGGGTAGCCGAGGAGGCCGGCCTCCCAGCCCAGGGCCTGCCAGTGATCCCGGATGGTGCCGTGGACCGACCATGCCCCGGTCTGAGGGGTCCAGTAGATGGAACCGTGGTCGGTGACCTGGCCGTTGACCACCTTGGCGAAGTGGTTGTATCGCCCCTGGCCGTCAGGGGTCCCGTTTTCGTCGGTGATGGGGTAGCCGACGGGGCTGGCCTCCCAGCCTAGGGCCGTCCAGTGGGCCCGGATGGCGCCGTGGACCGACCATGCGCCGGTCTGGGGGGTCCAGTAGATGGAACCGTCGGCGCTGAAGTGGTTGTAACGCCCCTGGCCGTCAGGGGTTCCGTTTTCGTCGGTGATGGGGTAGCCGACGGGACTGGTCTCCCAGCCCAGGGCCGCCCAGTGGTCCCGGATGTAGCCGTGGATCGACCATGCGCCGGTCTGGGGGGTCCAGTAGATCGAGCCGTAGCCGACGATCTGGCCGTTGACGGCCTTGGCGAAGTGGTTGTAGCGCCCGATTCTGTCGGCGGTTCCGTTCTCGTCAGTGATCGGGTAGCCGAGCAGCCCGGGTGAGCCCCCCTGCTGCTGGTACTTGGCATAGATGGCGCCGTGAACGACCCACAAACCTTGGGGGCTGACGTCGAAGATGGCCCCGCCCGCGAACGGCACCCAGGTCCCGCCTCCTGCCGGCGCCGGGCCCTCAGGGCCCTCTTGCGGCCCGAGGTAGCTGCCGGGGCCGCCCAGGTCGTAGTAGCGCATGATGATGGGAGAAGGGCAGTAACCAGGGAGGCAAGGCGCGGTGTGGCTCACCGTGTTGTCATCGGTCGCCGACGACGTGGAGCACGACGGGTCGTACTCCCACGGCGGGGTACAGGTGACCAGGCGGCATACGACCGGGCCGTAGCACGAGATCTGCTGATTGCACTGGCCGTAGCGGAACTGGTTGCATGCGGTCAGCCGGTTGTCGCAGGTGGCGGAGCTCGTCTCGCATCCGCACCTCCAGCCGCTCCCGCACACCGCGTTGCAGTCCACGTAGTAGCGGGGACCACCGCAGCAGAAGCCAGATGCATCCGCCTTCCACCACCCTCCCGCAAACGATCCCGGCGGGCATAGGTTGGCGCCGTTGTTGACCGTGCAGCAGAACACGCTGTAGCCCGCCGCGCACGAGGCGTCGGAGCCGCAGACGGCGGCATAGGCACTGGCGGGATGGACGGCGAAGTCCCAGGGGCTCACGGCCAACGCCGAGCCCACCACGACGCTGCGGGTCAAGAAGCGCCGACGGCTCCAGCGGGTCGTGCCGAGCGTTTGGGCTGCTCTGCGCACGGCCCGCTCGGGGAGGGTCGAGAGCCCGTTTGGGGTGTCCACACCGTCTCCTTACGCCGGGTCGATCCGAAGACCGGCGAGCACCTGATTTACCGTGGGCAGTGTTGTCACGGCCTGGACCAGCGAGCCCAGCACCACGTACAGGGAGAAGGCCCGTCCCGACTCGGTGAAGAACGCCTGATAGCCACCCTGTCCCGGAAGGATCCGCTGTAGGGCGTGCGGGTTGAACGCCCCGGGGTGGAGCACCCGCGGCATCCGTGACGGGGCGAACAGGGCCGTGCCGACGCTGTCCGCCGAGTACTCGAAGAGGACGATCAGCGTGTCCGGGCCGGACATGAGCTCCACGGCGCCGGTGCCGAACGCCCCCCGTCTCGGCGGAAGCGGGAAGTTGGCCAGATGCAGGAAGGGCATCGTGGTCTCCACCGCCCCTGCCGCAGGTGCCCCGGGGAGGGCGGCTGCGATCTGGGCCCGGTCCGCCTGGGCCGCCTGGACGGCCGCGGCGACAGGTGCTACCGGCGCCAGCTTGCTGATCCGGCCTTCCCATGCCGGGGGCAAGGCGGCGGTGATCCCGTAACCCGAGATGGATCCTGCGGTCGTCACGATCCCTGCCGGTCGCCCGCCGGCTCGGGTCCGGGGCGGGTCGGGTACAGCGTTGGGTCTCCGGGCCTGATGCCGGCCCGCAGCAGCTCCAGGTCCACGGCCGCTTCCCGCGCCGCGTCACTGGCGGGCTTGCGGTGGCGGCCCGCTCCTGCAGCCAGAGCGCCTCCGCCGACGGGCATGGCGTCCCCTTCGGCCAACGCCATCAAGCTGAACACCTCGTCCCAGCCGAGGGCGGTGCCCTCACCCCGGATCATGCCGGAGGGACCATCAACGAAGACGAAGTACGGCGAGCCGGGGACGGCATAGTCCTCCCAGCAGCGGCTTGACATGACCGTGTTGACCACGCCGGGGGAGGCGAGCGTCGCCAGGGCCGAGGGGCTCTCATGGTCGGGGCCCTGGGTGACCACCACCAGGCGGGAGTGCCTGCCCTCGGTCGAGGCGGCGGCGTGCGGCATCTGGGCCCAGAAGCCGGCACAGGTTGTGCATCCGCTCGACAGGAAGGCCAGCAGCGTTGTGTGCTCGACTCCTGTGACAGCCAGGGTCACGGTCTCGCCATGGAGAGACTCGCCGGCGATGTCCGCCGCGACCCGTTCGGCCCCCGAAGGCGCCGGCAGGCGCGGAGGCAGGGTCGGATTGGCGGCCGGGACGCCGCGTTCGAGGCCCTGGACCCGGCGGAGCAAGCCGGCGTAGCTGTGGAGGAGGCCGACGGCAAAGAACCCGACCACGATCAGCAGCACTGCCTCGGCGACCACTACCCCCGTCAACGGTCCAACTTTCTCACCGGCTGCATGGCCCCCTTGGGCGCCTGGACAAGACCAACCTAGTGAAGCCGGGCCGAGGCGACAAGCTTCTGGGAACAGGTCTGCAGAACGCTCGAGGCTGGGACCGGGAGGTCCCAGCCTCGACATCGACCGTCTTATCGGGAAACGACCTCATCAGGCCGCGCTGCACCAGCGTCAATAATAGTGGCGCCTCCCGCGAACGGCGCGCCCGGTGGCTCCCAGCAGTTCCAGGATGGCGCCGACGACAACGAGAAGAATCCCGATGGCCCAGACGATCGCGATCTTCGTCAGGAAGCCGACGATGAGTAAGACAATTCCCAGGACAATCATGCAAAAACCCCCTGCACTTCGAGTGTCGGTCACTCGACTCGTGGCCCTATTCCCGGCGCTGGCAACCAAGAAACAAAAAATGGAAACCATCACGCGCCGTCACGTTGCAAATAGGACGAAAACACCCGTCCTCGGAGAAACACCGTCAGTACGTGCGGGTTTCTCTGGCCAAAATGGTTGGCCCCCCGACGAACGGTTTGGATACCCTTTGCCGGGGAATAGCCTTCTGGCGCCCGTTGGTGCGACACCTTCGGGGGAAAGAAGGAATCTGTTATGAGGCATGACGTCGAATCACGCCGTAGGGGGGCGACCACCGGGACTCGGACCGTGTTTGTGAACCGTCCCCGCGGACTAGCCCTCATCGGCCTCCTGACGGTGCTCGACGGAGCCTGGGGGGCGATCGTGCCCTTTGTCGGGCCCCTCTTCGGCTATCGCAGCCATGGCCAGAGCGCCTGGCAGTGGTCCTCCCTGCACGGCGTCCTGTATCTGGCTCCCGGCGTCGTGGCCGTCCTCTTCGGACTGATCATCCTGGCCCGCGCCCGAGCCGTCACCCGGGGACCGGTGGGGTTCGCCGGCCTGGTGGTGGCGGCCTGCGGGGCGTGGTTCGTCGTCGGGCCGGCGCTGTGGCCGACGTTCGGGACGGGGCCGGTGTTCACCCCGGCCGCCACCGCCATGGACAACTTTGTCCACCAGGTGGGCTACAACCTGGGTGTCGGCGTCATCCTGGCCATGCTGGGCGGCATGGCCCTCAAGTCCCTGGCCCGAGATCGGGAAATCGCCGTCGAAGGGCGCGAGCCGATCGACGCCGTCGCTCGGCGCGAGGGTGCGGTGGGCCGGGAGCCCTACGTCGGCGATCGCCATCCCGTAGAACCTGCGCGGCGTGAGACCATGACGCCGGGCAGCGAGCCCGTTTCCGGCCGCGACCCGGGCCCCGTTGCCGGGCGGGAGCCGGTGGTTGGGCGGGACCGGGTCGTTGAAGACGGGGCGGTTGGGCGTGATCGGGGCCCCGTTGCCGGGCGGGAGCCGGTGGTTGGGCGGGACCGAGGCCCTGTTGTGGGGCGGGAGCCGGGGCTCGGGCGGGACCGGGGCTCGGGGGCCACACCCACCGGGGTCGGCAATGGGGCGCACCTGGAGCCCGAGGGCGAGCGGGCTCGCGGGCAAGGTGGCGACGGTATCCCGGCCGCCGGCATCCCGGCCGACGGAGTACCCGAGGAGGGTGTCCCGGTAGACGGCGCCCGGCGTCGAGGTTTGCTTCGTCGGTTCTCGCGCTGACGTCGCCCGCCGTATGCGGCGTCATCCTCACACCCGACTCGTTCCAGGAATTCTTCGAGCTTTCCGAGGAGACGGCGAAGGCCCTCAACGAGAACCTGCTCGGGCTGGCGCATCGCCACGTTCCCGGGCGATCCCGCCACCGAGCTGGCGCGGGTGGCGGACGACGTTCGGGCTGACGCCATCGTTGTCGGGCGTTCCTCGGACTCCGCCCGTCACCTCCTCGGCTCGGTACCTCGTCGCCTGGTCCGCCACGCCGGGCATCCGGTGATCGTCGTACCCTGACTCGGGCGGCCGGCGTGAGGCGGGCTCTCACGACGGAGCGGGCTTTCCCGGCGGGGAGGGTTCTCACGGGCGAGGAGGGTTCTCAGGGCGGGGAAGGTTCTCAGGGCGGAGCGACAGGGAGCTCCGCCGGGTTGGCAGCCACCACCGCCCGGCGGCGGCGCGGGTAGCGACCGTTGGCCAGGAGCGACCCGGCCAGGATGAGAGCGGCGCCGGCCGCGGTGGAGGCGCCAGCGTGTTCGTTGAGGAACAGGACGCCGAGGGCCACGGCGACCACCGGGTTCACATAGGTGATGACCGTCGCCCGTACCGGGCCGACCTCGCCGATCAGGCGGAAGAACAACAGGAACGCCAGCGCCGTGCACACCACGCCCAGGACGGCCACGGCGGCCAGGACCCGAATGGGCGGAACGTGCGACGGCATCTGGGCGAGGCCCACTGGCAGGTAGCCGAGGGCGCACAGGCCGAGGGACGCGGCGACCACCCCGAGAGTGGGGAGATCGCTCAGCCAGCGCGACAGGATCAGGGGACCGGCGGCGTACCCGACGACGACGACCGCCACCTCCGCCACCGACGACCATGCCGCTCCGGACACGTCGAGGCCGGCCAGGAGGACCACCCCGCCGAGACCGACGACCAGGCCCGTGACCTGGACGGGAGTGAGGCGGTGGCGGCCCTTCACACTCAGGCCGAGCACGGCACCCATCAGGGGAACGGCGGCGACCAGCAGCCCCGAAAGCGAGCTGCTCAACCGGTGCTCGGCCTGGGGCAACAACACCCAGGGGATGGCGACTTCCACCACCGTGTAGGCGACGACCAGCTTCCAGCGTCGCATCACGGGGCGAAGGTGGCCACCGGCCAGGGCGACCGGCACCAGCAGGAGCGCCCCGATCCCGGTTCTGGACAGGATCAGGGCGGCGGGGCTGAAGTCGCGGATCGCTACCTTGATGAGCAGGTAGGGGATGCCCCAGATGATGCTCATGGCTCCGAACAGCCACCATCCCCGCTTGGTCACGGCCGCCATCCTGGCCCACGCCGATCGTGACCGGAAATGAGATTTGGACCGCCAGGCCCGCTCCCGCTCAACCCGCTCCGGGGTCGAGGTCGTCCGGTTCCACGTCGTACGGCGGACCATCGGGATACCAACCGGAGCGGTCCTTGCGGAACGGGTACCAGCGCCGGTCGGTGCCCAAGCGGACCTGACGGGCGTCAACCGTGACCCGGTTGTGGCGGGCGGTCGCTCCCGGCCCGAGCAGGGCCCGGCCCGGTTCCATGGCCTCGGGTTCGGGGTCCCATGTCTCGGTGACGGCGGCCAGGCCGCCCGGGCCGCTGTCGCGCCAGGCCAGAGCCCAGTGCAGCAGATGGCGAGGGGTGATGCCGGCGTGGCGGGCCATGGCCCGCAACTCGTCGCTGTCGCCGAGGGCGATGGCGGCCCGGCGGGCCAGGTCCTGGTCGTGGGTCAGCTCCAGGCCTGTCTGGCGAGCACCCCGGATCAAGTCGAGGGCCCGGAGGGCGGCGTCGGCGGCCAGGGCCCGGAGACGGGCCACGTCGACGTCGGAGCCGGCCGGGGGATCGGCACCGAGCACGGCCAGGCGCCCGGGGTGCCGAGGGAGGGCCGGGAGGGTCGGGAGCGGTCCGACCGTCCGGGCCCAGGCATCGCGGGCCCGGATGCCAGGATCGGCCCCACGTTGCTCAGCCGGCGCCGCGAGGGCGGTGGGCGAGCGGCGCCGGGCCCAGAGGGCGGTGGGGGTCTCCCCCCCGTCCCGGCCCACGAGGGGGAGCAACCCGAACGGATCGTCGT
>JBPCNZ010000161.1:0-12456 GCA_051000755.1 Acidimicrobiales bacterium | reverse complement strand
CAGCAACTCCCTCGGACACTCGAACCGCTGCTGTCTCGGAGCCACACCCAACGCCATGACCAACGATTGCCAACCCAGCCCGCCAAGTGGTGGATCCCGGGCGATTACTTCAGGCGCCACCTAGCCGTCGCCGGCCCTAGCCGTCGCCGGCCCTAGCCGTCGCCGGCCCCCAGGCGCTCTCCTCTGACCCGGCCCGGGACGGGCCAGGACGGCGCCCCTCCCGTCAGTCGTCGTCGCCCCGGGTCCGACGCTCCTGCTTACGAAGGCCCTGGCGCCGCTTGGCGTCCAGGCGACGGCGCTTGGCGCCGAGGGTGGGCCGGGTGGGTCGGCGGGGGGTCTCCACCCGGAGGGCACCGGCCAGGCGCGACGCCAGGCGTTCGAGAGCCAGCTCCCGGTTGCGGATCTGGGACCGGCGGTCGCTGGCGGCCACGGCCACGGAGTCCCCGAGGCGATAGAGCAGGCGTTGGCGCACCTCGGGCGACAAGCTGGGGGAGCCGACGATGTCGAAGCGCACCTCGGCGCGCGTGTTGGAGGTGTTGACGTGCTGGCCACCGGGGCCGCCCGAGGCGGAGAAGCGCCAGGTCAACTCGCCGGCGGGGATGACCACCCCGGGGCGGATCACGAGGGCCTCGTCGTCAGCCACCACCGCCTCCGGTCCAGCCCCAGCCCCAGCAGCCTGAGCAGCCCGAGCAGCCCGAGCAGCCCGAGCAGCCCGAGCAGCCCGAGCAGCCCGAGCAACCTCCCGAGGAGCTCTCCCGGGGCCCGGAGGAATCCCCCGAAGTGCCCCACGGGGAGCGCCCGACCGGCGTCCCGGGCACCCCTCTGCCAGCCGGAACGGCCTGACTGCTACCATGGTGTTCGGTACGGCGCGGCCCGGCGGGACCGGGTCGTGACATCCGTTGTGATGTCCTAGCGACCATTACCGGACCCATCACTAGAAAGAACAGCGCTGCATGCCAGACAAAGCTGCCACGATAGCGAGCTATCGCCTCCACGGGACCGACACGGGCTCGCCGGAGGTGCAGGTCGCCATCCTCAGCGAGCGTATCGCTCACCTGACCGAGCATCTGAAGATCCACAAGGGTGATCATCACACCCGCCGGGGCCTGATGAAGCTCATCGGTCGACGCCGTCGTCTCCTCGACTACACGAGGGACAACGACGTGGAGCGCTACCGTGAGCTGATCGCCAAGCTCGGTTTGCGCCGCTAGGCCCGAGCGGCCCCCTCCGGGGCCGCTCGTTCGCGTCGGGACGTTGGTTAGGCACGGCGCATCAGTCGTTTCCACCGAGCGGCGGTGACGGCCAGCTGCCAGTCGAGAGTCCCCCTCCCCGGGAGGGAGCCTGCCGACTGGGAACTGGCCACCGCCGCTCCGAATCCCCCGGCGGGGCCGGGGGCCGAAAGGAGTGTGCGCCATGCAAGGTGCCACATCCGTATCAACATCGATCTCGGGTACGGCCGAGACCCTGACCTTCGAGACCGGGCTGCTGGCTCAGCAGTCCCAGGGGGCGGTGGTCGGCCGCATCGGTGACACCACCGTGCTGGCCACGGCCAACGCCTCCAACGGCCTGCGGGAGGGGATCGACTTCTTCCCCCTCACCGTCGATGTCGAGGAGCGCATGTACGCCGCCGGCAAGATCCCGGGTTCGTTCTTCCGTCGGGAGGGCCGACCGAGCGACCAGGCCATCCTCACCTGCCGGCTGATCGACCGGCCACTGCGCCCCAGCTTCGCCGAGGGCTACCGCAACGAGACCCAGGTGGTGATCACCGTCATGGGTGCCGATCAGCGCAACCCTCACGACGTGCTGGCCATCAACGCGGCCAGCGCCGCCTTGATGCTCTCGGGCATCCCTTTCGAGGGGCCGCTCGGTGCGGTGCGCATCGCCTACAACGCTGAAGGGGAGTGGATCCCGCACCCCACCTACCAGGATGGTGACGACTCGGCGTTCGAGCTCGTCGTCGCCGGCCGCCAGCTCGACGACGGTGGCGTGGCCATCATGATGGTCGAGGCCGGCGGGACCGAGGCGGCCTGGGAGCTGTACGAGTCCGGCGCCCCCAAGGTGACCGAAGAGGTCATCGCCGAGGGCCTGGAGTCGGCCAAGACGTGGATCCGTGAGTCCATCGAGGCACAGAAGGAGCTGGTCGCCAAGGCCGGCACCCGTCCCCCCCTGCCCTTCGAGCCCCAGCGGGACTACACCGACGACATCCTCGAGCGGGTCGCCGCCGTGGGCAGCGACCGCATCGAGGCCGTGACGACGATCACCGCCAAAGCTGAGCGGGAGCGTTCCACCTCGGAGGCCACGGCGGCCATCGTGGCCGAGCTGGCCGGGGAGTTCGAAGGACGCGAGCGCGAGATCAAGGCCGCGGTGCGGGCCCAGACCAAGAAGCTGGTTCGTCAGCGCATCGCCGCCACCGGCGTCCGGATGGACGGCCGCGGTCCCGCCGACCTTCGGCCCCTTTCCGCCCAGGTCGGGCTTCTGCCCACGGCTCACGGCTCCGGCCTGTTCCAGCGGGGCGAGACCCAGGTGCTCAACGTGACCACCTTGGGGATGCCGCGCATGGATCAGCTGCTTGACACCGTCGGCATCGACCTGAAGAAGCGGTACATGCACCACTACAACATGCCCCCGTCGGCGAACGGTGAGACGGGCCGGGTGGGCAGCCCCAAGCGCCGGGAGATCGGACACGGCCTGCTGGCCGAGCGAGCCCTGCTCCCGGTCGTCCCGCCCATCGAGGAGTTCCCCTACGCCCTGCGCCTGGTGTCGGAGGTCCTGGCCTCGAACGGCTCCACGTCCATGGCATCGGTGTGCGGCTCGTCGCTGTCGTTGATGGACGCCGGCGTTCCCATCAAGGCGCCCGTCGCCGGGATCGCCATGGGTCTGGTCAAGATCTCCGGGACGGCGAGCGACAGCTCGGACGACACCTACATCACCCTCACCGACATCCTCGGTGCCGAGGACGCCTTCGGTGACATGGACTTCAAGGTGGCCGGCACGTCGGAGTTCGTGACCGCCCTCCAGCTCGACACCAAGATCGACGGTTTGCCCCTCGAGGTGCTGACCGCGGCGCTGGGCCAGGCCCGTGAGGCCCGCACGACGATCCTCGCCGTCATGGCCGACACGATCGCCGAACCACGCGACGACGTGGGCGCCACCGCCCCCAAGATCGTCAGCCTGGAGATCCCGATCGACAAGATCGGCGAGGTCATCGGACCCAAGGGCAAGGTCATCAACCTCCTCCAGCAGGAGACCGGTGCCGACATCAACGTCGACGACGACGGTCAGATCGGCACGGTCACCATCGGGTCCACCGACGGTGCCGCGGTGACCGAGGCTCGCCGGCGCATCGAGTTGATCCTCGATCCGCCCAAGGCCGAGATCGGCGCCGTCTACCGGGGGAAGGTGGTCAACGTCACCAAGTTCGGGGCGTTCGTCAACATCCTCCCCGGCCGCGACGGCCTCCTGCACATCTCGAAGCTCGGCAAGGGCAAGCGGGTGGAGAAGGTCGAGGACGTGGTCGATCTCGGCGACGAGGTGGAGGTCCGCGTCGACGACATCGACCCCCAGGGCAAGGTGTCGCTGTCCCTCGGCGATTCGCCGGCGCGAGCGGGCAATGGCGCTTCACCCAGCGCACCGGGCGCTTCCAGCTCTGCCGGCACCGCCCCTGCGACCGAGACGGCGGCACCGGTGGCGGTGGCGTCGTTCGAGGACAGCTGGGAGAGTGAGGCCGAGGCGACCTTCGGTGATCTCGGACCTGCTGACCTGGCCGCGCCCGGTGGGGACGGGGACCGGGGACCGCGCCGCAACCCTCGCCGCCGTCGCTCCTAAGCGGGTGGGCCCGAAGGTGATGGGCAGAGCGGCACCGATCGAGACCTCCGGCACGCCGGGGGGTCTCACCGTGGTGACCGAGGTGATGAACGACGCCCGGTCGGTCTCGCTCGGCTTCTGGGTGGGCATCGGCTCGGTGGACGAGACCCCGGAGCATGCCGGGGTTTCCCACTTCCTCGAGCACCTGCTGTTCAAGGGGACCCCGACGCGCTCGGCCCGGGAGATCGCCGAGGCGGTCGACTCGGTCGGCGGCGACATGAACGCCTTCACGACCAAGGAGTACACGGCGTTCTACCTGCGCCTGCTGGCCGAGGACGTGGATCTGGGCCTCGACATCCTCTCCGACATCATGTGGTCGCCGGCGTTCCGCTCCCATGAGGTCGACGCCGAGCGCCAGGTGATCCTCGAAGAGATCCTGATGCACGGTGACGAGCCTGCCGACCTGGTCCACGATCTGTTCTCCGAGGCGATGTTCGCCGATCATCCTCTGGGCCGGGAGGTGCTGGGCCAGGAGCCGACCATCCGGGCCATGTCGCCCGAGGCCATCGGCGGATTTCACCGTCGCCACTACCGTCCGGCCAACATGGTCTTCGCCGCCGCCGGCGCCCTCGATCATGGCGCTGTGCTCGATGGCGTCACCCGCCGCATGAACGGGACCAGTGGCGGCGATCGCCCGCCCCGTCAGGCGCCCAGCGGAGGTGGTCGGCGGCGCCTGGTTCGGGAACGGAGCACCGAACAGGCTCATCTGGTGGTCGGTGTGGGCGCGCCGGCTCGCGACGACCCCAGGCGCCATGCCGCGTCGATCCTCGACCACATCCTCGGTGGGGGCATGTCGAGCCGCCTGTTCCAGACGATCCGGGAGGACAAGGGCCTGGCCTACTCGGTGTATTCGTATCGGGCCAGCTTCGAGGGCGCCGGGACCCTGGCGGTCTATGCCGGCACGACTCCGTCCCAGGCCGGCCGGGTCCTGGGGTTGATCAACGAAGAGCTCGACCGCATCGCCGGCGACGGCGTCACCGGGGCCGAGCTGGACGCGGCCCGCTCCCACCTGCGTGGTTCGTTGGCGCTCGGCATGGAGGATTCCGGGGCCCGGATGAGCCGCATCGGCCACAGCCAGCTCATCCACAACCGGGTCCCGCCTCTCGACGAGGTCGTCGAACGGCTGGTCTCGGTGAGCGCCGCCGAGGTGAACCAGCTGGCCGCAGAGCTTCTCTCCGGTGACCGGACCGTGACCGTTGTCGGACCCTTTGGAGATGAGGAGGTCGCGGCCATGATGGGCGAGCGGCGGTGAGGGTCGGGGTGGTCGGGGCCGCGGGGAGGATGGGGGCGACGGTCTGCCGGGCCGTTGCCGGCGACCCCGGCATGGAGCTGGTGGTCGGTGTCGACCCGTCCCGGGCCGGCGACAGCCTGGTGGCGGTGACCGGGGCCGGTCCCGAGGGCGTCGCCATCGCCGCCGACCTCGATGCTCTGGTGGCGGCCGGGGCCGAGGTGGTTGTCGACTTCACCTCGCCCAGTGTCATCCGGACGAACCTGGCCTGGTATGCGGCCTACGGGTTGCACGCCGTGGTGGGGACGACGGGGCTGAGCGACGAGGACCTGACGTCGGTAGCGGCCGAGTTCGACCCGGCCGCCGGCGTGGGCTGCATCATCGCCCCCAACTTCGCCATCGGCGCCGTGCTCATGATCCGGTTCGCGGAGATGGCGGCGCCGTGGTTCGAGACGGCCGAGATCGTAGAGTTGCACCACAACGCCAAGGTCGACGCCCCCTCGGGAACGGCCCTGCTCACCGCGGCGCGCATGGCCGAGGCGTCCGGCGAGTGGAGCACCGACCCGACCCTCAGCCACGTCCTGGCCGGGGCCCGTGGCGGTGTTGGGCCTGGCGGCATCCATGTCCACTCGGTTCGCCTCCGAGGTCTCGTCGCCCATCAGGAGGTCCTGCTCGGGACCACAGGTCAGACCCTGAGCATCCGCCATGACACGATCGACCGGGAATCGTTCATGCCCGGTGTGCTCGTCGCCGTGCGCTCGGTCGTCCACCGGCCCGGGCTCACCGTCGGCCTGGAGTCCGTGCTCGGGATCTGAGCCGGCCCCCGCCCGGCCGTCACGCCGCCTTGCGGCCCGCCGCCCGGCCCGAGCTCTCTCGGGCGCCACCCGGGGAACTTGGGGGCCGCATTGCTTCCATGTGGGTAATGGCGCCCCCAAGTTCGGGGTGCATCGGCGGGGCGGTCGCCCGCAGCGGGAGCGATCCTATGGAGAACCCTTGACGCCCTTACCGTCAGCGATAAGATAACGATGGAAACTCACAGGGCGGCCCGCCCTCCCACCGCTTCGAACCAGGGGGTCTGACCATGACCGCAACCAACGAGGACCTGATCGGCCGGTCCGAGATCAACGACCTCGAGGCCATCCTCTCGGTATCCAACACGGAACCCGATGCGGCCGACCACCCGGTGCCGTCGAGCTACGACACCCTCTTCACCTGGGACTACGACAAGGGGGCCAAGCCTCGGCTGGACCGCCTCTACGAGAAGGCCAAGACCTCGCAGTGGAACGCCCAGACCGATCTGCCCTGGGACACCGACGTGGACCAGGAGAAGATCGTGGCGGCCAACACCGATGCGCGGGCGGCGGCGGGCATGGCCATCGACGTGGTCGGCACCCCCTTTGAGCACTGGAGCGACAAGGAATGGGTCACCCTCGGCGTCGAGAGTCAGAACTGGATGCTGTCGCAGTTCCTCCACGGTGAGCAGGGAGCCCTCCTGTGCACGTCGAGGATCGTCGAGACGGTGCCGTGGATCGACGCCAAGTACTACGCCGCCACCCAGGTGATGGACGAGGCCCGCCACGTCGAGGTGTTCTCCAAGTACCTCGATGAGAAGCTGTCGGGGCACTATCCGATCAACGCCCACCTGGGCCTGCTCCTCGACGACATCATCGGTGAGTCCCGGTGGGACATGACCTACCTGGGCATGCAGATCATGGTCGAGGGGCTGGCCCTGGCCGCCTTCGGCTTCTTGCACGACACGACCACCGAGCCACTCCTGAAGCAACTTCTCCGCTACGTCATGTCCGACGAGGCCCGCCATGTGGCCTTCGGGGTCCTGTCCCTCAAGGAGTTCTACGCCGGCCTCTCCTCGGCCGAGCTGATGGAGCGCAAGGAGTTCGCCTTCGAGGCTGCGGTGCGGATGCGGGACCGGTTCTTGCAGCAGGAGGTGTGGGAACGCATGGGCGTGCCCGTCGCGGAGGCGATGGACTTCGTGCGCCGGGCCCCCGACCGCCAGCTCTTCCAGCGGATGCTGTTCGCCAAGATCGTCCCCAACTGCAAGAAGCTGGGGTTGCTCGACAACGGTGACACCTGGCTCCGGGACCGTTTCACCGAGCTTGGCGTCATCGAGTTCGAGGACCTCCCCGACACCGGCGAGGAGTTCGAGGCCTTCCAGCTGGCTCAGGGCGAGGTGGCCTGAGGCGGGTGAGGTCGCCTGGGGCGGGTGAGGTTCGCCTGAGGCGGAGCGGCTTGGCTGACCAGCACGCGGGGATACTCGACGATCGGTGTCGCATGCCCCGGGTAGCATCGCCGCCATGATTCTCTCTGCTCCGGGGTGTGGCTGAATGGCGGGCGGTCGCTTCGGCACCGTGGCCTGCGCCATGGTCACCCCCTTCGACGACGAAGGCGCCCTCGATCTCGACGGCGCCGTGGATCTGGCCCGATGGCTGGTGGCCCACGGCAACGACGGCCTGATCGTCACCGGGACGACCGGCGAGAGTCCGACTCTCTCCGACGGTGAGAAGGTCGACCTGTGGCGGGCCGTGACCGAGGCCGTGACCGTGCCCGTGGTGGCGGGCGCCGGCACCTCCGACACCGCCCACTCGGCTCACCTGGCCAAGGAGGCAGCCGACGCCGGCGTGGCCGGGATCCTCGCCGTCACCCCGTACTACAACCGTCCGTCCCAGGCCGGTATCGAGATCCACCTCCGGGCCATGGCATCGGCGTCGGGGCTTCCGGTGATGCTCTACGACATTCCCATCAGGACCGGCCGCAAAGCCGATGCGGACACCATCGTTCGCCTCGCCGCCGACGGGGTGATCGTCGGGGTCAAGGACGCCACCGCGGCGCCGGCGGCCTCCGCCGCGGTCATCGCCGCCGCCCCGACCGGCTTCGAGCTCTACAGCGGCAACGACGCCGACACCCTCCCCCTTCTTGCCGTCGGCGCCGTCGGGGTCATCTCGGTGGAGGCACACTGGGCCGGCGAAGAGGTGGCCGAGATGATCGCCGCCTTCGCCAAGGGTGACAACGATCATGCTCGCTCCGTCAATGCCCGGCTGATGGAGTCGCACCGGTTCCAGTCGACCGACGCGGCCCCGAATCCGGTTCCGACCAAGGCCATGCTGGCGGCCATGGGACTCCCCGGGGGCGAATGCCGGGCCCCCATGGGACCGACGCCGCCGGGTCTCCGCGACGAGGCCACCGCCGTGCTGTCCCGGCTGCGGCCGCCTCGATGACGGCGCCGGTCAGGGTCGTCTTCCTCGGGGGCCTGGGCGAGATCGGGCGCAACTGCGCCTGCATCGAGGTCGACGGGCGCATCATGATCCTCGACTGCGGGATCATGTTCCCCGACTCGGACATGCCCGGCGTGGACCTGGTGCTGCCCGACTTCACCTACATCATCGACAACAAGGACCGGGTCGAGGGGGTCATCCTGACCCACGGCCACGAGGACCATTGCGGTGGGCTGAGCTTCCTGCTCCGGGAGATGCGCCTGCCCCTCTACGGGTCGGCGCTGACCCTTGGCCTGGCCCGCAGCCGCATCGAGGAGGCGGGCCTCCTCGAGCGCACCGAGCTCATCACCGTCCACGACGGGGAGCGACGCAAGATCGGGCCGTTCGACGTGGAGTTCATCCCCGTCACCCACTCGGTGCCCCACGGTTTCGCCACCGCCTTCCACACCCCGGTGGGTACCATCCTCCACTCCGGCGACTTCAAGATCGACCTGACCCCCATCGACGGGCGGGCCACGGACCTGGCCCGGATCGGTGCCATCGCCAGCGAGTCGGGGATCCGCCTCCTGCTGTCGGACTCCACCAACGCCGAGGAGGAGGGCCACACCTCCAGTGAGAGCAGCGTGGGCGGCGTCCTGCGGGATCTCTTCTCCCACCACCCCGACAAGCGGATCATCGTGGCCTGCTTCGCCAGCCACATCCACCGCATCCAGCAGATCGCCGACGCCGCCATCGCCCAGGGGCGCACCATCGCCACCCTGGGTCGCTCCATGGGCAAGAACGTGGCCCTGGCCCGCTCCATGGGGCTTCTGTCCATCCCCGATGCCAGCCTGGTCGACATCGAGAAGATCAGCGACCTCGACCCCCGCCGCGTCTGCGTGATCTCGACCGGCTCCCAGGGGGAGCCCATGTCGGCGCTTGCGCTCATGGCCGCCTCGGAGAACCGGTGGCTGACGGTGGGCGATGGGGACCTGGTCGTCCTCTCCTCCCATGCCATCCCCGGCAACGAGACCTCGGTCGGCAAGGTGATCGACGGCCTGACCCGCCTCGGTGCCGACGTCGTCCACTCCGGCCTGGCTCCGGTCCACGTCAGCGGCCATGCCCGCCGGGAGGAGCTCAAGACGCTGCTGTCGCTGACCCGGCCGGCGGCGTTCATACCCGTCCACGGTGAGTTCCGTCACCTCACCCACCACGCCCGGCTGGCCGAGTTCATGGGGGTGCCCCAGAGCCGCATCCTCCTGGCCGAGGACGGCGACATCGTCGAGCTGGACGAGGCTGGCATCGACTTCGCCGGGACCGTCCCCGCCGGCTACCTCTATGTCGACGGCATCGTCGGCGACGTCGGGCAGGGGGTCCTGCGGGACCGCAAGGTCCTCGCCGAAGAGGGCGTGGTCGTGGTGGTCGTCACCGTCGACGCCAAGAGCGGCGAGGTCCTGACCGGACCGGAGATCATCACCCGGGGCTGGGTCTACGCACCGGAAGCGGAAAACCTGCTCGGCGAAGCACGCGAAGCGGTCCGCCAGGCCCTGGAGGGGGGCAAGGACTCGGGGGCGCCCGACTTCGAGACACTGCGGCGCCGGACCCGCCAGTCCCTCGGCAAGTTCGTCCAGGAACGAACCCGGCGTCGCCCCATGATCGTCCCGGTCGTCATGGAGGTCTGATGGATTTCGAGGAAACCCCCGAGACGATGATGTTGCGGGAGTCGGTGGCGAAGGTGACGACCGCCTTCGGGCCCGGCTACTACCAGAAGCAAGCGGCGATGGACGGGAGGACCACGGAGCTGTGGGAGGCGCTGGGCGACGGCGGATTCATCGGCGTCAACCTGCCGGAGCGGTACGGCGGCGGCGGGATGGGCATCTCCGAGTTGGCCGTCGTGTGCGAGGAGACCGCGGCGATGGGCTGCCCGCTTCTGTTGCTGCTGGTGTCGTCGGCGATCTGCGGCGAGGTGATCAAGCGCTACGGTACCGACGACCAGCAGGGGCGCTGGTTCCCGGCCATGGCCGCGGGCCGGGAGAAGATGATCTTCGCCATCACCGAGCCCGACGCCGGATCCAACTCCCACCGCATCTCCACGAAGGCGGAGCGGGACGGCGATGGGTGGGTCGTGTCGGGAACCAAGACCTACATCTCCGGGGTGGACGAGGCGCCGCGGGTGCTCACCGTGGCCAGGACGGGCGCGGCCGACGACGGGCGGGCCCAGCTGTCGCTGTTCGTCGTCGACTGCGAAAGCGCCGGGCTCGAGCGAGTCCACATCCCCGTGGAGGTGGGGGCACCCGAGAAGCAGTTCCAGCTGTTCTTCGACGAGGTGCGGGTGGGCTCGGACCGCCTCATCGGCGAGGTGGGCGCCGGTTTGCGCATGGTGTTCAGCGGGCTCAACCCGGAGCGGATCGCCGGCGCCGCCATCGAGAACGGCATCGGCCGCTATGCCCTGGCCAAGGCGTCGACCTATGCCTGCGAGCGGCAGGTGTGGGATCAGCCCATCGGCGCCCACCAGGGTGTCAGCCATCCCCTCGCCCAAGCGGCCATCAACGTCGAGCTGGCCCGGTTGATGACGGTGAAGGCGGCCTGGGCCCACGATCACGGGCATCCGGCCGGGGAGGCGTCCAACATGGCCAAGTACGCCGCCGCCGAGGCGGCCCTCGCCGCCTTGGACGCCGCCATCCAGACCCACGGCGGCAACGGCATGGCCTCGGAATACGGGCTGGCTCACCTGTGGGGCATGGCCCGGTTGCTGCGCATCGCGCCGGTCAGCCGGGAGATGGTGCTCAACTATGTGGCCCAGCACACCCTCGGCCTGCCCCGCTCCTACTGATCTGGGCCGTCAGTGGCGGACCAGCCGCCGGCCGCCGGGTGTGGAGGCGGCGGAGTACTCGAAGCCGTAGTGCTCGAAGGCCTGCTGCTCCTCCTCCAGGCTCAGGTCCCCGGCCACGATCGTCGGGGCCTTGCTCACGGTGTCCTTGTCGATCGGTACGGTGAGGTGGTCAGGGCTGCCGGTCGCGCCACCGGCGGGGACGAGGACGAGATGCTTGCGCAGGGCGCCCGTCTCCACCACCAGGAACTGGGCGATGTCGGTCTCGGCGTCGTAGTAGGTGTCGGTTAGCCTGCCGATCTTCTCGCCATCAGCACCGAGGACGTCCTTGCCCGTCCACTGGTTGATGTTCTCTATGAACGCCACGCGGGTCCTTTCTTTCGCAATCAAGCCAACCTGATGGGCTCACTGTAGGTTCTGCGGCGGTCCTCGCTGGGAGTCTGCAGGGTCAATGTTGCCCAGCAGGAGAAGGAAGGTCGCCTTATGCGCTTCGACGAGGACGAGGATCATCAGGCCATTCGCCAGGCCGTGCGTCAGGTGTGCTCTGCGTTCGACGACTCCTACTGGGCCGAGCTCGACCGCAATCATGAGTTCCCGTGGCCGTTCTACGACGTCATGGCCGCTGGCGGCTGGATCGGCATCGCCATCCCCGCCGAGCACGGCGGCGGGGGCCAGGGGATCACCGAGGCTGCCATCGTCCTCGAAGAGGTGGCCGCCAGTGGAGCGTGCATGAATGGGGCCAGCGCCATCCACCTGTCCATCTTCGGCATGCACCCGGTCGTGGCCCACGGCTCCGACGAGCTCAAGGCCCGGATCCTCCCGGACGTGGCGGCAGGAAGGCTGCACGTGGCCTTCGGCGTCACCGAGCCCGACGCCGGGCTGGACACGACATCGATCACGACCAGGGCGGTCCTCGAAGGCGATCACTACCGGGTCCACGGGCGCAAGGTGTGGACCTCGAAGGCCCTCGAGTCCGACAAGGTCCTGCTGCTGGTGCGGACCACGCCCAAGGCGGAGGTGGCCCACCCCTCCGACGGCATGACGCTGCTGGTGGCCAACCTCAAGGACCCGGCCGTGCACATCACCCCCATCCCCAAGATGGGGCGCAACGCCGTCGCCTCCTGCGAGGTGGTCTACGACGGCCTCGAGGTCTCCCTCGCCGACCGGGTCGGCGAGGAGGGCCACGGATTTCGCTATCTCCTGAAACGAGAATGAACCGTGAGTGGGTCGCCGACGTCGGTCACGGCCGGGGTGGGGTTCGGGGCGGTGGGTCAGGCGGCGGCTGGTTCGAGGTTGACTTGGTAGCCGAGGTTGTTGAGTTGGCT
>JBPCNZ010000160.1:0-5621 GCA_051000755.1 Acidimicrobiales bacterium | reverse complement strand
GTCTTCGCCGACCCGCCGCCGCCTGGGAGACCGCCGATAACTACAACGCCTCCCACCCCTTCAACGCCATCGACCACCTCGCCATCGCCGTCACCCAGCCACCCCACACAACCGTCTAGGTAATACGTGGCGAGAACCTAAAAACCCCCATCCACCAGGGACAACACCGCATCACCAGGCCACAGCCAGGAAACTCCCGCTAGGGCGGCGACGGCTGGGGGCCGGCGCCCTCCTTGCAGCGTTCCGGGCCGGCGGGTTATGAGTTTGTGAACCGCTTGTACCGGTATTTTCGAGGTTGTGAACCGCTTGTGCTGCGACACGGAATTTTCGGTTCGCAAGGCTACGCAAACCGATACTTTCGGTTCATCACACGAGAGCCGAGAGCCCAGCCCTCCAGGCCGAGGCCACCCCCCGGGCGACCGCCCCGACCCTTGGTCGAGCACCGACCCCGGCCCGAGCGCCCGCCCCCCGGACCGTCGGGAGGGCTAGGAGAGGGCGGCCCGGGTCGCCTCCACGTCCCGGCCCATCTGGCTGATCAGCTCGCCCACCGACTCGAACTTGGCCTGGCCCCGCAGCCGGGTCACGAAATCCACCGCCGCCGGCTCGTCGTAGAGGTCATCGTCGAAATCGAGGAGGTGAGCCTCGAGCAGGGACAGGTCGGCGTCCTCGTAGAACGTGGGCCGCCGCCCGAGGGACAGGGCGCTCGGGTGCCGGGACCCGTCGGCCCGGTGGTACCAGCCCGAATACACACCGTCGGACGGCAGGCAGACGGCTGACGGCACCGAGATGTTGGCAGTGGGATAGCCGAGCTCCCCGCCCCGCCGGTCGCCGTGGTCAACCACCCCGCGGACCTGGTGGGGACGGTCCAACAGGACCGCCGCCTCCTCCACCCGCCCGTCGCTCACCAACGCTCGGATGCGGGTCGAGGTGACCGGCACCCTCTCGTTGCCGTGGACGAGGAGGGGTATGCCGGTGGCCGCGAAGCCCAGGTCGGCACCCATGGCCGCGAGCATCTCCACGTTTCCCCGCCGGCCCCTCCCGAAGTGGAAGTCCTCACCCACCAGCACCGAGCGGGCCCCCAAGGCGTCGGCGAGGACCGTGAGGACGAAGTCCTCGGCCGGTTCGTGGGCCCGGGCCTCGTCGAAGGCGATGATCAGGGCGATGTCCACCCCGGTGGCATCGAGGAGCTCCAGCTTCTGGTCGAGGTCGGTGAGCAGCCGGGGCGCCGAGTCGGGCCGGACCATCGTTGCCGGGTGGCGGTCGAAGGTGATGAGCACCGAGGTCGCCCCCAGCTGGTCCGCCTCGGCCCTGGTGCGGCGGATGAGGTCCCGGTGACCGAGATGGACGCCGTCGTAGGCGCCGATGGTCACCGCCGAGCCCCCCTCGGGCCGGACGACCTCTTCAGGGGCGCGAAGGACCTGCACGGGCGAGAGGCTAACGATCCTGTGATGCCATGACGACAACCGGCTTGGCTCGACCATTGCCGTGGGCCTGGTAGACGGCCAAAAGGTCACCGCCGGCCCCGAGGACGGCCCACGGCCCCGCGCAGGTCACGTCGAGCTCGGTCGCCTCGAGAACCTTGCCGTGGGCGATCGCTGCGGCCAGGTCCCCGGTGACCGTCACCGCCGCCATGTTGCGTAGGGCCGCCGCGGGCGGGAGCACCCCTTTCGGGCCGAGGTGGTCGAGGGGAATGGCCTCGCTGGTGGCGAAGGTCCCCACCGAGCAGCGGCGGAGCCGGCGGAGATGGGCACCACCTCCAAGCGCCGAACCCAGGTCGGCGGCCAGGGTCCGGACGTAGGTCCCGGCCGAGCAGTCGATGGAGACCGCCAGCACCGGGCCACCGCCGCAGGGGGCCGGATCCTGGTCATCGGCCCAGTCGAGGTCGAAGCGCGAGACGGTGACCCGACGGGGTGGGCGATCGACCTCGACGCCCTCCCTGGCCAGCTGATGGAGGCGCCGGCCCCCGACCTTGATCGCCGAGACCATGGGCGGCACCTGATCGATGTCGCCGGTGAGGCCCGATGCCGCGGCGCGGGCGGCGGTGAGGGTGGTGGCGGCCATGTCCCAACGGCCCGTCTCCGTGCCGGAGGAGTCGAGCGTCGAGGTGGCGACGCCGAGCACGACTTCTCCATCGTAGGACTTGGGCTGCCCGCTCAGGAACTGCAGGAGGCGGGTGGCCCGGCCCAGACCGACCAGGAGCACCCCGGTGGCGTCGGGATCGAGGGTGCCGGCGTGGCCGACGCGGCGCTGCCCGAAGATCCGCCGGCACCGGGCCACGACGTCGTGGCTGGTCATCCCGGGCGGCTTGTCCACTACCGCCAGACCATCGATCACGAGGCGGGGCCCTCGGAGGCCTCCGGCCCACCCCCCTCGGAGCCCTCCGGCCCACCCCCCTCGGGGCTCTCCGGCCCATCCCCCGGCCGCGATTGGGGGTCGTCGTCCGGAGGAAGATCCAGGTCGCGCAGGATGGCCTCCACCCGGGTGCCGCTGACGATCGCCGGGTCGGTCTGGAAGGACAGCTGCGGGGTCCGCTTCAGCCGGACCTGGCGAGAGATCTCCGCCTGCAGGCGGATCCGCAGCTCCCCGAGCGCCTCCGCTTCCTCATCGCTGAGCGAGGCCAACCACACGGTGGCGTGACGGAGGTCCGGGTCGCAGCTGACCGCGGTGATGGTGAGCAGGCCCAGGCGCTCATCCAGGTCGGTCATGCGCTCGAGGCTCTCGGCAAGTACCTCCCGGAGGATCTCGTTGACCCTGGCCGAACGGGGGTACTGGGGGGAACCGCCCCGCCTGGTTGCGCCCCGCCGGCGGCGGCCGCTCACGAACCGGTGCCCCTCATTGGTCGTCCTCGAGCCATTGACGTTGGCAGGAGGTCACCTCCAGCTCGGGGAAAGACCAGATGAAGCGTTCGACCGCGTCGAGCACCTCCACGGTGTGGGTGGCGGAGCCGGATACCACGGCCACACCGATGGTGGCCAGCTGCCAGCGGTCCTGGTGACCGACTTCGGCAGCGGCCACCGAGAAGCGGTGACGGCACCCTTCGAGGACCGGCCTGATGGTTGCCCTCTTCTCCTTGAGCGAATGGACGGACCTCAGGTGCAACTCCAGCCGCAGGGCGGCGACGTGCACGTCGACGAGAGCCCTTGCTCAGCCGGACCTCAGGTCCGGGGGATCTCACGCTCGTCGAAGGTCTCGATGACGTCGCCTTCTTGGAGGTCCTGGTTGTTGGAGAGCCCGATACCGCATTCGAAGTTCTCGTGCACCTCGCGGGCGTCCTCCTTGAACCGCTTGAGTGACGTGATCGCACCCTTCCAGATGATGACGCCGTCGCGCAGGAATCGTACCTTGGAACCCCGGGTGATGACCCCGTGGCGGACCATGCAGCCGGCGATGGCACCGACGCGCGGCACCCGGAAGATCTCCCGGACCTCGGCTTCGCCGGTGATGACCTCTTCGTACTCGGGGGCGAGCAGCCCGACCATGGCGTTCTGGATGTCGTCGAGCAGCTGGTAGATGATCTCGTAGGTACGGATCTCCACGTCGGAGGTCGATGCGATCTCCCTGGCGTTGCGGTCCGGGCGAACGTTGAAGCCGATGATGGTGGCGTTGGACGCCGCCGCCAGGCTCACATCGTTCTCGGTGATCCCGCCGACCGCCCGGTGGACGAACGACAGCTTCACCTCGTCGCGCTCGAGCTTGCGGAGGCTCTCGGTGACGGCCTCCAGCGAACCCTGCATGTCCGCCTTCAACACCAGGTTCAAGGTGGCGGTCTCGCCTCGCTGGATCTGCTCGAAGATGTCCTCGAGCTTGGCGCCGGTGCCGGTCGCCGACGACGTGCGTCGCTGATCGGCGGCCCGGATGCGGTCCTCGCGCTGTTCGGCGATGTCACGGGCGGTCTTCGACTTGAGGGTGACCCGGAACTCATCACCGGCAGCGGGGACGCTGTCGAAGCCGAGCACCTGCACCGGCATCGACGGCGGAGCCTCCTTGACGTTGTCACCCTTGTCGTCGATGAGGGCCTTGACCTTGCCCCAGGCAGCTCCGGCCACCACCGAGTCCGACACCCGCAGGGTCCCGCCCTCGACGATGACCGTGGCCACGGGGCCCTTGCCCGGGTCGAGGTTGGCCTCGAGGACGATGCCGCGGGCCCGACCTTCGGGGTTGGCCCTGAGCTCCTCGAGCTCGGAGACCACGAGGATCTGCTCGAGCAGGTCGTCGACGCCGAGGTTCTGCAACGCGGAGACCTGCACCATGATGGTGTCGCCTCCCCAGCTCTCGGGCACCAGGCCCTGCTCAGAGAGCTGCTGCATGACCCGGTTGGGGTCGGCGTTCTCCCGGTCGACCTTGTTGATGGCCACGATGATGGGGACGTCCGCGGCCTTGGCGTGGTTGAGGGCCTCGGTCGTCTGAGGCATGACCCCGTCGTCGGCGGCCACCACCAGGATGACGATGTCAGTGACTTCGGCTCCCCGGGCCCGCATGGCGGTGAACGCCTCGTGGCCGGGGGTGTCGATGAAGGTGATCAGCTGATCCTCGACATTCACCTGGTAGGCACCGATGTGCTGAGTGATGCCACCGGCCTCGCCGGCCACGACGTTCGTCGTCCGGATGCGGTCGAGGAGCAGGGTCTTGCCGTGGTCGACGTGGCCCATCACGGTGACGACCGGCGGGCGGGGGCGGAGGCTTTCCTCGTCCTCGTCCACGTCGTCGAAGTACTTGGCCTGGATCTCGGCTTCGTTTTCCTCACCGGGATCGACCATCCGGACCTCGGCACCGACCTCGACGGCAAACAGCTCGATCATGTCGTCGGTCAGCGACTGGGTCGTGGTGACCATCTCACCCTGCTGGAACAAGAAGCGTACGACCTCGGCCCCGGAGCGGTTGAGCTTGGGACCGAGCTCCTGCGCCGTCGAACCGCGCTCGACAACGACCTCGCCTTCAGGGATGGGAGCGTTGGACGGGGTGTAGGTCGTCAGCTCCTGTGCTTCGAGCTCTTCGATGTTGCGGCGACGTCGTCCCCGGCGTCGACCGCCACCGGGACGGCCGCGACCGCCGAAGGGCTGACCGCCGCGACCGGCGCCGGGTCCACCGGCCCCTCCGCCAGGGCGACCGCCGAAACCACCGGGACCGCCAGGGCCACCGGGACGGCTGAAACCGCCGGCACCAGCGCCGGGCGTCGAGCGCGGACCGCTGAAACCGCCGCCGGGGCGACCGCCGCCACCAGGACCGGATGGACGCCCGGCCCCGGGCGCAGGGCGTCCTGAAGGTGCCGGTCGGGCTCCGGGACCGCGCCCGGGGGGTGGCGGGATCGGCTTACCGGACGGGGACAGCGGAGGACGGCGGGCGCCGGGCGGGGGTGGGATGGGCTTGCCCGATGGCGAAACCGGGGGGCGGGAGCCTGCAGCCGGGTCGCTCGGTGGCGCCGGAGCGACGCTCGTGCCCCGTACCGCCGAGGACGCGGACGGGGCCGGGCGCGGCGCGGAAGCGGGTGGCGCCGGTGCCGGGGTAGGCGCGGAAGCGGCGGGGGCCACGGGGACCGGGCGCGGCGTCGGCGCAGCGGCGGGCATCGACGTGGCCGGTGGCTGCGGGCGGACCTGGGGGGCCGGGCTGGGAGAGGGGGTGGG
>JBPCNZ010000159.1:0-48515 GCA_051000755.1 Acidimicrobiales bacterium | reverse complement strand
TTGCTCCCTCCAAAGAGGCTTTCGACACCCCGCTCAGCCCGCCGCCTCTCGACAACGGACCGGGGCCTGCTACCGGGCGCACCGGCGCTTACCCGGACGGGACTCTCACCCGCAGGTCTGGTCCAGCATTCAGGACGCACCACGCACCGATTCTCATCCGCCACGACCGGCCCCGCCAGGGGCCATGACAGCTAAGGCGGCTGGAGAGTCTTCTCGACACTCTGGCGCTGTAGGGCGTGACCGTCGCTCAACTGCGGGGCCTCAGCTTTCTCTCGAATCGTCCTGTCCAAGCTGGTCCGTTTAGCCCCCACCTGGGACATCGCCACCGCCGTCAAGATGACTCTCGTCTGCGCCCACGATCTGTGGGTCGCATTCCGTGTCCCGAGACGGCCTGGGATTCCTCAAGGCCGGCAAGTTGGGCTGGCAGGTGACGAGTAGCTGGGCGAGTGGCCACCGTAGCGAGGTGGCGGGGGAGCAGGCATGAAGCGCAACCGATCCATCCCAACGTCGACGGTCATACCTGTCCTCATCTATCCAGATGTCCGCCAGGGAGTCGCTTGGCTCTGCGCAGCTTTTGGTTTCGTGGAGCAACTGAGGATCGGCGAGGACCACCGCGCTCAACTCCGCTTCGGCGACGGCGCCGTCATCGTCGCCGACGTACGGGGCGATCGTCGCTCACCCCGTCCAGGCGAAGTGAGCCACTCCGTGATGGTCAGGGTGGAGGACGCCAACGCCCACTGCGAGCAGGCACGACAGCACGGCGCACGTATCCTCATGGAGCCGACCGACTTCGAGTACGGCGAACGGCAATATCATGCAGAGGACGTTGCCGGTCACCAGTGGACCTTCTCGGAAACGCTTGAAGACGTGGCCCCGGAGGCTTGGGGTGGGACGCCCGTCTCGCCCGAGTGACGCCTGCGGGAGATCGGTCGTCAAGCTTCGCATCGGCGACGATATCCGCCAGCAGGCAGAGGAGTCCGAGCGCCTCTCAGCTGCTGTCTTCGCCGAGTTGGAGCGCCAGTTCCTCTACGAGGACCGCCGGTTCGAGCAACCCGGGGCCATCGTTGGCCGCGGCGTTGACCGCGGTCGACACCCTGGTGGTGACGAACCGGTCGGCCGGCGCGGGGACCAGCATGCGCTGAAGGGACAGGCGGTCGGCGCGCACGAATCGACCATCCTGCCCTCGTGCGGGCCTGGAGGCCACGGCCAGGACCTGTTGGGTGGGAGCCACGTTGTAGCGGGGTGGAGCCGGGTCGGTCTTCACCTCGTCGACCTCGAAGGTCCTGGCCAGGGTCCCGATTGGCGATGTCGAGATGAACCTTCCACACACGCTGTCCAACGTATCCGGCGCCGACGGCTCGGCTGCCGACCCTCGCCGCCCTTGCTGATTTACTGGGAGGCGTGGCGATGCCAACGGATCTCGAATCCCTCACAGGGCTCCTCGCCGAGGCCGGGTTCGTCGCGGCTGGCGAGGAGGCAGCCGAGCTTCTCGCATCCGCGGCAGGCGATGCCGGGCGCCTTGACTCGCTCGTTGGGCGTCGCCTCACCGGCGAGCCGCTCGCCTGGATAACCGGGAGCGTCTCGTTCTGCGGCCTGGAGATCCTCGTCGCTCCGGATGTCTACGTGCCACGTTGGCAGACCGAGGCCCTCGCTCGTCGCGCCGTCCAGTGCCTGCCATCGGACGGTGCCGCCATCGACGTGTGCGCCGGGTCTGGAGCGATCGCCAAGACCATGGCCACGGCTCGGCCCGGTGCCCACGTCGTGGCATCAGAGATCGACGAGCGTGCCGCCGCCTGTGCGGCTTCCAATGGCGTTGAGGTGTACCGCGGCGATCTGTTTGCCGCCCTACCGCGCTCACTCGAAGGAGGCGTCGACGTCGTCGTGGGCGTTGTGCCGTATGTACCAACATCCGCGTTGGCGCTGCTGCAGCGCGACACCCTCGCCTTCGAGTCGACCCGGTCCTATGACGGAGGTCGCGACGGCACCGAGATCCTCCGCAGAGTCCTGAAGGAGAGCCTTCGCTTTCTCCGGCGCGGCGGAGCCCTCCTCCTCGAGCTCGGCGGTCAGCAGGCAGAAGCGGTCGCCGGCGACCTCGCTCGTCTCGGGTACGTCAGGGTCATCGCCCTCGTGGACGAAGAGGGTGATATCCGAGGCATCGAAGCGAGTCCCTCCGTTGCCGGCGACGACCACCGACCCGGTGCGCCGCCTGCCGTTCCCGCGTGCCCATAGAGATCCAGCGGGTGGCGGCCTCTGCCACTGCCCCACTGCGCCAACAGGTCCTCCGCCCGCACCAGACCGTCGACGAGTTGGTGAGCGATGACGACGAGCAGGCAGTTCATTTCGCCGCTGTCGATCACCGGGAGGTGATTGGTACGGCGTCGGTGAGGCGAGAGGCGCCGGCGTGGGCTCCGGATGATCACCCCTCCTGGCGCCTGCGGGGCATGGCCACAGCTGACGGCTGGCGAGGCCGGGGCGTGGGGGCCACCATCTTGGGGGCCGTGGTCGATCACGTCCGCCACCATGGCGGGGGCCGATTGTGGTGCAATGCTCGGACCCCCGCGATGGCGTTCTATCAACGAGCCGGCCTCGTGATTCGAGGCGAGGGCTGGGAGGACCCGGTCCTTGGCCCTCACATCGCCATGGAAGCGTTCATCGAGCCGGCCGCTCCCTAGTCCTCAGCCGACGTTCAGTCGATCGAGGTGTTCCCGGTTGGCGGGTGCCAGGGGGTCTTGGGCAACGGGAGGACTTCCTTCTCCGCGGCGCCATTGATGACCTCGGCCAGCACGATGTACCACGCCACGGCGCCCAGCAGCATCTCCAGGTAGCCGCAGAAGTGCGTCAGGCCGGTGTTGGTGTTGGCCGTGGCGATGTCGAGGAGGATGATGGTCACCGAGAACTCGAAGAAGGCGAAGACCACCACCCAGTTGGTCCAGAAGGCGCTGATGAAGAAGATCACGGTGATCACCGTCCACATGATCAGGAAGATCGTGACCGTCTGGCCGACCTCCGCCGGCTTCAGCTGGGGTACGACGTAGAGGTTCAACCCGGCGAAGCTGAACCAGAAGGCGCCGTAGGTCGTCATGAAGGTCGCCGGGAAGGTGTCACCTCGCTGGATGGAGAAGAAGCCGGCAATCAACTGCACAAGGCCCCCGTAGAAGGCGGCGAAGGCGAAAACCAGGACCTCACCGCCGGCAAAGAATCTGCCCGAGGTGTACAGCCCCAAAGTGAAGGTGGTAAGGGCAAATCCCGCCACCCCAACGGGGACCGGGTTGGCGATGCGCCTGATCGCTGGCACTTGGTGTGCGGTATCAGTCACGGGACGACTCCTTGCTCGAAATGCTGCACGCCGCCGCGGTGACGACGTCGACTTCCGGGATAGCACACAACACCCGAGACGGGTCGCCGTGAGTCCCCTGGACCCTCGCGACCCCGAAACTCGCGGGCGGTTCAGGCTGGGATTGCGGGTCGGGTCCAGGTCACGTTGAAGGGGATCGGGCCGTTGGGCAACCACGGTTGCTGTTCCATGGCGTCGTCGATCTCGAAGGTTCCCCGCTCGATCACACCGACAGCCGCGTCGATCACCTTGTACTCGAGGTAGCTCTTGTTGATCGCCTGCGACTCGATCCACGCCACGATGAACTCCCCCGGGGCGAAGTGGCATCGCTTCTGGATGGCGCTGATCAGGGTCTCGTTGTGCAGGTGACCGTCGCCGAAGTTGAACGCCACGATCGAGTTGCAGGCGAACTCGGCCTCACGAATGGTGAAGCGGTCGAGGTCAGCGCCGAGATGATTCATCATCAGCGAGAACAGGGGCCGTCCCTGACTGTGCATCGAACGCCAGGCGATGGTCTGTTGCATGGTGATCTCGGCCACGACAGGGGAGTAGCCGGAGGCGACCAGCTGATCGACGTTGTTCTTCGAGGAGCGGACGATGTGCTCATTGAGCTTCTGCTCCGCGCCGGGAGCGAAGGCCCACATCGCGGCAGCCCAGTTGCCGGCGTATTGGCGCATCGAAGGCAGGAACGAGACCAGGTCTGGCCTCAGGTTGCCCAGCACCGGGAAGAACACCAGGGCGGCGAGGACGATCGCCGTCAGCCACGGCCTTGACATGTCCGTCACACCGAAGCCGTGCTGGGCTGGGTACCCGATGAACAGGAACGCAGCCGCAAAGGCGAAGAGCACGTTCCACTCCAGCGGCACGGCCAACGGAAACGTGAAGATGATGAAGACGTGGAAGGCGATCATCACGCAGACGGCCACGATGGTGAGGGTCCGATTGGTCGAGAACAACAGGACGATCGGCGTGATCAGCTCGACGCAGGTACCGCCGAGATGGGCGAGACCGCCGCCCACCTTCGACGGCCGAAGGTCGTCGGGGAAGTGACGGTAGTGGGCCCGCTTGAGTGCCTTGTTGGTGATCCACGGGGTGTTGCTCACCATGGGGGGCACGACACTGGAGAAGTGCCTCCCATACTTCGAGATGCCCGCACCGACCCACACGACGACGATGAGCAGCTTGAGGGCGACGATCAGGTCGACGTAGCCCAAGGCAGAGAAGAACACGATCGCCGGCAGGTACTGCTCGCTTCGAGCGGCGAGGAAGATCACCTTGTCCCTCAGGCCGAGGACGATCAGGAGCCCGATCAGGGGGAAGAGCACAGCGGGATCGACCAGGACGGCGTGATGAGGTCGCAGGGCCGCCACCGACGTGCTGTGCTTGGAGGGCAGGACGATGGCGGCCACGATGTTGGCCAGGAGGGCCAGGTAGAGCGCGACGTCGAGGACCGTCCGGCTGTCGCCAGCGGTGAGGGGCACCTTCCCCGGCCACGGTGGCAGGCGGATGGTCCTGGGCCGGGCCCAGAACAAGATCCCACCGGTCATGGGCTTGAAGTGCCCGGCCAGGGGGCCCCACGAGCCGGCGATGCCGATCACCTCGAGCAGGAGCGTCCAGAGGATGGCCTTCTCGTAGAGGATCGGTGCCGTCCACCAGTGCGAGACGTGCCAGAACGGGCCGAGCCCCGACGTCACCGAGGCCACGACCAACCCGCCGAAGACATAGACCACCAGCACCTTGGCGATGTAGATCACATGGGTGATCTTCGGCGCCCCGAAGCCGTAATCGACCCAGTGGAGCGCCAAGACCCTCATGCGCTCCATCAGGGGCTTATCCAGGAACGTCTCAACGTCGACCGGTGGAAAATCCCCCGTCTTCAACCCCATTGTTCGATGTCCTCCCCAGGGACGGGCTTGAGCGCTTCGTCCAGTTCAGGCTCCTTTTCCCGCGCCCGGAACCGCCAAACGTGTTTTAGGACAGACTGTCACAGCCCGCCCCTATCCCAGGGTGGCGGAGGCATCCACCTTGTCGTCGACGTCCACCCGGGTGATGGACAGGTAGGCGACAAGACCCACGATGAGGATCGTCAACCCCAAGCTGACGGGCCCATCGCCCCACCCGAGCCCACCGGCACCGTGGGTTTGCCCATCCAGTCCGCGAACGAGGCGCCCAGGGGCCGGGTGGCGATATAGGCAAACCAGAAGGCGAAGATGGCATTCATGCCGGCCCGCCAGTAGGCCAGGGCGGGGAGGGCGAACACGGCAGCAAACAAGAGGCCGGATGCGAAGTAGCCCAGGTGCATGGTCAGCGCCGTCAGGTCACCGGTCGCCGTGCCCAAGGCGAAAGCGGCCAGCACTGCGGCCCAGTAGAACAGCTCCCGACGTCGGGTGGAGATGCTGTGGATCGAGAGCGTCCTCTCGCGGGCGTGCCACACCATGAAGACGACGGCCAGGGCGAGCGCAAAGAGCACCGCCGATGCGGCGTAGGGGACGCCAAATTGGATGTGCAGCACATCTGCGGCCATGGTGCCGAAGACGGCGACCATGACGACCGCAAGCCAGTACACCCAGGCGATGTATCGCCGAACGGTGAACTGCAGGAGAAGGGAGGCGGCGAGGCCGACACCGCCGAGGGTGACGGCAAGATAGGGGTTGATGGTGTGGACGAGATAGTCCGAGATCGCCTCGCCCAGGGCCGTCGTCAACACCTTGACGATCCAGAAGTAGGCCGTGAGCTCCGGCACTTTTCGGCGTGACTGCGGTCTGCCCTGAGCGGCCCTCGCCCGGGTGGTGTGGGCCCCGCGGTGGAAGATCATCGCACGGGCTGACGTGTTTGGTTCAGGATGCATGGTCATTTCGTGCCGTTCCGACGGACGTGGGGTCGCCGGATCCTTGCAGTTCGCAAGCCGCCGCGGTCATCGGTGCCCTTCCCGCCATCGGTTCGTGAGTCCTCTATCTTGGGCTCCGAGGAGAGGACCACCTATGGCCAGCGTCGGGAGCAGGGCCTCCCTGGAGTCGTTGTTGATGAAGCAGTCCCTGGGCGACGCCGAGCTCATGGCGGCGACGGCCGACGTGCCGGACTACGCCATCCTGCCGGACGCCTGCGTGCTCAAGATCGGTGGCCAGAGCCTCATCGATCGGGGGCGCGCTGCGGTCTATCCGGTGGTGGAAGAGCTGGTGCGGGCCAAGGAGACCCATCAGCTCCTGATCGGGACAGGCGGTGGAACCCGGGCTCGACACTGGGTATTCGGTGGCGGCCGACCTTGGCCTGCCGACGGGGGTGCTGACCCAGGTCGGGGCCGCCGTGGCCGGCCAGAACGCCCGGATGCTCGGCTATCTCATGGCCCGCTACGGTGTGCCGGTCGTCGGCCACGAGGCCTTTGGGGCGCTGCCGCTCTACCTGGCTGAGTCCCACGCGGTGATCTTCCCCGGCATGCCTCCCTACGACCTGTGGCAACCCGTGCCCAGCGAGGGTGTCATCCCGCCGTACCGGACCGACGCCGGGTGCTTCCTCGTCGCAGAGGCCTACGGGTGTCGATCCATGATCTTCGTCAAGGATGAGGATGGGCTGTACACGGCCAACCCCAAGACCGACCCGACGGCGACCCTCATCTCGGAGATCACCGTGGAAGAGCTCATTGCCGCCGACCTTCCCGATCTCGTCGTCGAGCGGCCCCTGTTGGAGCTCATGGCCCACGCCCGGCATGTGAAGTCCGTGCAGGTCGTCAACGGGCTCAGGTCCGGCACCATCACCAAGGCCCTTCAAGGCCAACACGTGGGCACCATCGTCCATGCTGATGGGCACCCCGATGGTTCTTCCCGCTAATGGCCGTGGGGCATCAACCCTCAGTCGCCTGCCCCTCGAGATCAGGCTGGGCCCGGGCCAGTCGATCTGCGGCGGCCCTGTGGTCGTCGTCGGCGGCGACATGCTCCTGTTCGGCGTGACCGACTTCATCGGCGGCCTGGTCTCTCACGTCCCACAGGTCCTGCAGCCTCTGCTCGAGGTCGGTGACGTCACGGCGGCAGACCTCGAGGCGGTCGCGGGCGCCCGCCAACATGCGCTCCTGTACGCCGGCCCGCTCCCTGGCCTCAGCCAGAGCCGCGGCTGCCTCTTCCACCGCCTGGATCGCGGTCCCCTCCCGACGCTTTCGATGTGCCGCCTGAGGCGCTGCGGATCCCCTGGGGGCTGCTGCTCCCCTCACGGCCGCTCCTCCCCCGACGACGGCGGTCACGTCGAGCGGACCGAGCCCGGAATAGCTGAGGGCGGTCGTCAGACGACCCGACCGGACCGCTTCGCTGGCGCCAGGGTCGGCAAAGGCCGCCTCGAGCGTTTCCTCGAGCTCGCGTCCAACGGCGTCGCTCACCGGTAGGCCGATGTCACGAGCCAGGCGCCGGGCATCATGGCTGAGCGCGGCGACGACCTGGCGGCGCTGCCGCGACAACCGGCGCAGGTCCTCAGCATCGAGCTTCGAGTGTGCTCGGCGGGTCTCCTCGCCGAGCTCGAGCAGAGCCAGGAGCTCGTCGTGTCTCTCGCGTTCGAGGAGATTGGCGAGCCACGCGCCCGTCGTCGGCCGGCGCAGCTCCTTGATGGCGGTGGCCAGCTCCCGGTTGCCGGCTTGGCGGGCCGCCGCCGCCCGCGCCGTGCGGGTCGAGGTGAACTCGCCGGGCGTCAACCCGTACAGCTCATCAGCCACGTCGTCCAGATCCACGGCCGTATCTTCGCTGAGATCGCCGCCCGGAACCTGCCAGCCGGTCCGGACCGCATCCTGATCCCAGCTCTCCTACCGTCCGCTTCATACGTTTGGAGGGACGGTACTATCCCCACGATGGCTGACCTGAACCTCACGCCCACGTCCTACGTCGTGCTGGGGTTGCTGGCATCCAGGGGCCCGTCGACGCCCTACGAGCTCAAGTCGTTCGTGGCCAGGAGCATCGGCAACTTCTGGTCCTTCCCCCACGCCCAGCTGTATTCCGAGCCGGCCCGTCTGACGGGCGCCGGGCTGCTGGTCGAGGACCGCGAGGCCCACGGACGCCGACGGCGTCGATTCTCCATCACCGCCGAGGGGATGGGAGCGCTTCGCCACTGGTTGTCGGGTCCCACCCCCGACTCGAGCGAGCTTCGCGATCCCGGATTGCTCAAGTTGTTCTTCGCCCAGCTCGGCAGCCCCGAGGACCTCGTCGCCTTGGCGTCGGAGCAGGAGATGGTGCATCAACGACATCTGATGGGCTTCCAGCAACAGGACGCCCATCTCGCCCGGAAGGGCGTGGACGCCCACATCCGCGCCACCCTGCGCTACGGGATGCGCTTCGAAGAGGTCGCCGTCGAGTTCTGGCGAGAGGTCGGCGAGACCCGCTAGCTCCGACGAGCCGTCAGCACAGGTGGCGACCCATGAGGATCGCGTCCCACAGGTCACCGTTGGCCCGGCGGTAGTGGCGTCGCTTGCGACCCTCCTCCACGAATCCGGACCGCCGATAGAGGGCCAGGGCGGGCGCGTTGTCCGGCCACACCTCGAGGGCGACCTTGTGGGCGCCGGCGCCCCGCGCCCAGTCAACGCCGGCTTCGAGCAGGGCCGAGCCGAGACCCAGACCCCGCCAGCCGTCGAGCAGGGCCATGCCGATGTCGGCCACCCCGTAGGCGGCCACGACGACGCCGATGTTGCCGACCACGCCTCCCTTCCCGCCTCTGTGGGCGTCGGCTACGAAGCTGGTGGCGTCGTCACGGGCCACCATGTTGGCCATCCGGGCCCGGCGGGCGCCGCTATCGAAGGGGACCTCCGTGCCGATCCATCTTCCCTCGGCGCCGACGGACCACAGCACCTCGACCATGGCGTCCAGGTCGTCCATCGTGGCCGGCCGGATGGTGGCGGGCAGTGGTGTGGCGACGGGCATAGCCGATTATCTGCTCCGGTGCCCTGCGGCCGCCTTCCATTTTCCGTTGAGGGCTGTGCCCGCACCTACTCGTCGGGGGAAACCCCGGCGTTCCTTCTCTACGGTGAGCGCGTCGAGCTTGTCGGGATTGGAGACGACCCGCACGCCACAGATGAGGCCCTCGATCACGTCGAGCACGACGGCGGAGACAGGCCCGCCGTGGTCCTCGATGACCACGCCGGCCTGGCCGTTGATGGAGGCGTAGCGGACCGTCCCGCTCGGCGAGAGCGTCTTGGCGACGTTGATCAGGAAGCGAGCCGCCCTCGGCGCCCCCACCACCGGTCGCGGCGCCGCTTTGGCCTTGCCGCCGCCATCGGTCCACACCACCACGTCGGCGGCGAGGAGGCCGAGCAGGTCATCCAGATCACCACCGGCACAGGCGGTTACAAAGCGGACCGCGAGCTGCTCTCCCTGCTGGCGATCCGTGTCGAAGCGACGGCGACGGTCCCCGATCTGGCGCCGAGCCCGCGATGCCAGCTGCCGGCAGGCGCCCTCACTCCGGCCCAGCATGGCCGCCACCTCGGGATAGCTGTAGGCGAAGACCTCGCGCAGGAGAAACGCAGCGCGCTCGAGGGGACTGAGCTCCTCGAGGAGGACGAGAAAGGCGAGCGACAATGAATCGGCCAGCTCGGCGACGCGCGCCGGATCATCGTCTTCTGTGGCCACGGGCTCCGGTAGCCAGGGGCCCACATAGGACGTCCGGCGGACCCTCGCCGAGCGCAGCTGATCGATGCACAACCGCACGACGATGGTGGTCAGGAACGATCGGGCCGATCGGACCTCTTCACCGGCCTGACCCTGCCACCTGAGGTACGCATCCTGGAGGACATCCTCGGCGTCAGAAGCGCTACCGAGCATGCGGTAGGCCATCCCGAAGAGCATGGGCCGCAGGTCGAGGAAGACCTCAGGCTCAGCCACCTCAGGGATGGCCGGAGAGGGGGCGGACGGCACAACGATCGGAGAACGCTTCGCTACGCAGACCGAGGCCGGCATTGAACCGGGATCGAAGATTCTCCAGCGCCACCCAGGCGGCCAGCTCCACCAGCTCCTCGTCGGTGAAGAACCGGTGCAGGCGCTCGACCAGCACCTCGGATACGGCGGCGGGTGTGGCCGAGGCCACTTCGGCATACTCCAGCACCGCCCGCTCCGGCTCACTGAAGGCGCTGCTCTCCCGCCAGCGAGGAACGTCACGGACCTTGATCGGGTCGATGCCCTTCTCGACCCCCTCCCAGTAGCCGAAGTCGATGCACCACGAGCACCCGATGGCGCTCGCGGCGACCTGAATGGCCAGATGGGCCAGATGGGGGTCGAGACGGTTCCACGTCCTCGCAGCCACCATCTCCACGGTACCGAAGGCGATCGTCACCCCCCGGTGGAGGGCAACGGCGCGCGCCGGTTCCACGACCTGGCCGAACGTCCGCCGCGAATACCACCAGGTCAGTCGACCGATCAGCCCGGTCGGTCGCTCCACCAGGTTCACATGGGCCATCACATACCTCCGACTCTCGATGATCTCACCGTAGAGACGAACCAGCCTCGGTCCCTGTGACAGAGACCGAGTCCGGCGTGATCGTCGCGATCACGTCGCCGCCCTCGGGCGCATCCTCGGGCCGGCCCCCGAACCGGCGACGGCCTGAGCCTCAACCGGCGGCTCAGGTCACCTTGGTCCCGAGCCCTGGCGACCCGGAAGCAGGATCTCCTCGCAGGCCGGGCACAGGGCCCAGTCCGTCTGGACCGGCGAGGCGGTGTCGTCCTCGAACGGACGCTGGCAGCGACCGCAGCGCCGAGGCGCAACGGGCACCTCGGTCTCGGTCCCGGCGCCGTCCTCCGCGCTGTGGGCGGCCATCTGGGTTCCCATCGGAACCCCCAATCCTCCCCCGTAGAGACGGGGTACTTTCACCCAAATTGAGCTGCACCCATGCTACCGGGCGGGCACCTCCTGTACGGCCCATCCGTCCTTGGCCCGGTCCACGACCGAGATGGGAATGGCCACCAGTTCGAGCTTCCAATCCATGTGCTCCTCCTTCATCATCCTGTGGGTACCGGGAGATCGGCGACCGCCGCAACCAGGGCCTCGTCGCTCAGGTCCCGGTCGACGACCTCGCCGGCCAGGTAGCGGCCGTAGGCCGGAAGGTCGAGGTGGGCGTGGCCGCACAGGGCGGTGAGGATGACCTTCTCATCGCCGGTCTCCTTGCAGCGCAGCGCCTCCTCGATGGTGGCGGCCAGGGCGTGGGTGGGCTCGGGGGCGGGAATGATGCCCTCGGTCCGGGCGAAGCGCACGCCGGCCGCGAAGCAGGCCGACTGGGGCTTGGCCACCGCGTCGATGAGGCCCAGCTCGTAGATGTGCGACAGCAACGGGGACATGCCGTGGTAGCGCAGGCCGCCGGCGTGGATGGGATCGGGGATGAAGTTGTGGCCCAGGGTGTGCATCTTCATCAGCGGCGTCAGCCCCGCCGTGTCGCCGAAGTCGTAGGCGTAGACGCCCCTGGTCAACGACGGGCAGGCCGCCGGCTCCACGGCCAGGATCTTCGGGTCGATCCGACCGGCCAGCTTCTCGCGCAGGAAGGGGAAGGCCAGACCGGCGAAGTTGGACCCGCCTCCGGTGCAGCCGACGATGAGATCGGGCGTCTCGCCGGCCAGGGCCATCTGTTTGATGGCTTCGGAGCCGATGACCGTCTGGTGCAACAGCACGTGGTTGAGCACGCTGCCGAGGGCGTAGCGGGTGTCCGGGTCGGCGGCGGCCATCTCCACCGCTTCGCTGATGGCGATACCCAGGCTGCCCGGTGAGTCGGGGTGCTCGGCCAGCACCGCCCGCCCGGACTGGGTCAGGTCCGAGGGGCTGGGGTGGACCGAGGCCCCGAAGGTCTCCATCATCAACTTCCGGTAGGGCTTCTGGTCATAGGAGGCCCGCACCTGCCACACCTCGCACTCCAGGCCGAACAGGGTCGCAGCGAACGCCAGCGCGCTCCCCCACTGGCCGGCGCCCGTCTCCGTGGTCAGCTTGGTGACCCCCTCGGCGGCGTTGTAATACGCCTGGGGGACAGCGGTGTTGGGCTTGTGCGACCCGGCCGGGCTCACGCCCTCGTACTTGTAGTAGATGTGGGCCGGCGTCCCCAGATCCCGCTCGAGGCGCCGGGCCCGGTACAGGGGCGACGGCCGCCACAGCCGGTACACGTCCCGGACCTCTTCGGGGATGTCGATGTCGCGCTCGGCGCTCACCTCCTGGCCGATCAAGGCCATGGGGAACAGGGGAGCCAGATCCTCGGGACCGATCGGGTCCCCCGTACCGGGGTGCAGCGGCGGGGGCGGGGGTGAGGGAAGGTCGGGAACGATGTTGTACCACTGTGTCGGCAGCTCGTCCTCGTCGAGGAGATACTTGGTGCGAGCGTTCATGGGAATCAATCTAACGTCCGGCCCCATGCGAGTTCTGGTGACCGAGACGACCCGCGATCGCTTCGGGGAAGCCGTCGCCGCGGTGGCCGCCGACATCGAGTTGGTGGCGATGACGGCCGATGGATCGCTCCGGCCCGAGGTCTCATGGGCGGACGCCGGAGTGGAGGTGATCTGGGCCACCGCCGACCTCTTCGCCGAGGGAGCTCCCATCCGGGCCTTCTTCGCCTTCGTCGCCGGCTCCACCACCGTCCGCTGGTTGCAGTCCCCTGCCGCCGGAGTCGACGACCCCCTCTTCGCCACCCTCCTGGCCCGGGGGGTGGCGGTCACCAACGCCCACGTCAACAGCATCCCCATCGTCGAATATGTCCTTCGGGCCGCGCTCGATCACGCCCAGCAGGCCCAGGAGTGGCGCCACGCCGAGCAGGAGCGGGCCTGGCGCCGCCACGACTTCACTGAGATGTCGGCCACCAGCTGGCTGGTGATCGGTCTGGGGTCGATCGGCACCGAGGTCTCCTCCCGGGCACGGGCGTTAGGAGCGCGGGTCGTGGGCGTTCGCCAACACCCCTCAGGCAACGAGCCCGTCGATCAGATGATCGCTCCCGGAGCCATCGCCGACATCCTGCCTTCGGCCGACGTGGTGGTCCTCTGCGCGCCGGCCACCCCGGCGACCCACCGGCTGGTGGACGCCGCCTTCCTGGCGGCCATGAAGGGCGGCGCCCTGCTCATCAACGTCGGGCGTGGCTCCCTGGTGGACGAGGTGGCCCTGCTCGGCGCCCTCGACGCCGGCGGCTTGGGAGGCGCCGTCCTCGACGTGTTCGACGTCGAGCCCCTCCCCGCCGACCATCCCTTCTGGGACCACCCGCGCGTCACCGTCACCGCCCACAACGCCGCCGGCGGGACCGGTCGTTACGAGCGGGCGGCCGAGCTGTTCATCGACAACCTGCGCCGCTACCGGGCCCACCAACCGCTGCGCAACGAGGTGACTAGGGGTCCTGGGTCTTGACGCCTCGGCGGGTCCCGAGGCGCTCGACCATCCGTCCGACGCGCTCGGTGGTCCCCTGGAGAGGAGCGAGCGTGCCCGACAGGGTGCCGATGGTGCCCTCCAGGCTCTTGATGCTGCCGTCGAGTGACTCCAGGGTCGGCACCAGGGTCGAGAGGTGGCTGATGGGTCCGATGACCTTGACCAGCCCCTCGAGGGTCGATCCGAGTCCGGCCAGCTGCTCGAGGGCGGGCGCCACCCGGGCCAGGGATTCGAGGGTCTCGCTCAACTTGGCCAACGCCTCGAGCGTCGCTCCCAGCTCTGCGAGGTGCTCGAGGGTGGGAACGATGCCGGCGATGTCCGCCAGGGTCTCGTCGAATCCGGCGATGCGCTCGATGGCGGGCACGGCCTCACCGAGGCGCTGCAGGGACGGCACGACAGCGGGCAGCCCCAGCAGGGCCTGAACGTTGGCGTTGAGCTCTTCGCCCAGGTTCCTCACGGCATCCCCTCCGGTCGGCAGCCAGTATGCCTCCAGGAAAGCCCATCTGCGCCGGCGGGCAACTCCGTACATCGGTTGTGGACTTCGACATCGACACGTACATGCGAGTCGGAGGGCGCCTGGAGCTTGGAGGCTTGGACGACGGTTTCCGGGACGAGCCTCTCGACACCGAGACCCTGCGGTGCCTGCAGTACATGCACGACATCGAGAACCACACCGTGTGCTACCTGCGGGACGTCCTCGTCACCGATGCCCATCAGGATCCTGAGATCACCACCTTCCTGACCCTGTGGAACTACGAGGAGCACTGGCACGGCGAAGCGATCGGCCACGTCCTCGCCGCCCATGGTCAGCCGGCGGGACGATCACGGATCGCCAACGTGCGCCGCCAGCTGAACCGCTTCGACCGATTCCGCCCCTTGTCGTTCCTCCTCGGGTCCGCCCTCGTTCCCGACATGGTGGCCATCCACATGGTGTGGGGCGCGATCAACGAGTGGACCACCCAGGCCGGCTACGGGCTCCTGGCCCGCAAGGCAGGCAACCCGGTCCTGACCGAGCTGCTGAAGCGGATCATGCGCCAGGAGGGCCGCCACATCGACTTCTATGCCAGCGAGGGCGGGAAGCGCCTGGCCCGCTCCCGGGCATCCCAGGCCGTCACCAGGCTCGCTCTGCGCCGGTATTGGCGGCCGGTGGGCCACAACGTTCGCCCCGACGCCGAGATCCGCTTCCTGGTCGGCCACCTGTTCTCCGACCCTGAGGGGCAGCGGGTGGCGGACCGCATCGACCGCCACGTGGACCGCCTTCCCGGCCTCGAAGGGCTCCACCTGGTCCGCAGCGGTCTGGCTCGCTACGCCTCCTGAGGGCCCAGGCCCACGGGGCGCATCATCGGAGGGCGGGAGGTCACGCGGTACCGCTCGACCACCGGCATGGCGGCGCAGACCACCAGCAGGGCGATGAAGGGGCCGTCCATGGACCCGACTGCGGCGAACACCTGGCCCAGGAGAGCCACCAAGGCGGCATAGGTCACCTGTCCGGCACGAGTCGACGGCGCCGTCTTGGGATCGGTGATCATGAAGAAGGCGAAGGTGAGCACAGCCCCCGACAGGGCTGCGGTCACATCGAGGGTGCCGCCGTGGAAGGCCACGTAGCACACGACCTGGAAGGCCACGAACGTGGCCACCAGACCCAGCCGCTCGGCCCGGAAGACGACGAGGACGCCGGCGCAGAGGATGGCGAAGAGGATGAGGCCGGAGCGCCCCCACTGCCCCGGGGTCACCATGGCCACCCCGCCCTGGGTGAAGGCCAGGGCCACCACCAGGCCGAAGTTGGTCGGGTTGAATCGGTGGCGACCCCGAATGACGATGAGGTGCTTCGAGCCGATGGCCAGGGCGCCGGCGACGACGAAGACCGCGGGGTAGGTGGAGCGCAGCAGCAGGGCCATGCCCAGCCCGGTGATGATGGCGCTGAGGGGCACGATCACCTGATGGCGGCGAATCCGGGTCAAGGTCATGTCGGCGCCGACGCAGGTGATCAGGCTGAGCAGGATCTCCAGGGGGCTTATCTCGAAGTGGAGCACCGTCTGGCCCAGGATGCAGAACGTGGCCAGGGCCCCGATCTGGCCCCACCGGGGGTCACGCCAGGACGGTACGCCCTGGAAGCTCGCCATGAGCGGTGCTCAGGCTCCCGGCCCGGAGAGGTCCTCGGCGGTGCCGGCTTTGAACAGGCTGGCCAGAGGGCCCACGCCCGTACCGGCGCCGAGGGCAACCAGGCCGGCGAAGACGATCAGGCCCCCCACCGCCCAGTGGCAGATGCCCATGGTCAAGGCGCAGTTGGCCGTGGTGGGGACCGTGGTCATCTTGCCGAACACGGGCATCATGGCGTCCGAGGCCCAACTCATGCCGTTGGCCATCATCATCCCGGCGTGCCCGCCGGTGCCGTGGGCCTGGCTCGGAGAGACGATGCCGTACAGGTAGGGCCCGATGGCGAACCAGGCCCCCACGACCAAAGAGGCCCGCCCGATGAAGCGGCCGCCGGCCGCGTCGAAGGGGGCGCCGGCCTCCCGGCGCCGGCCCCACACGGCCATGCCCAGCCCCACGGCGATGCCGGCCACGCCGGGCACCAGGTGCAACACGGTGCGCCAGGTGGTCATGGCCCCGTCGGCGGCGCCGTCCAGGGGCAGGCCGAGGCCGTTGGCGAAGTAGGGGAACACGCCCCCGAAGGCGCTGAGCACGACGATACCGATGCCGGCCCACGTGAGCCACCGGCCCACAGGCGACGAATCAGCGGCTCCTGCGACCTGCTCGGAGGTCGACCCTCTCGTCGAGAGCGAGTCCACAGGACCTTGGACACCCAACATCACGATCTCCCCAGTTGGTCGATCCGCACCCGACCCAAGCCGATGGACAGACCGAAGCGACACGGTGTGACGAAGGTTACCCCATTGACCTCGCCGCACATCCTCCGGCGCTCAATCTGTCCCGACCGGGCCAGAAAGGGACCAAAGGGGCCAGGCGGTGGCCTCGTCGTCGCCGAGCGACAGGCCGGCCTCAGGCGGGCCGACCCGGGCACCCGGGTCTCCTCGCCACGTAGGCGAGGAGATAGCAGTCCTCGATGGCGCCGAAGACGCCATTGTTGGCGGTGACGTCGCTGAGCACGAAGGGGGTGGTGGACGCCGGACCACCCAGGTAGTTGAGTCCTTTGGCCTCGACGGTCTCCAGGCCGGCGGCCGCCAGCTTGGCCGAGAACTGGCGGTGGGAGTACTCGATCTTGTGATCTTCGTTGATCATGCCCGGGGTGTGCAGGCGGCAGACCGGCCCGTTGGGGGTGTCGAGGGCCAGGTGGCCTCCCGGGCTGAGGATCCGCACGACCTCGGCCAGCGTCCGGTCCGCTTCGGGTTCCTCGACGTGCTCGATGCTCTGCCCGCTGTAGACGAGGTCGAAGCTTCCGTCGGCGAAGTCGGAAAGGTCGGCCATCGAACCGTAGGAGTAGGTCACCGGGCCCATCGCTGTGTCCACGTGGTCCGGGCGTCCACTGTGGCGGTAGAGGTCATGGCGGTCCTCGAGGTCCAGGTCCCTGATGGTCAGGCTCTCAAACTGGTACGGGTAGCCCAGATGGATGAGGGCTCCTTCCACGTTCGACTGGTGGGTCCCGCCGAGGTCGAGGATGCGGCGGCCCTCGGGGAGCGACTGTATGAACTGGCACCGGCTGTAGTGGAGCGACACGAGCAGTTCGCGCAGGGGTACCCCTCGGATGAACTCCTCGGAGGCCCGCACCGTCTCGAGCACGTCGAGGCGGCTGATGGTGCCCTCCTGGAGAAGGAGGACGAAGTTCTCCAGTCCCGCCCGATCAGGGTCCCGGTGCAGGAGGATGTTGTAGACCAGGTGCATGAAGACCCGGGCCGGCACCATGTCCATGAGCTGCCGGGAACGCTCACCGGCCGGCGTGTGCCTGCGGACCTCGGCCAGGTGCCGCAGGTCGCGGAGTTCATCGGCCGCATGGCGTGCCATCGCCGTCGTGAGCACCCAGCCACCCTAGCCAGCACCTGCACCGCAGACCACTTGTACACTCGACGGTGCAGGTAGCCGAGGTGGAGGACCGTGGCCGAGATCAGCAGCGAGTTCGTGCGTGAGACGTTCCTGGAGTTTTTTCGCGCCCGCCACCACACGGTCATCCAGGGCGCGTCGGTCCTGGCCCGCGACGACCCCACCCTCCTGTTCGTCAACGCCGGCATGGCGCCCCTCAAGGGCTACTTCACCGGGGTCCGCCAGCCGCCGACGCCGAACCTGACCAACATCCAGCCCTGCATCCGCACCATCGACATCGACGACATCGGCGACCGTCACCATCTGACGTTCTTCGAGATGATGGGCAGCTGGTCGATCGGCGAGTACTTCAAGGACAAGGCCATCGAACTGGCCTACGAGCTGATGATCGGGGGATTCGGCTTCGAGCCGTCGCAGCTCTACGTCACGGTGCACGAAGGCGACAAGGCCCTCGGGGTCGAGCCCGACGAGGAGTCCGAGCGGGCCTGGGCCCGGGTGGGCATGCCGGCCGACCACATCGTCCGCCAACCCACGGCCGACAACTTCTGGGGCCCGGCCGGCGACAGCGGGCCGTGCGGGCCGTGCACCGAGATGTTCCTCGACACGGGCGACGCCTACGGGGAGGCGTACCGCCCCGGGGGGCCGTTCGACACCCACCGCTACATCGAGATCTGGAACGCCGGCGTGTTCATGGTCTACGACAAGGGCCTCGACGGGCGCCTCAACCCCCTGCCGTTCAAGAGCGTCGACACCGGCTCGGGCCTCGAGCGAGTCACCCTGGCGCTCAACGGCTTCGACAACCTCTACGAGACGGACCTCCTCGCCCCCGTGGTGGCCGTCGTCAAGGACGTGCTGGGCGAGACCGGTCCCACCGCCAAGCATCACCGGATCATCGCCGACCACCTGCGGGCGGCGGTGGCGATCATGTCCGAGGGCGTCCGGCCCAGCAACGAGGGGGCCGGCTACATCCCCCGCCGGCTCCTGCGCCGCTCCGCCACCCTGGCCCTGACCCGGGGCCAGGCCCGCTTCGAGTACCGGCCCGTGGTCGACGCCGTGGTAGGGCTCCTCGGCGGCCACTATCCCCGTTTCGCCTCGGAGCTGGAGGCCGTCGACGACGCCATCGGGGCAGAGATGGCCGAGTTCGAGGGCGCCCTGCAGCGGGGCCTGGGCCAGCTCGACGACCTGCTGACCAAGCAGGACCGCTTCGACGGGTCCGACGCCTTCCGGCTGTGGTCCACCTTCGGCCTGCCGGTCGAGATCGCTGCCGGGCTGGCCGCCGAGCGCGGCGCCGTCGTCGACCTCGGCGACCTCGACGAGGAACGAAAGCGCCACCAGGACGACAGCAGGGGCGGGCTGCGAACCGACCGCCGCACCGGCCTCCATGATCCCCTGCCGGCATCGGTGCTGGCCCTGCCGGCCACCACCTTCCTCGGTTACGACACCCTCTCCGACGACGCCCAGGTCCTGGCCCTGCTCGGGGCCTCCGAGCCGCTCGGCGTCGGCGACGAGGCGGACCTGATCGTCGACCGGACCCCCCTGTACGGCGAGAGCGGCGGCCAGGTCGGCGATCACGGCCGGGTAGACGGGCCCGACGGGTGGGGGTCGATCACCGGCACGGTCGTCCATCACAGCGGCCTGTTCCTCCACAGGCTGCGCGTCGAGGAGGGCACGATCGCCGTCGGCCAGCGGGTCCACCTGCTGGTCGAGGCCGACGGCCGGATCGCCGCCGCCGCCAACCACTCCGCCACCCATCTGGTCAACGCCGCCCTCCGCCGGGTGCTGGGCGCCCATGTCCACCAGGCCGGCTCCCTGGTCGACCCGGTCCGGTTGCGGTTCGACTTCACCCATCCCAAGCCGGTGTCACCCGACGAGCTGGAGGAGATCGAGCGGCTGGTCAACGACTGGGTCCTCACCGACCTGGACCGCCGGGTGAAGACCATGACCCCCGCCGCCGCCATCGCCTCGGGCGCCACGTCGCTCGAGGGCGAGACCTACCCCGACGAGGTCCGGGTCATCAGCTTCGGCGACGTGTCCACGGAGCTGTGCGGCGGCACCCACGTGGAGCACACGTCGACGCTCGGCCTGTTCCGGATCGTGTCCCAGGAAAGTGTGGCGTCGGGGATCCGGCGCATCACCGCGTACACCCGCCGGGCGGCGGTGGACTACTCCCTCGATCAGGCCCGAACCCTCGGCGCGGTCAGCACCACCGTCCACTCGTCGCCCCGTGACGTCGTCGCCGCCGTCGAGCGCCTCGTCACCAAGGCAGCACGGTCGGCGACGGCCCGGCCCGACCCTGCGGCACTGGCTCCCGACGCTCTCATAGAGGCCACCGCCGGCGCCTTCGACATCGCCTATGGGCCTCTGCCCGTCGACGCCAAGGGCCTGCGGCCGGCGGCGGCCTCGGCGGCCAAGACGACCGACCGGGTGGCCGTGGTGTGGACCGGAGCCAACCCCGCCACCATGGTCGTGGCCGTCCCCAAGCGCTACGAGAAGAGCCTGGACGCCCGTCAGATCCTCAAGTCCGTCCTTGGCCCCTACGGCGGGTCCGGGGGCGGGGCGCCGGCCATGGCCCAAGGTGGGGGAGCGACGTTGCCGGATGCGTCCCGGCTGGCGGTCGTGGTCGCCGAGGCTGTCGCCGCCGGCTGAGGCCGGGGTCCTTGCCGCCGGTGGCCGGGGCCGGGGTCCTTGCCCGTGAGCACCACCACGCCGCCTCGGGGAGGGCCGCCCCGGCGTGGGCCCCTTTGTAGCCGGGCGGAACCCCAGCGAAGTGGGTCAGTCCTCTTCGATGCTGATGGCGGCCTTGGGGCAGACGGCCACCGCCGCCTGGACCTTGGACCGCAGCTCGTCCCCTGGGTGCTCGTCGAGGAGGTAGAGGTTGTCGTCGTCGCGCAGCTCGAAGACCTGGGGGGCTTCCATCATGCACAGTCCGTTGCTCTCGCACAGGTCGTAGTCGACGATGACACGCATCGGGTTGCCTCCCGGGATCGTGGCGGGCCCCGGTGGCACCGCCGCCGACGATCGTACCCCGACTGGCCGCCCGGTCCCTCAGCGGCCGCCGGCGACAGCGTCGGCGACCTCGGTCAACGCCGGCGCCAACTCCCGCCACGCGTCGGCCGGCACCCCCCGTGGGTTCTCGTCGATGGCCTGGATGCTCACATGGTCCGCTCCGGCGTCGAAGTGGGCCTGGACCCGGGCACTGATGGTCTCGAGGTCGCCCCATGCCACGGTGGTGTCGATCAGCCGGTCGCTGCCGCCGTCGGCGAAGTCGTCGTCGCCGAAGCCCAGCCGGCGCAGGTTGTTCTGGTAGTTGGGCAGGCCGACGTAGATCTTGGTGTGGGAGCGACCGATCTCCCGGGCCCGGGCCGGATCGGTCTCGATGACGACGGCCTGCTCGGGGCAGAGCAGGGGCCCGGCACCGAGGATCTGGCGGGCCGTGGCGGTGTGCTCGGGGGGCACCAGGTAGTTGTGCGCCCCATCGGTCTTCTCGGCCGCCAGGGCAAGCATCTTCGGTCCCAGGGCGGCCAGGACGCGCCGGACGGGGGTCGTGGGTCGCTGGGCGATGTAGGGCGACTCGTCCATAGCGTCGAGGTAGATGCGCATGGCGGCGAGCGGCTTGGCGTAGCTGTGGCCCCGGAGGCCCTCGACCAGAGTTTGGTGGCTGACGCCGAGTCCGAGCAGGACCCGCTCGGGGAATGCCTCGGTCAGACCCTTGACACCGCCGGTCATGGTCACCGCGTCCCGGGCCCAGATGTTGGCTATGCCGGTGGCCAGGACCATCCGCTCGGTGGCCGCCAGGAGCATCCCCATGTGGACCATGACGTCTCGCCCGGCCACCTCCGGCAACCAGATGGCGCCATAGCCGAGCTCCTCGAGCTCGCACGCCAGCTCCTGGGACTGGGACAGGGCCACGGTGTCCAGGGCGCCGGTCCAGATGCCTATGGGGGGAAGGGAGAGCTCCATGGCGAACACCGTAGGAGCAATCACCGTAAGAGATGGGATCAGCGCGAGGGCCGGTGGTCCGTCTCGTTGAAGCTGATCAGGGAGGGCCCCGTTCGCCCCCGGCCGACACGGCAGATCGACGCCGTGTCCAGGTGCATGCGCCACGAGGCTTCCACACCGACACCGAGGGCCCAGGCCACGGCCGCCTTGATCGGGGAGACGTGGCTGACGACGACCACGTCGGCTTCGGTGGCGTCGGCCCACAGGTCCTCGCAGGCCGAACGCACCCGCCGATCCAGGTCGCGGTGGCTCTCCCCTCCTTCGGGGCACCACGCCGGGTCGCTCAACCACCGGTCCCAGATCTCCGAGGGGACGTCGCCGAGGGGCATACCGTCGTAGATGCCGTAGTCCATCTCCACCCACCGGTCGTCCACGGTGACCGGCGGACCCAGGCGTTCGGCGGTCTGGCGGGTCCGGGCGAGGGGGCTGGCGATCACCCGGCGGGCGTGGCGAAGCTCGGGGATCGTCCCCAGGGCGACGCCTTGGCGCTCCCCCAGCTCGTCGATGGGAAGATCAAGCCGGCCCAGAAGGCGACGGGAGGCGTTGTGAGCCGTCTGGCCGTGGCGAACCAGGAAGAGCACGATCGACCACCGTAGCGGCGACGGCCAGCGGATCAGCCGGCTCCACATCGCCGAGCACGGGCACGGCCGCGGCGGGGGTCACGCCCCGGCGGCGTCTGACGAGGGTCAGGTAGCCGAGGGCGGCGGCAGCCAGGCAGGCGACGCCGCCGACGCCGAGGCCGTAGCGGGCGCCGAGGGCCCCCCCGATCACCCCGACCAGGGGACCGCCGATGGGCGTGGAGCCCTGGAAGGCGACGGACCACAGTGACATGACCCGGCCGCGCATGGATGGCTCCGCCTCCAGCTGGAGCGTCGAGTTGCCGAGCGAGAGGAACGTGACCGACGCCGCCCCCACGAACAGCAGGGCGATGACCTCGGTGGCCGGGTTGGGGGCCAGGGCGGCCAGAAGGATGACGATGCCGAACGCCAGCGACGTGTTGACCAGGCGCCGGGGGCCCCGGCCGGGCCGCCCCGCGGCGATGAGACCACCGACGATCGCCCCCGCCCCCTGAGATGAGTTGAGGAGACCGTAGAGTGCGGAGCCGCCGCCGAAGGTGTGCTTGGCCATGAGCGGCAGGGTGACCTGGAACTCGTAGGCCAGCATGCCGACCAGGCCCATCATGATCAGCGTGTCGCGCAGCAACGGCTCGTGGGCCACGTACCGGAAGCCCTCCAGGAGCTGACCCTTCATCGTGACGGCGCGGGGGGCGGGCGTGAGCTGCTCCTGGTCGATCAACGCCAGGCCGGCGAGGACGAACACGAACGAGACCCCGTTGATGAGGAAGCACCAGCCGCTGCCCACGACGGCGATGAGCACCCCGGCGACGCCCGGACCGATGGCGCGGGCCACGTTGACCATCACCGAGTTGAGGGTGACGGCGTTGGACAGCTCCTCGCGCCCGACCATCTCGACGATGAAGGTTTGGCGGGTCGGGTTGTCGACCATGTTGATGAGCCCCAGCGTGACGGCCAGGATGTACAGCTCCCACAGCTGGAGGTGGCCGCTCAACTCGAGGCCGCCGAGCAGCAGGGCCTGGGCGCCGGCCAGGCCCTGGGTTCCAAACAGGATGCGGTACTTGCCGAAACGGTCGGCGATGGTCCCACCGATGGGGCCGAGGATGAGGATGGGCAGGGTCTGCAGGGCGATGACCAGCCCAAGCTGGAAACCCGAGTTGGTGAGGCTGAGCACCAACCACGACTGGGCCGTCATCTGCATCCAGGTGCCGACCATCGACAGGCTCTGGCCGGCAAAGAACACCCGGAAGTTGCGGATCCTTAAGGAGGAGAATGTCCTCGTCGTCACCGCCCGCAGGCCACTCAAGGGCTCACCCTTGTCATTGGTGCACCGTTCGTGGCGCCTCCCGGAGGCCGGTCCGCTTCGTTAGTTACTCTAACGAAGGTTATCAGGTCGAGGAGCCCGGGCGGCGGGGTCCCGGGCGGCGGGGATCGACCCGCACGGGAGGCGCAGGTTCAGCCGACGACGAGGATGCGGCCGCAGTCTTCACAGGTGACGACGGCGTCGCTCGGGAGATGCCGGAGACGGTCGACCTCGCCGGACGGCAGGGTCAGGAAGCAGCCCTGGCACTGGGAGCCGACCAGGCGGGCCACGCCCACCCCGCCGAGGCGGGACCGGATCCGCTCGTAGGTGGCCAGCAGATCAGCCGGAACCTCCGAGACCAGGGCGGCGCGCTGCTCGACGAGGGCTGCGATCTCGGCGTCGATCTCCGCCTCGTCGCCGGCGATCGTGACCGCCAGGTCGCCTCGGCGGCCCTCGGCCCCGGCCCGCTCGGCGGCGAGGGCAGCGAGGCGATGGTCGTGGGGCTCGCGCTCGTCGAGCACCACGAGGACACGATCCTCCAGGTTGGACTGGCGAGCCTGGAGGGCCTTGACGTCCGCCGCCATGGCCTGCAGCTCCCGGGAGGCGGCGACCTGTCCCCCGTAGAGCCGTCTGTTGACCTCGGCGATGCGGGTCTCGGTAGCGGCCAGGTCCGCCTCCAGGGCCTCCTCGCGAGCAACGATCTCGGCCAGGATGGCCCCGACCTCGGCGCCGTCACGGTCGAGGACGGCGATGCGCCGATCGACCTCTGCCGCCTCGTGCTTGTCGGGCAGGGCGTCCCGGCGGTGCCGGTGGCGGTCGACGTCCGTGTCGACGTCCTGGAGGGCCAGGAGGGCGTCGAGGGCCGGGCTGCTCACGGGTGGCCCCGGCTCCGGGAACTGGTGCCGTTGTTGTAGTTGTAGTAGCTGCCGGCGCTGTGGTCGTCCTTCTGCAGCTGAGCGGAGTCGATGAACTTGCTGGGGCCGCCGGCATCGGGGCTGTCGAAGTACTGGATGGGGCTGTTGGCCACGTCGGCGGTCATGATGTCCTGCCACGTGGTGGCCGGGAAGGTGCCACCGAAGACCGAGGACAGCCCGCCGACGTCGGTCATCGGGGTCTCCCCGTTGGCGGCACCCATCCACACGGTGGTCTCCAGGCTCGGCGTGTAACCGTTGAACCAGGCATCGTCGGAGTTCTCCGTGGTACCGGTCTTGCCGGCGGCCGGCCGGCCCAGGCCCTTGCCCGCGGCGGTGCCGGACACGAGGACGCCGGTGAAGGCCTGGGTGGCCTGCCGGGCCACCTGGGAGGAGATGACCCGGTGCCCGGGATCGGCCCCGGTGTAGATGGTGGCGCCCGTGCGGTCGAGGACGTGATCGATGAACGTCGGCCGGTGGTAGATCCCGTCGGCGCTCAGGGTCGCATAGGCGGCCGCCATCTCCAGAGGGTGGACGGCCGTGGCGCCGATGACGATCGCCGGGAAGGGCGGGATGTTCTCGGCGATCCCCAGCCGGTGGGCCATCTCCACCACGGCCGGCAACCCCACCTCATGGGCCAGGCGGATGTAGGCGCAGTTGGTCGATTGGGCGGTGGCCACCAGCAGGGTCTGGACACCACCACCGGGGCCCTCGTCGTTGTGGGCCGGGGCGTTGACCAGATCGTGGTCGGTGGGAAAGTCGATGGCGCACGGTGAGCTGCCGTTGATGGTGTCCGTCGGGTTGTACCCCTTCTCCAGGGCGGCGAGCAGGGTGAAGATCTTGAACCCCGAGCCGGGCTGGCGGGTCCCCTGGGTGATGATGTCGTACTGCGAGCTGGTGGCCCCGCCCACGAGGGCCCGCACCTTCCCGGTGCTCGAGTCGATGGTGACCTCCGCCTCCTCGAAGCCCTGGCTGTTGCTCGGCGTATCGGCCGCCGACTTCTGCTCGGCGGTGCTCTGCAAGGTGGTGTCGAGGTTGGTGTAGATCTTCAGGCCCCCCTCGAAGAGGGCGTCGTAGCGGTCGGTGTAGCTCCCCCCGAGCGGGCTGTTCGACCCCAGCAACTCGCTCTCCACCTCCCGGACGTAGTCGTTGTTGGTGGCGTCGGGGCTCGGGGCACCGGGGGCGGTCACCGCCGTGGGCAGCGGCGTGGCGTTGGCCGTGTCGGCCTGGGCCTGGGAGATGGTCTGGTAGTGGACCATCCGGCTCAGCACCTCGGCCCGCCGGGTGCGGGCTGCGCCGGGCTCCAAGATGGGGTCGTACCCGTTGGGGTTCTGGATGAGCCCGGCCAGGAGGGCAGCCTCGGGAACGGTGAGGTTGCCCACGTCGGTGTTGAAGTACGTGCTGGCTGCGGCCTGCACGCCGTAGGCCCCGTTGCCCAGATAGATGGTGTTGAGATAGGCCTCGAGGATCTGGTCCTTGGTGTAGTGCTTCTCCACCCGGTCCGCCAGGACGGCCTCCTTGACCTTGCGCGACACCTTGCGCTGCGACGTCAGGTAGGTCTGCTTGACCAGTTGCTGGGTGATGGTCGAGCCGCCCTGGAGGCCCCCACCGGCGCTGGTGTCAGAAGCCAGGGCCCGCACCGTGGAGGGGATGTCGAACCCGCCGTGGATGTAGAAGCGGGCGTCCTCGGTGTCCAACACCGCGTTGACCAGGATCTTGGAGACCTGGGCGAAGGTCACCGGGAGGCGGCGGGCCGAGGCGTGGAACACGGCCAGGACGGTGGTGCCATCGGCGGCGTACACGGTGGAAGGCTCGAGGGGGGCAGGGGCCAGCGGGGGCAGCGGAGCGGCCTGCGCCGAGGTGGCGTGGCTGACGACGCCGACGCCGGTCGCCACCAGGCCGCTCACCCCCGCAGCCACGATGGCGGATGCGGCGATGAGAGTGAAGAAGATCCGACTGATCCTGCGCACGGAGGGCTCAGCGTAGCCCCCGACCCCGCCGGTGACGGTGCAGGCTGGCACGGTCGCGACTCCTTGCCGCCCCGTCACTTGCCTGTTACGTTCGACTGACCGTGGTTGACGCCGCGCCGGTAACCGTGATCATCGCCACCGGGGGGACCATTGCGTCCCGTCCCGGCGACGCGGGGGTGGTCAGCTCCCTTTCGGGGGAGGAGCTGGCTTCTGCCGTCCCGGGTCTGGCCGACGAGGGACCGATCGAGGTCCAGGACCTCATGAACGTCAACGCCTTCCGCATCCAGGCCCTCGAGATCCTCGAGATCGCCAGGGCGGCGCGCTCGGCGGCGGCCCGGCCCGACGTGGGTGGGGTGGTCGTGACGCATGGGACCGACACGATGGAAGAGTCGGCCTACCTCACGGATCTCCTCTTCGGCGGGGACGAGCCGATCGTGTTCACGGGCGCCCAGCGCCATGCCAGATCTCCGGGAGCGGACGGCCCCGCCAACCTGTTGGGAGCGGTTCGGCTGGCCCGGGCCCCCGCGGCCCGTGGCCTCGGGGCGGTGATCGCCTTCGAGGGGCGGGTCGACGCCGCCCGGGCGGCGACCAAGGTGCACACCTACGCACTGCGGGCCTTCGGGGCACCGCAGGGTGGCCCCCTGGGCGAGCTGGGCCCCGAGGGGGAGTTCCGATTGCGCTACCGGCCGGTTCGCCCCGCCAATCTGGTGGGGGCCGACGCCATCGAATCCAAGGTGGCGCTGGTGAAGCTGGCGGCGGGCATCGACGGCTCGTTCGTCGACGCGGCCGTGGAACGGGGCTACCGGGCCATCGTCATCGAGGGGTTCGGGTTGGGCAACGCCAACGATGCCGTCCTGGCCTCCGTCACCGGCGCCGTCGAAGCGGGGGTGACGGTGGTGGTGACCTCTCGCTGCCCGGCTGGTTCGGTGGCGCCCGTCTATGGCCAGGGGGGCGGTTACGACCTGGCCCAGGCGGGGGCCATCTTCGGTGGCGACCTGAGCGGGCCGAAGGCGCGGATCCTGCTCATGGCTGCTCTGCCCCAGGCACGATCGCCTGGCGACATCGCTCGTCTGGTGGCGCCCCATTTAGATTCCCGATCGCTGGAACGAGGAGGCAACAATGGCCGATAAAGAGATCCTGGTCGCCTACGGAGTGGACGTCGACGCCGTCGCCGGCTGGCTCGGCTCCTACGGCGGGGAGGATTCCCCTGATGACATCTCGCGGGGGTTGTTCTCGGGAGAGATCGGATCGCCCCGACTCCTCCAACTGTTCGCGCGTTACGGGCTGCGCACCACGTGGTTCATCCCCGGACACTCGGTGGAGACATTCCCCGAAGAGATGGCCGCGGTGGCCGAGGCAGGTCACGAGATCGGCGTGCACGGGTACTCGCATGAAAACCCCATTGCCATGACCCGGGCCCAGGAAGCATCCGTGCTCCATCACTGCATCGATCTGGTGGAGCAGCTCTCGGGCCGGCGACCGACCGGCTACGTGGCGCCCTGGTGGGAGTTCTCCACCGTCACCAACGAGCTCCTGCTCGAGAGCGGCATCAAATACGACCACAGCCTGATGCACAACGACTTTCATCCGTACTACGTCCGAGTCGGTGACACGTGGACCAAGATCGACTACTCGCAACGGGCCGAGGAGTGGATGAAGCCGCTGGTACGGGGCAAGGAAACGGACCTCATCGAGATTCCCGCCAACTGGTATCTGGACGACCTGCCGCCGATGATGTTCATCAAGGGCTCGCCCAACAGCCACGGGTTTGTCAGTCCGCGCCACATCGAATCGATGTGGCGTGACCAGTTCGACTGGGTGTACCGCGAGCACGACTACGCCGTGTTCACCATGACCGTGCATCCCGACGTCAGCGGCCGCCCCCAGGTCCTCTTGGCCCATGAGCGTCTGATCGAGCACATCAGCAGCCACGACGGCGTGCGCTGGGTGACCTTCGACGACATCGCCGACGACTTCGCCCGCCGCCAACCGCGCCAGGGCTGACGACGACCGATGTGCGTCCTCTGCGGGGCGCCGGTCGTCCGACGGCATTGGACCGACCGGCGCGACGACGGCGACGCCGGTGACGGAGCCCTGCCCGATCAGGACGGCGACGGGCGTCGGCGCCGGGAGCATCTCCGTCGCATCGCCGTGCTGCGGGCGGTGCTGCATCGCTATGGCCTGGGAGTGACCGATTTCGCAGGCCGCGGTTTCGTGGTGACGAACGGCAAGGGCGCCGGCGCCATCGTTCGTGACCTGGGCGAGCTGTGGCCGGTGGCCGATCGCCTGGCCCAGCAGAAGGTGGACCCCCTCGATCCCACCCTCCTCGAGGCGCTGTGACGGCAGGACCGACGCGGCGACCGGTGCTCGTCGTCACCGGTTTTCTCGGCGCCGGCAAGACGACGCTCGTCCGCCACCTCCTGCGGCGTCCCGACATGGCGGACACGGCCGTCGTCGTCAACGAACTGGGTGCCGTAGGTCTCGATCACCGTCTCGTGCGCCAGGTCGCCGACCGCACCGTGCTGCTGGCGGGAGGCTGCCTGTGCTGCGCCCGGCGGGACGATCTGGTGGAGGCACTGCGGGCCCTCCTTGACGCCGACGAGGCCGCCGACGAGGGCGCCCCCGAGGCCGCCGGTGCGCCCGGCGCCGAGGCCGCCGCCCACTCGGGCGAGGTCAGGCGGGTGGTGATCGAGACCAGCGGCCTGGCCGATCCCGGCCCTATCGTCAACGCCCTCCTCGCCGATCCGGTCCTCCAGCACCACTTCTCCCTCGACGGCGTGGTCACCGCCGTCGACGCGGCCGGCGCCCTGGCCCACCTCGAACGCCACGCCGAGTCGGTGCGCCAGGTGGCTGCTGCCGATTGGCTCGTGCTCACGAAGCTCGACCTCGCCGAACAGCGGGTCGCCGAGGCTCTGCGCCGGCGCCTGGCCGTGCTGAACCCGTCCGCACCCATCCTCGAGGCCACGTTCGGCCAGCTCGACGAGGCCAGCTGGCCCGGCCCACGCTCGGGGCTCGACTCCGGGCCGCGGCTCAGGCGTCAGGTCGAGTCCACCTCGACAGCCACGAGGGCCCACGGCGGGACCGTTCGAGCTCTGTCCGTCGAGCTCGACGAGCCGCTGGACTGGAGCGTCTTCGCCGTATGGTTGAGCTTGTTGCTGCACGCTCACGGAGAGCACGTCCTGCGCTTCAAGGCGCTGGTCGACACCGGCGAAGGCGGCCCGGTGGCACTGAACGGAGTCGGCCACGTCGTCTATCCCCCCGAGCACCTGGCCCGCTGGGACGGACAGCGCCGCTCCCAGCTGGTCTTCGTGCTCGACACGCTCGCTCCTCACGATGTCTCCACGTCCCTGCGGCGGTTCGAGGAGCGCCTCAGGCGCCCGGCCCGCTCGCTCGACCAGGGAAGGCTGTGAGGATGACCTTCCTCGAGGATTATCTGGTGTTCGTCGACGAGGCCCTCAACGGGATGATCGCCATGGTCGAGGACCTCGGGGACGACCTCGCCAACCGCCGACCGGACGTCGAGGGGACGAACACGCCCTACGCCATCCTCACCCACTGCCTCGGGGTGATGGAGTACTGGGCGGGCAGAGTCGTCGCTGGTCGAAGCATCGACCGCGACCGTCCATCCGAATTCCTCGCCACCGGAGCCGTCGCCGATCTGGTGGCCCGGGCCCGACAGGCTCGAACCCAGCTGGCTGCCGATCTCGTCGCCGTCGACCTTGCCGCTCCTCCCCGTCTTCCGCCGAGGACCAGCCACGCCAAGGGTCGTTCCCAGGCGGGCGCCCTGCTCCATCTCTTCGAGGAGCTGGCCCAGCACCGAGGGCAGATGGAAGGGTGCCGGGACGTCCTGACCGCGGGGTGGGCCGTCACGGTGGCTCAGGCGAATGCCGACGCTACGGTAGGGAACACCAGGGCCGGTTCTGCGGTCCCGGCCAGAGAGGAGCTTCCATGACCGTCACCGCCCCGGCGAGCACCGATGAGCATCTCGTCGACGAGCGCCTGGATCAGCTGCTGGCGGACCATGACCCGAAGACCACACCGGTCACCAAGTTTTTGGGCGCCCAGTTCGACGCCGGACTGGCGTGGGTGCACTTCCCGGAGGGCCACGGGGGCCTGGGGTTGTCCCGCCGGCTGGCCCCGCGCATCAACGACCGTCTGCGGGCGGCGGGTGCGCCCAACAAGTTGGCCAGCAACGCCATCGGCTACGGCATGGCCGCTCCGACCATCCTGGCCCACGGGTCGGACGAGCAGAAGCGCCGCTACCTCCGGCCCCTCTTCACGTGCGAGGACATCTGGTGCCAGCTGTTCTCCGAGCCCGGCGCCGGCTCCGACGTAGCCAGCCTGGCCACCCGAGCGGTCCGCGACGGCGAGGAGTGGATCGTCAACGGCCAGAAGGTGTGGACGACGCTCGCCCACACGTCCCGCTACGGCATGCTCCTGGCCCGCTCCGACACCGAGGCCGAGAAGCACAAGGGCCTCACCTACTTCGTGGTCGACATGCACGCCCCCGGCGTCGAGGTCCGGCCCCTGCGCCAGATGACCGGCGACGCCGAGTTCAACGAGGTGTACTACACCGACGTCCGCATCCCCGACAGCGAGCGGCTGAGTGACGTGGGGCAGGGCTGGGGCGGGGCCATCACCACCCTCATGAACGAGCGGGTGTCGATCGGCGGGAGCGTCGCCCCCCGAGGCGCGGGCTACATCGGCCTGGCCGTCCAGTTGTGGCGCAAGCACCCCGATGCCGGTCCGGTCCTCCGGGACCGGCTGATGCGGCTGTGGATCGAGGCCGAGGCGTTGCGCCTGACGAGCATCCGGGCCGCCCAGAGCTCCCGGGCCGGCACCCCCGGGCCTGAGGGATCCACGTCCAAGCTCCACTTCGCCGAGCTCAACAAGCGGATCCTCGAGCTGTGCGTCGACCTGCTCGGCGCCGAGGGCATGCTCTACGACTCCTACGAGATGCACCGCCCGGTCGATGCCGGGGGCCTGGGTGGCGGACCGCAGAAGCTGTTCCTGCGCTCGCGGGCCAACTCGATCGAGGGCGGCACCTCGGAGATCATGCGCAACATCTTGGGCGAGCGGGTCCTCGGCCTGCCCGGCGAGCCACGCCCGGACAAGGGCGTGGCCTGGTCCAAGGTGCCCCGCAACTAGCTCCGCTCCTCCCGGCCGGGAGCGGCCAAGGCCCAGCGCTCCACCATCAGCCCGCCTCCGGGGATGAACCCGGCCAGCAGGACCAGCAACAGCATCAGTGGACCCCACCCGACCTTGGACCGGAACACGAAGATGCTGATCAGGTAGGTGGTGAATATCGCCCCGTGCACGTTGCCGAGCACGAACAGGGCGGTACCGGCGCCGCCGGTGACCGAATGCAGAATGGCAACGGCGAGCAGAGCCAGAAACGCGGTGGCCTCAGCCACCGCCATCCGCCGCAGGAACCAGATCGAGCGGATGTGGGTACGGCCAGCCTCCCGCCGCCGACGGCTGGCGCGCTGCCACGGTCGTTCCTGACGTTCCTGGGTGGGGGGGGCAGCCGTGCTCATCGAGGTTCCAACCTACTGCCGGCGCAGCCCCTGTTGCGGAGACCAGTGGCAGCCTGCTCGACCACCCGACCCCGCTCCCCGCCCCTGGCGGCGGCCCGGGCGGGCTGTTTCCGCGGGAACATTTAGAGCCTCTACGAACATACGTTCGATAGGCTTGACCCATGACCGAGATCGCGACTTTGCCTGCACCGACGCTGGCCGGCGTCGACATCGCCATAGTGAGCACCGATGATCTCGAGGACGGGATCTGCGGGTTCGCCGCCCGCCTGGCCGCCGCCACCTGCGCCTTCGTGCTGGCCGTGGCCGAGTACGACCGGCCCAACCCCTGGCACGACCCGTGGCACCTTGACACGGCCTGGCCCGGCGAATAAGCGATCTCGGCTGTCCCGTCGATCTGCGTCGACAGATAGGCGTTGCTTCCGGGGTTTCCGCGGAAGCGCACCCGGGAATGGCTCAGCCGCTGTTGCGGAGACCGGTGGCCAATCCGTTGAGGGTGAGCTTGATGCCCTGCTCGACCACCCGGTCCCGCTCCCCCGCCCGCCACCGGCGCAGAAGGGACACCTGCAGGTGGTTGAGCGGGTCGAGGTAGGGGATGCGGTTGGTCAGGGCCCGGGCCAGCTCGGTGTCCTCCTCGAGGGGGCCGGCCCGGCCGGTCATGGCCCGCACGGTCCGCAAGGACCGCTCGTGCTCCGCCACCACCAGGGGCCACACCGCATCGCGCAGGGCGGCGTCGGGCACCAGGTCGTTGTAGCGCGCCGCGATGGCCAGGTCGGTCTTGGCCAGCACCATGGCCATGTTGTCGATCACCGAGCGCAGGAAGCCCCACCGGCCGTGGAGGTCGAGCAGCTGCTCGAGGCGGGCGTCGTCACCGCCGATCCAGGTTTCGAAGGCGGTGCCCGTCCCGTACCAGCCGGGCAGCATCAGCCGGCACTGGCTCCACGAGAACACCCAGGGGATGGCCCGCAGGTCCTCGACCCGGGTGGAGGAGGTGCGTGACGCCGGGCGGCTGCCGATGTTGAGCTCGCCGATCTCGCGCACCGGCGTGGCGGTCCGGAACCACTCGACGAAGCCGTCGACCCCGTAGACGAGCTCACGGTAGGACTCCATGGCCAGACGGGACAGCTCCTCCATGACGGCCATGTCCTCGGGCCCGACTTCGTCGCCGCCGGCCACGCTGGCCTGGAGGGTGGCGCCGACCAGGGCCTCCAGGCCTCTGCGGGCGTGGTCGACGTCGGAATAGGTGGCGGCAATGACCTCGCCCTGCTCGGTGACCCGCAGCTGACCGGCCACGCTGCCCGGCGGTTGGGAGACGATGGCCTCGTACGCCGGGCCGCCGCCCCGCCCCACGGCGCCGCCACGGCCATGGAACAGCCGCAGGCGGGCGCCACGCGACCCGGCCGCCTCCACCAGGTCGGTCTCGGCCCGGTACAGGGCCCAGTTCGAGGTGAGGTAGCCGCCGTCCTTGTTGGAGTCGGAATAGCCGACCATCACCTCCTGCCACCCGCCGGCGTGGGCGACCACCGATCGCCAGACCTCGAGGGCCATCAGGGACCGCAGGGTCTGGCCGGCACCGACCAGGTCCTCGATGGTCTCGAACAGAGGCACGACCATCACCTCCGACGTGACCCCCTCGTCGGTGGCCCGACACAGCCCGACCTCGCGTAGGAGCACGGCCACCTCCAGCAGGTCGCTGACCGACGTGCACTTGGAGATGACGTAGTTGGGCACGACGGCCGGGCCGAAGGCGGCGATGGCGTCGGCGGCCCGGCGCAGGATGGCCAGCTCCGAGGTGGTCTGCTCGCTGAAGTCGATCCACGGGGCGGCGAGGGGGCGGGGCCGCTCCAGCTCGGCGGCCAGCAAGGTCACCCGTTCATCCTCGCCGAGCGCCAGGTAGTCCTCGCACTCCCCGGCCCGGGCCAACAGCTCGGCGACGACGTCCTCGTGGACGGCGGCGTTCTGGCGCAGGTCGACCGAGCACAGATGGAAGCCGAACGCCTCCACCGCCCGGCGCACGGGAGCCACCTGGGCCTCGCCCAGGGCAGCCGCCCCCCCGCCGTCGAGTGACGCCTCGACGGCCCGCAGATCGGCGATCAGCTCCTCCGGGCGCCAGTAGGGAGGCCGCTCCGCTCGGGGCTCGGCCCCAGGCACCGAGCCGACCACGTCCCGGGCGGTGGCGGCCAACCGGGCGTACATGCCGTTGACGGCCCGCCGGTACGGTTCCTGTGTCCGCAGCGGAGAGTCGTCACCGGACGCCTCGGCCAGCGTCTCGACGGCGTCGCTGACCCCGACCAGGTCGGCCGACATGGACAACTCGATGGCGAGGCGCCGCAGGGCGCCCAGGTGCCGGGTCAGGACCGCAGTGGCCTGGCGGTTGACCGCGTAGTCGAGCACGTCGGCGGTCACGTTCGGGTTGCCGTCGCGGTCCCCCCCGATCCACGAGCCCATCCGGATCATGGGGCGGTCGGCGTCGGTCGCCACGCCGAAGGCCCGCAGCTCACGGTCGAGGTCGGCGTGGAGCCGGGGGACCTCCTCGAACAGGGACAGGTCGTAGTAGCGCAGGGCGGTGTTGATCTCGTCGCGGACCCGGGGCCGGGACGGCCTGAGGATGTCGGTCTGCCACAGGCTGAGGATCTCCACCGCGAGGGCGGCCTCCCAGGCCCGCCGGTCGTCGTCGTCGAAGTCGGCCCGGTCCCGCTCCTCGAGCAGGGCGGCGATGCGGCGGCTGCGGTCGAGCGACGTCCGCCGGCGGACCTCGGTGGGATGGGCGGTGAGAACCGGTCCGACCATCAGGTTGCGGACGATGCCAGCCAGCTCCTCGGCCGTCGTCGGCCCGGCGAGGATCCCCTCGATGGTGTGGTGCAGGGTGCGGGGCCCGCCCCGGCGGCCCCCGACCCGCCAGGCCCGGTAGCGACGGTTCTCGGCCACGTCCTCGGCGATGTTGGCCAGCAACGAGATGGTGCTGAAGGCGCGGACAACGGCCAGGGTCATTCCGTCGTCGAGACCGTCAAGGAGAGGAACGAGACGAGCCTCGGCCCGCCCCCGTCGCTCACCGGTGGCGGCCTGGCGGATGGCCTCCACCGCCTGGTAGACGTCCTGACCGTCCTGGTCGGCGATGACCTCACCGAGGATCCGCCCGAGCAGGCGGATGTCGTCCCCCGCGTGCATCTAGCGGTCCTCGCCGGGGCCGTCGGACACAGGCGCCAGGCGCCACACCCCGAGCAGGGTCCGGTCGTCGTGGCAGCCCTGCCGGGAGAAGTCGACCAAGCCGATCAGGCTCAGGGCGCCGGGAGGCTCGCCGAGGGCGCCGGCCAGGGCGGGGGCGACCGTCTCGGGACCGTCGCGCAACGGGTCGGCCACCCCGTCGGTGACGAGCACCAGGGCATCGCCGGTCGACAGCCGGGTCTCGGCCGTCTCCATCCGGGGGGATGGCGAGGGCAGGGCCGAGGTGGTAGTGGACACCACGTCCTCGTCGCCGGCATCGCCCGTCCCGGTGGCGAAGAGCTCCGACCATGCCCCTCCGACCAGCACGAAGGCGCTGCTGTCACCCACCCGGGCCCCAGTGACGGTCCCGTCAGGGGTGACCACGGCCACGACCAGGGTGGTCGCCCCGTCCCCTCCGGTGAGGGCCTGGTTGGCTCCGTCCACGGCCGCGGCCAGGACGGCGCCGGCGTCGAAGGCCCCACCCGGGGCGTCGGTGATGGCCGCGCCGGCGGCGGCGACAGCCACCTCGGCGGCCCGGGCGGCGGCGGCGGCGGAGCCGGTAACGTTGCTCACCCCATCCGCCACCGCCACCGTCAGCGCCGGCGCGCCGGAGTGCCAGGCGAAGGCGTCGTCATTGCCCAAACCCCCCAGCCGATGACGGACGCCGGTCACACTGGCCGCCCGCAGCGCCCAGCCCTCGACATCCCCCGTCTCGGCCCGGATCCCCGCTCCCGACGAGGTCACGTCCGGACGCAGCCTCCACCGCTCCCCCCATGCCGGGGACGGCCGGCCGAACGACGTCGCGGGCAAGGGGACTCAGTCGAGTTGGTCGACGGGGATGGGCGTCATGGACCCCACCTCGGGCGGCACCAGCTCAGCTTCTCCCCGGACCACGCTGGCCGACGAGCTGACGATCGACGACACCAGGCCCGCCATCAGCTCGGGGACCACCCGGGCCGGCTCGGCTCCGTCCGAAGCGATGAACGCCCGGTTGGGCTTGGCCTCGCTCACCACCTTGAGGACCTCGGGGTCGGCGTCGCCGAAGCCGAACGCCAAGATGTTGGGGTGACGCTTCCACGTGGGGGCGACCAGACGCTGATGAGCGGACCTCCACCGCTCCTCGTCGTCGGTGGGCCGGCCATCGGAAACGAACAGCACCGCCGGGCGGTACCACCGATCGCCGGCCGCACGACTGGCATGGTAGTCGGCCTCGATGCTGGCGCGCAGGTGCTCGAACGCCGACGTGTACGAGGTCCGGCCCTGGGCGGTCACCGCCGGCACCTCCTCCACCATGGACAGGTCGCTGAGCGGTAGCAGGGTGCGGGCCACGTCACTGAAGGTGATGACCCCGAAGCGGATCACCTCGGCGATCGCCGGGTCCTCACCGATGGCGTGGCGCAGGGCGGGCATCTGGGCGTTGACGCCGTCGATGGGATCCCCGCTCATCGATGCGGAGACATCGAGGCAGAGGTAGAAGGGGAAGACCGCATAGCGCTCCTCCACCCCGACTGTGTCCGACGGCATCACGAGTGCAACGTAGCGGAGGCCCTAAAAGTAAGCCAACGGAAGCCGGCGCCTCTCTCGCACCTCAGATACCGAGGAACGGGCTGACGATCATGGCGCCGAGAAACAAGGCCAGGCAGGCGGCGGCGAAATCGGTGGCCGCGCAGAACGCCAACCGGCGCAGCCCCCGACGCCGCTGCCCCGGCGACCGCAAGGCCCGGGCCGTCCGCCGATGGGTCAGCAACCACCAGCGCCAGGCCACCCGCAGGTTCTTCCTGACCTGCTCGATGACGGGCGGGGACGGAGCGGCGACCACCGGCGACACCCTTCCCCTCCCGGAGGCTCCGATCACCGCCGTCGCCATCGGCGCCACCGCCCGCCGGTCCGGGGACCACGACGCCACGCTGGAGGGAGCCGGCCGCCAGTGCTCGGAACGGACCTCGGCGGTGACGGGGCGCACGATCACGTCACGTTGCCCCACCCGGGCGGGAGAAACGGTCACCGCTCCGGACCCGCTCCCGGGATCAGGGGTGGTCTTCGGGCTGCCGCCCTGCGCCGCGCACACGGCGTCGACGAGCCCTGCCGCCCCCACATCCCGAAGGGTCACCTCGAGGACACGGACCCACTCCGATGCGTCCGGGCGGCCCTCAGGCTCTCGCACCCCCAGGGCCCGGCTGCACACGTCCCACACCTCGGCGTCGCGGCCGAGGCGTTGGGCCCGCCGCCCCCATGGCGGGATCTCGAAGTCGATGAGCATGTCCTCGCCCCGCTTCTGGCGGGCCTGGATGGGATAGTGAGCGGCGCCGACCAACCGGAGGAAGATCAGGCCCAGGGAGTAACGGTCGGACAGGGGACCGGGGTCGGTGCCGCTGAGCGTGGCGGCCGGGTCGTCCCAGTTGGGGGTGGCCACCGGCAGGCGGCGGGACGCGTCGAAGGGCCTGTTGTCGGGTCCGAACAGGCGACTGCTGTCGCAATCGAGGAGGTACACCTCGGGGGCAACCCGCAAGGACCAGAGGACATTCTTGGTGGACAGATCGCCATGGGCCAGCGTGGTGGAGCCGGCCGAGAACGCCTCCAGCAGGCGGGCCAGGGCGTAGACCAGGGCTATCCGCGGCGGCGACGCTGCGACCGGAAGGGCCAGGCCGTAGGCGGCGGAGCGCTGCCGGGGATCGGCCGTCAGGTAGCTGAGGGTGGCCAGGTGGCCGACCCCGTCGCGGTGACGGACCGAGAAGCGCTCCGGCGCCCGGGGCAGCACCAGACCGCTGACCCGCCCGTCCCCGACGACGGCGGCGGTGGGCCACGCCGTCGAGGCGGTGACCCGGGCGGCCATGGCCGGATCGGTCTGGTCCAGCCGCCGGCGCCACGCCAGCAGGGGCTCCACCGCCCCGAGCGGCACCGGTCGCCGGTAGGCCTTGTAGACGACCTCGGGGGCGCCGACGACCTCGTGGACCCTGCCCTCGCCGCCCTCCGCCAGCAGGGCGCCGACCGCCACCCGGCGGCGGTCGAGCGTGGTCACGACGTGGTCGAGGGTGGTCACGACGTGCTGACGCCCAGAAGGCTGCCCACCCCGAAGGTGATGCCGGCGGCGACCGCGGCGGCGGCCAGCTGGCGGAACGCGGTTCGGGTCTTGCCATGGCCGGTCAGGGCGCCGATGGCCGCGCCCAGGACCAGGGCGGCCAGGGCCCCGGCGATCACGGAGGTGACCACGGCCTTGACCCCACCGAAGAACAGCCACGGGATCAGGGGAAGGAAGGCGCCGACGGCAAAAGACGCGAACGACGCCACGCTGGCCTGCCAGGCCGAGCCGCCCGCATCGGGATCGATCCCGAGCTCCAGGCGGGCATGGGTGTCGAGGGCCAGCTTCTCGTTGCGCGACAGGATCTCGGCCACCGTCTCGGCATCGGCGACCGGCACCCCCCGGCTGCGGTACATGGCGGCCAGCTCCCGGCGTTCTTCCTCCGGCTCGGTGGCCAGCTCCTCCCGCTCGACGGCGATCTCGCGCTGCACCATCTCGTCCTGGGCCCGGACCGACACCAGCTCGCCGGCGGCCATGGAGAAAGCGCCGGCCAGCAGCCCCGCCACGCCGGCCAGGCGGACGGGGGCGGCGGCGGTGCTGGCCCCGGCCACACCGAGGATCAACGACACGTTGGTGATCAGACCGTCCCCGGCGCCCAGCACCGCCGCCCGGGAAGCGCCGCCCTGGACGTTGCGGTGCCGGGACGGGTCGGCGCCGCCGTCACCTCGCACCAGGGCGGCAAGGATCTGCATCGGGTTCCTGATGCCCGCAGGGTTCGTCGTCTGTGCCATGGTCCCAAGCTTCCCCCATCGATGACACTATTGGCTAGCTTCGACTCCATGACCGTGCTCGACCGTTTCAGGCTCGATGGCCGAGCCGCCATCGTCACCGGCGCCTCCTCGGGGCTGGGGGTGGCATTCGCCGTCGCCCTGGCCGAGGCGGGCGCCGATGTGGCCCTCGGCGCCCGGCGGACCGACAAGCTCGAGGCCACGGCCCGCCTGGTCGAAGCCACCGGGCAGCAGGCCATTGTGGTGGCCACCGACGTGGCCAGGCGGGAGGACTGCTTCGCCCTGGTCGACGCCACCAAAGAGGCGTTCGGGAGGGTTGACGTGCTGGTCAACAACGCCGGGATCGGCACCGCCGTCCCCGCCAGCCGCGAAACAGAGGAGGAGTGGCGTGCCGTCCTCGACATCAACCTGTCCGGTTGCTACTGGATGGCTCAGGCCGCTGGGAAGCAGATGACACCCGGCAGCTCCATCATCAACGTGTCGAGCGTGATTGGCCTCATCCACGCCGGCCTCCCCCAGGCCGCCTATGCCACGTCCAAGGCCGGGCTGATGGGCCTGACCCGAGACCTTGCCGGCCAGTGGACCGGGCGCAAGGGGATCCGGGTCAACGCCCTGGCCCCCGGCTTCTTCCCCTCGGAGATGACCGACCAGTACCCGCAGGGCTACCTCGACGACCAGATCGCCCGGCTGCCGGCCGGGAGGGGCGGCGACCCTGAGGAGCTGGCTGCGGCCCTGATCTTCCTGGCGTCGGACGCCGGCGGCTACGTGACCGGTCAGACCCTGACCGTCGACGGCGGACTGACCATCAGCTGACAGGCTCTGGGGATGAGGGCGGGGCCCGGCGCACCTCGCAGACGGCCATCCGCTCCGAGACGCCCTTGAACCGGTGACGCTTGAGGCGGCCGAACTCCAGCCCACTCGCCGAGCCGACCGTCTCGAAGACGTCGGTGCTGATCATGACCTGCCCGCCGCGAGCCGCGTCGGCGATCCGCGCCGCCACGTTGACGGTATGGCCGAACACGTCGCCCCGCTCCACCAGCAGCGGGCCCCGGTGCAGGCCGGCCCGAACCCGCAGAGGCCCCGGCGGGCTGTCCACGATGGCCAGGGCGGAGCGCACGGCGTCGACCGGGTCGGCAAAGCGCAGGAGCAGTCCGTCGCCGATGTGCTTGACCGTCGTGCCGTTCCTGGACCGCACGATGCGACCGGCCACCTGGTAGTACTCGTCGAGCAGGGTCCGGGCCCGAGCATCGCCCTCCAAGGCGGTGTACTCGGTGAACCCCTCCAGGTCGGTGAAGCACAATGTGGCCTCGGGCGCATCGCCCTCGGGTGGGCCAAAGCCGAGGTCGGTGAGGGCCCGGACCGCGCTCAGCCCCAGGCGCGCCAGCGGAGCCGGGCTGTGATCGGCCCGGGACTCGATGGCCCGGTGGAGCACGTCGAGGGGACGGGCCGCTCGAACGGCAGGACCATCTGCGGGATCGTCGATCCACGCCTGGCGGACCACCCCGATCTCGGCCAGCCGGGCCAGCAGAGCCGGGTCCTGGCTGCGGAGGCGTTCGGCCAGGCGATCGGCACCGACCCGTTGGAAGCGCTCCGCCGCAGCTGCCGCCCCCGAGCGCCACAGCTTGCCCACCTGCCGTGAGGCCCCCTCCCCCGCGTCTCTGCCGACCTCCGTCGCCGGCGCCGCCGGGACAGCCGGAACCGCATGGGGGACCGGCTCGACACTCGTCGAGCGGCGTTCCGACGCCGGGGCTTCGTGGTCGGACGTGGGGTCGCGGTCGGGCACGGACCCATGATCGTCGACGGGGCGACGGGCCACCAGCGGCCATTGCCCTCCCCAGGGCGGACGCCGCTCAGGGCAGCGGCGGGAGGGCGCCGTCGCTGATCTGTTGGCGAACCACGAACTTCTGCACCTTGCCCGAGCCGGTGAGGGGCAGTTCTTCGCTCCGGTACCAGAACCGGGGCGTCTTGTGCGACGCCAGGCGCTCCCGGCACCACTGGCGCAGGTCCTCGGCGCTCGGGTCGGCGTCCGGGGGGCTGGCGGCGCCCGATGGCCCCCGGGAGAGGCGTACGACGGCGGCCACCTGCTCGCCCCACGCAGGGTCGTCGATCCCGACGACAACGGCCTCGGCCACGGCCGGGTGCTCGAAGAGCACGTGCTCGATCTCCGCCGGGTAGATGTTCTCCCCACCCCGGATGATCATGTCCTTGAGCCGGCCGGTGATGCGGACGAAGCCCCGGTCGTCCATGGTCCCCAGATCCCCGGTGTGCACCCAGCCGTCGGCGTCCACGGTCCGATCGGTGGCCTCGGGGTCCTCGAAGTAGCCGATCATCTGCTGGTAGCCCCGGACGCAGATCTCGCCGTCGACGCCGATCCCCACGACGGTGCCGCCCTCTCCGTCCGTGCCCCCGACCGTCCCCGCCTCGACGATCTTCACGTCCACCTCAGGCAACGGTCGGCCCACCGTGTGGGCCTTGTCATCGATCGAGTCGCCGGGCGCGGTCTGGGGCGACCACCGGGCTGAGCTCGGTCTGGCCATAGACGTTGCTCAGGTGGGCGCCGAAGGCGTCCTCCACCCGCTTGACCAGCTCCGGGGGGACCGGCGAACCCCCGGAGATCACCACCTCGACGCTGGTGAGATCGGTCGTGGCGAAGCGGGGATGGGCCAGCAGACCCATGAGCATGGTCGGCACCCCCGAGGTCACCTGGCCGCCCCAGCGTTCGATCGCCCCCAGCTGCAGCTCCGGGTCGAACCGCTGGCACAGCACGTAGGTGCCCCGGGCGTGCAGGGCGCCGAGGGTGGCGATCACGCAGCCCCCGGTGTGGAACAGCGGCATGGGACTGACCAGCACCGCCCCGTCGCCAATGCCCGCCCGAGTGTTGATAAACCGAGGATTATTGACCAGACCTCGGTGGGCGAGCAAAGCTCCCTTGGGGAACCCGGTGGTCCCCGAGGTGAACTGGATCTGGGCGGCGTCACCAGCATCGACGGGCGGGAGGCTCACGTCATCCACCCGGGCGGCGCGCACGTTCGCCTCCCAATCCTCGAGGCACAGGACATGCTCGAGACCGTCGATGCCGGAACGGATGGAACCCACCACCCCGGCCATGTCCCGACCCAGGTAGGAGCCAGCATGGATCAGACCCCGGCTCCGGGACCGGCGCAGGACGTAGGCGATCTCGTCACCGGTCAGCGCCGGGTTGGCGGTCACCAGCACCAGACCGGCCAAGGCGGCGCCGTACTGGAGGATGACCCACTCGGGGACATTGGGGGCCCAGACGGCCACCCGGTCCCCCGGTTCGAAGCGCCCGAGCAACCACCTGGCCGTGTGGTCGGCCTCGGCCTCCAACTCGGCGTAGGTCCAGGTCCGACCGGTGGCGCCAGCCCCCACCAGCGAGGGGCCCTCGGGGGCCACCTCGACCAAGGCGACACGATCGGGCACCCCCGAGGCCACCTGGCGCAACAGCTCACCGATGGTCACCTCGAGGAGCGGCTCGCGCCCGCGGCCGAGCAGTTCGGCGCGCACGAGACCGTCCTCTGACCGGGTGTTGGACCCGTTCACCGGCCCGTTCACCGGCCCGTTCACCGCTGGTCCCGGAAAGACCTACTTCTTGGTCTCCCAGAAGATCTTGTCGATCTCGGCGATCTGGTTGAGCAGATCGTCGGCCACGCCGACATCGGTGCTCTTCTTGGTGTCACCGGCGGCCTTGGTGGCCTTCCAGAACAGCTCATGCAACTGGGGGTACTTCTCCAGGTGGTCGGGCTTGAAGTAGTCGGTCCACAGCACCCACAGATGGTGCTTGACCAGTTCCGCCCGCTCCTCCTTGATGGTGACCGCCCGGGTCTTGAACACGTCGTCGTCCGACCCGTTGAACTTCTCGATGCAGCCTTTCACCGACTCCGCCTCGATGCGGGCCTGCGCCGGGTCGTAGACGCCACAGGGCAGGTCGCAGTGGGCGTGGACGACGATCGGTGCACTGAGGTGATCCATCAGGCCGAGCATGCGGGAAATCGCTGTCATAGTGTTTCGCTCCTTGGTAAGCAGATGCCGAAGGACGGGTCTTGCGTAGAAGTCACCCTACCCATGTGGGCTGATTCCTCATCATGAGGGGCTGGCCCTTCTTCCGGGTCCGAGTCGCCGGCGCCAGCATGGTGCCGACCTTCGAGCCGGGTCATCGCCTCGTGGTGGCCCGCTGGTCCCGATGGGGGGTGGGCAGCATCGTCGCCCTGCCCGACCCCCGCGCGCCCGAGCGGATGCTGATCAAGCGGGTCCGTTCAATGAGCCCAGGCGGCGTCGACGTGCGAGGGGACAACCCCGACGCCAGCACCGACAGCCGGAGCTTCGGGCCCGTACCGTCGTCCTGGATCGCCGGCCGGGTGGTCTACCGGTACCTCCCCGCCGATGTCGCCGGTCGGGTGCGCTAGGGCGGGACCGATGTAGGGCACGGCGGACGATTGGTTGTTACGGGCGGCGGGCGGCCCAGCCGGGCAGCGGATTATGAACCGAATGTGCCGGTTGCTTCTGCGAAATGTGCAGTTCGTGCCGTCTGACAGCACAACCGGTTCGCAACGCCCCTCTGAGCGACACTTTCGGTTCGATCCAGCCCCCTGCTCGCCGACGCACGGCTTACGCCGGCGCCCGCCACTCGCCCGCACCTGGCGCCGGCTCACGCCCCCCGCCGGGAGCCGGCTCACGCCCCCCGCCGGGAGCCGGCTCAGGCCCCGCGGCGCCCGGCGCCCCAAACGCCCGGCGCCCCAGCAGCCCGACGCCCCGCTAGGCCCAGCCCGACAGATCCGCCCCCGCCGCCCAGAAGCTGTGGGTCCCGCTCGAGACCCGCTCGGGAAGGCGGACGGACGCTACGGGCCCGCCGGCCACGTCGGCGGCGTCGAAGATGACCCCGTCGGAACGGTCCTCGTTGACGTCGGTGGTGATCGTCACCAGGTAGGCGTCATCCTCGCAACGGCTGCCCACCTTGGGGGCAACGGCGGTCTCCGAGCAGAACACCCCCTCGGGAAAGCGGTACCTCTGCTCGGCGCCGGTCAGGGTGTCATGGCGGACCACGCCGTCCATGCAGAACCACCCCGGCGGGTTGGTCGTGGCATAGACGTAGCGGTGGGGACGACCCCGGTGACGGCCGTTGATCATGCCGAACTCGGTGACCCGTTCCGACAGGTCCTCCTCGACGGTCCGCCCTGTGACCAGGTTCAGCCGCCAACGGTGGAGCTTGGTCTCCAGCACGTCGGCGGCCAGGAAGCGGAACGTCCGGTCGCTCGGCCCGTTCTCGCCCAGATCGGTCGGCTCCGGGCAGCCCTGGAAGAATCCTTCGACGACGACCTCGTCGCCGTCCTCGTAGGCGTTGGCCCAGTGCAGCACGTAGGTGGGCTCCGCCTCGAACCAGGCCACGTCGCCGGATCCACCGTGGCGGGGCAGGATCCCGAGGCGAGTCGGAAGGTCCCGGTGGAACCGGGCTGCGTAGAGCCCCCGCTCCATCAGCTCGGGGTCCCAGAACAGGGGGCAGTCGTTGAGCACGGTGTAGTGCTCGGTGAAGGCCAGATCGTGGGGCAGGCGGGGACCGGGCAGGTCAATCGGGATGTAGTGGGTCAGCGTCTGGGAGGCGTCGACGACGCCGTAGTGCAGGTAGGGGCCGGTGGTCCCGTAGTTGAAGAACAGCAGCTCCCCGGTGTGCTCATCGACGCGGGCGTGGGCCGAGACACCCCGATCCTTGGGGAATCGGCCTCCCCATGTCGCCCTCCCCCGGTCCTCCAGGGTGACCGGGTCCATCTGGTAGAGGTCGCCGCACTGGAAGAAGCTGGACAAGGCCAGACCGGCGTGAACGACGACGTCGGTCGACGAGGCGTCCTTCATCCGGCCCCGGGCCCCCCAGCCGTCCTCCCGAAGGGCCGACGCCGGGCGTTCGGCGAGGCCGGCCCACAGGGCGTGACCGGCGTCGCGCTCGGCCTTGAGACCCTCGGTCGGCACGAACCGGTTGCGATAGGACGCTCCTCCGTCCCGGAAGGACAGGACGTGCAGCATGCCGTCGCCGTCGAAGGGGTGGTACCGCTTGATGGGCGGTCGGACCGGGTTCTCGGTGTTGCGGAGGTAGACACCATCGAGGTCGGCGGGCACCTCGCCGGTGACGTCGAGGTCGGTGGCGTCGCGTTCGGTGTCCTGGGGCCGCCACGGCCCCGTTCGATACGGATGGTCGTCGTCAGCGGGGAGTGTCGAGAGGACCCGGCCCACCACGGTCACGTCCACGGCGGGACCTTCAGGTGGTCCGGAGCGGCGGCAACGGGTCGAAGAGGCCGCACCCCACGACGCCGGCCACGGCTCCCGCCCCGAGCGCCCCGGCGATCATGGCGGCACCGCCGGGAAAAACGAGCGACAGGGCCAGCAGAACGGTGCCGCCCAGGGGAAGATCGGCGTTGCGCAGCCGGGTTCGGCCCAACCTCTGCCCCCATCGCCCCGAGTCGGGGTCCCGGTGCATCGGCATGGTGACGGCTATGCCACCGATCAGTCCGGTGACGAACGGCACGGCCAACGTCTTGGAAAGAGCCACTGGCCGTGCAGTCTGTCATAGATGGCTCGGACCGCGGTGGGCGTAGAGGGACTCGAACCCCCGGCACCTGCCTTGTAAGGGCAGTGCTCTAACCAACTGAGCTATACGCCCCGGCGCAGGTCAGCGGCTATGTCGCACGAGAGCGGCCAACCGCTTGGCCTACGGTCTTGGACTACAACGGGGTAGCCTAGCCGTCATGCGCGGCACGATGACCGAGCGACCCGCCGGGTCGGGTACCTGGAGGCTGCGGGTCTACGTCGGCCGGGACGGCAACGGGCGTCCCATCCAGACCTCCAAGACGGTGCATGGGATCGGCAAGCGGGTCGCCGAGGATCGGCTCCGGGCTTTCACCAAGAGCGTCATGGCCAGCCGCCGGCCCGAACGGGACGCCACCGTCGGTCGTCTCCTCGAGCGGTGGATGGTCCACATCAGCGCCAAGGCGGCGCCGTCGACCCTGAGCGTCTACCGCTACTACCTGGACAAGCGGATCCTGCCGGACCTCGGCAAGGTCAAGCTGGCCAAGCTCGACGCCGAACTCTTGGACCGCACCTACGCCAAGTGGCGGAAGGCGGGACTGGCGGATGCGACGATCCGCAAGCATCACAACATCCTCGCCGCCGCCCTTCGCCGTGGCGTCAAATGGGGATGGCTGGAGCGGCCGCCGACCCTCGACGCCGACCCGCCGGGCGGGTCCAAGCGGCTGAGCCGGGTGATCTCGACCGCCGAGGTGCAACAGATGATCGCCGTCTGCCGAGGAGGCGGGGTGGCGCCGGACGGTCGGAAGCGCCGGCCGGACATGCTGCTGGCTATGGCCATCACCCTGGCCGCGGTGACCGGCTGCCGGCGGGGTGAGCTGTGCGCTCTGCGCTGGTCGGATGTGGCCAAGGCGTCGTCGACGGTCACGGTCGCCCGGTCTGTGAGCTTTGTGGACGGCGAGCTTTACATCGGGCCGACGAAGACTCACCAGGTCCGCCGGATGATCCTCGACGCCCAGACCATGGCCGTCATCGGCGGATGGCAGGCGTGGCAGGTGGGAATCGCCGAGAAGGTCGGCGTTCCTCTCGATGACGACCCGTACCTGCTGTCGCTGTCTCCGTCCGCCGACCGGCCCGTGCTCCCGACCACCCTGACCCAGCGCTTCCGGCGCCTGATGGTGTTTCTCGGGATGCCGTACCACCTCCACGAAACCCGCCACTTCGCCGCCACGACGATGATCGTGGCCGGGGTGAACGTCAGGCAGGTGGCGTCCCGGCTGGGACACTCGACCCCGTCGCTGACCCTGTCCACGTACGCCCATGTGGTCGACGCAGCGGATGAGGCGGCCGCATCGGCCCTCGGCTCGATCCACCCGGCCTTGGCCCTGGCCCCGCCGCTGTTCTAGTCGGCGCTGTGCGGCTTTGCACCATAAACCCGCTGGTCAGGGCACTTATGGTGCAGGTGGAGCACTTTAGGTGCAGGGTTGACGCTTCGCCTCGGACTCCATGGCTCCGCTGCACGAACGAGACGAAGGGTGTCAACTAGCCGCCCGGCGATGGCCGCTGAGCGCAGATCGCTCAGCTACTTGACTGAGGGGCCTACGCTCACCGACGTGGCGACCGAGGGGAACCTGCTCTATTACGGCGACAACCTCGACGTGCTGCGCGAGCACGTGGCCACCGAGTCCGTCGACCTGATCTACCTCGATCCGCCGTTCAACTCGAACCGGTCCTACAACGTGCTGTTCAAGGCCACCTCGGGCCAGGAGTCCCAAGCGCAGATCGAAGCATTCGACGACACATGGCACTGGTCCCAGCAAGCCGAACACCTCTACGAGTCCCTGCTGGCTGGCGGGGCACCGATCAAGGTCGCCGACGCCATCGAGGCCATGCGCAAGCTCCTCGGGCCAAACGACGTGCTCGCCTACCTGGTCATGATGGCCGCCCGACTTGTTGAGCTGCACCGAGTCCTCAAGCCGACCGGGAGCTTCTACCTACACTGTGATCCGACCGCCAGCCACTATCTCAAGGTCCTGCTCGACTCGGTATTTGGTCCTGAACATTTCCATAATGAGATCATTTGGCGTAGGTCGAACGCGCACAACAAGCTCACAACTCAGTATGGGCCGATCCATGACACGATTCTCTTTTATACTAAGACGGACACTTTCACGTTTCGTCCCGGAGCGAGGCCATATACCAGGGCTTACATCGAAGACCGTTTCACCGGCCATGACGAGCATGGGCGGTTTCAGCTGAACTATTTGACCGGTCCCGGCACCCGGAAGGGACCCAGCGGAGTTGCGTGGCGTGGCTTCGATCCAACCAAAGCCAGACGGCACTGGGCCGTGCCCGCCTCGCTACGGTCCTTCTTGCCGGATCGGGGCGCGGCTATGACGACCGAGGGACAACTTGAGGCCCTACTGGCACAAGATCTGATCGTGTTCCCTAAAAAGATCGGAGGCCAGCCGATGTACAAGCAATACGTTGGTCCCGGCGTCCCCTACCAGGACATCTGGGCCTATCAGGCCAATACACGTGGTGTCCTGTACAACTCGAATGAACACATCGACCAGGATGTAAAGTGGCTTGAAGCCGAGGACGAGAAGATCGGCTTCGACACTCAGAAGCCGGTTGGACTGCTCAAACGAATCATCGAAACGTCGACTAATGAGAACGACGTTGTGCTCGATCCATTCTGCGGCTGCGGGACGACCATCGACGCGGCCCAACGGTTCGGGCGGACCTGGGTCGGCATCGACATCACCTACCTAGCCGTGGACCTGATCCGCAAGCGTCTACGGCACACCTACGGGCCCGACATCGAGGACACCTACAAGGTGCGCGGCATCCCCACCGACGTGGAAGGCGCCATGGAGCTGTTCCGGGACAACCCGTTCGACTTCGAACGCTGGGCCGTGTCGCTGGTAAACGCTCAACCGAACCAAAAACAGGTGGGAGACCGTGGAGTGGATGGCCGGGTGCGCTTCCACGCCGGCAAGAACCT
>JBPCNZ010000158.1:0-13921 GCA_051000755.1 Acidimicrobiales bacterium | reverse complement strand
ATCCGGTCCTACCTCCAGACCGCCGACCATCACGACGAAAACCTCCTCGGTGTGTTGCACCAACTCTTCACCACCGGCCCCTGGCTACCACCACAGCCAGCCAGTGGGCCCTGAACCACCCTCCAGTCACCACCCGGCGGCGGCCCAACAACCCCAAGGGTGACTGCTGTCAGAACTGACCTGAATGGTTACAGTTACGGCGTCCCACAACCGGATTCTTGGGTGACTCGCCGCGTAGCATCAGGAAAGTCCGACTGGCGGGGCGCGTGCCACGCATCTGCCCCCCAGCGGGCAGAGTTGGGTACGTGACCCCTTGCGATCCGGCGAACTATGGCCAGACCCACGCGCCGGTATACGACCAGATCTACGCGGCTCGCTTCGACGCCGCACCCGCGGTGGCAGCTTTGGTAGCGGCTGCTGCCGGCGGCGCGGTGCTCGAGTTGGGGCTGGGAACGGGCCGGCTGGCCATTCCGCTGGCCCGTGCCGGGGTGCCTGTGGACGGAATCGAAGCAAGCGACGCGATGATCGCCCGACTGCGTGAACAGCCCGGCGGGGACCGGGGTAGGCGTGCTGCGGGCGGACCTGACCGACTTTGAGCTGCCGCGACACGATTACCGGGTCGCGGTCTGTGCTGTCAGCACTTTGTTCATGCTGGCCCACGACGCCCAGCAGACTTGCCTGAACTCCGTCGCCCGCCACCTTCACCCTGGTGGCCGGCTATTCGTAGAGGCCTTCGTGCCCGACGCTTCGCGCTTCGACGCCGCCGGCGGCCGCATCGAGCACCGACGCGCCCCGCCCGGCGGCGCCCACACCGTGACCAGCCGTCACGACCCGAGCAGGCGCCGGATTCACATCGTGCACACCCTCACCGACCAACACGGCCACAGCGGCCACTACCCGGTGACCTTGCACTATGCGACACCCGCCGAACTCGACGCGATGGCGGCTGCCGCCGGGCTCAGCCCCGCCGGACGATGGAGTGACTGGACCGGTACGCCAGCCGACACTCACAGTCACGACCCGATCTCGATATACGTCCGCTCCTAACCCGACTGAAGATGGGAACTTGTATCTGTTATTGATTACGCCCGCGACCAACTAGGCCCTACGGTTGACGGCAAGATTTGGGGGGCACTTACCGACTGTACTTACTTCTTTAAGCGGCCTATCGAGGATTAGTTTGGCTGATGTTCGCAAGGTGCCGCTTCCTGAAGGCGTAGCTTCGGGTGGCGATTGCCCAAAGCCAGCAAATTCCTGCATAGCTTTTGACATACGTCGCCCCTCTGTCCGCGAACTGCGCCACCTCTCCCTTGCCGCTCGCCGAACCACCGCTCGACCATGTTCAGCCATGAGGATCTGGTCGGGATCGGGTTCCGGTAGCAACTGGCCAGAAAAGTGGCGGTAGAAAAGCAGACCGAACCTCGGCCCACGCTACGGGGCTGGCTCATCGAGTTGGATTGGGTTCAGCGCCAAGGCCGGTCTATCCGGGGCGCCGTAGCTCGGACGCAGGACACGGCCGTCGATGACCACAGCGGGACCCGGCATCGATCTCGTCGGCCAAGGCTCTCTCAACTCCTCCGCCACTATGTCCTGCAGGCCGTCGAGGACCCCGAGGCATGCGCTGATGAGGTGCCTCTCTGGATCACCGTCCTGATCGAGAATGGCCCCCACATGGAAGACGGCACCGAGCCCGTCACGGTCCTGCGCCGACACGGCAGGGCCCATGGCGTGCACATCGATACCGGCCGGCACTACTTGCGCCAACCGTTCGGCCAAGGCCGCGGCGAGAGTCGTTGCGTCCATGGGACTCTTGATCTTGCCACCCCGTCAGTCGTTTGCGGCCGTGGGACCCCGACGCTGGTCCATCGCCGCAGGGAATAGGCTATTCCCTGCGACATCGGCGGTGACCGCCTGCTGCTGAGCGGGCCTGGCTTCGGTGGCGTAGGGTGCTCGGGTACGCGTTCTGTGCGATATCGGTAAGGGAGGAGGGTCATGGCTCGGGGCAGGCCAGCGGCCAGGACGGGTCCTACGTTGGGGCAAGCTGTCGACCGCTTCTTGTCCCAACCGGACCTGGCCGCCTCCACCGTCAGCTCCTACCGCCAGACACTTGAGGTGGTCCTCGACGTCCTCGGGCCGTCCATCCCGATTACGACGGTCAACGGTGAGGCGGTGGCCCAGGTAGTGGAACGGCGCTGGGCTGCTGCGGCGCCGGCGACATGGAACCGCCAGGTGGCCACGGTTCGTTTCGATCGGGGTCTAGCTAGGTGGTCGTGTCGTCCGCTTCGAGGGGCTGGGAGGGTGGTCGGTGGCCTCGGCGCGAGTCGACATGTACGCTCGCGGCCATGTCGAGGAACCGATCCCAGGTGGGGGCCAAGGCCGCCGCCGAGGCCCAGAAACGACTCGCCCGCACCGTCCGGCCCGCTCAGCTCGCCTCTTTTGCCACGGGCCAATGCCCCGTTATGCGCTACCACCGCCAGCTCATGGAGGCGATCCTCCATGACAAAGCGCATATCGCTAAGGCGGTGAATGCCACGGTCATTTCCCTGGACGAGGCACCAAACGGCTACAGGGACTTCGACAAGGGAATCAGCAAGAAGTTCGTGTTGGACCCTCACGGCCTGATCCACGCCTAACGGGGGCGCAGCGCGCCAGCGTCCACGGCCATCCCATTTCCGCGTGATGGCCGCATCGAACCGCCGAATGCGAGTGGAGGTACCGTCTTGTTTCGCGCCCTACGAAAGAAAGGGTTCATCGGCGAGTTGTCCGCCGAGATGATCGGGACATTCATCATCCTCATCTTCGGCGATGGAGTCGTCGCCCAGGTGATCGCCGGCGGGTCAGCGCTGGGAGACCACAACAGCATCGCCTGGGCTTGGGGATTCGCCGTCGCCTTCGGCGTGTATGCGGCCGGACGGATCAGCGGAGCCCACCTCAACCCGGCGGTGACGCTGACGTTTGCCGTCTTCCGGGGCTTCTCCTGGCGCAAGGCAGCTCCCTACGCGCTGGCCCAGACGGTGGGCGCTTTCCTGGCCGCGCTCGTGGTGCGCTGGGACTACGCCGCCGTGATCAACAAGGTGGATCCGCACCACACCATCAAGACGGGCATCATCTTCGCCACCGAGCCCGGTAACGGCAGCCTTCCGGTGAGCGTTCTCGGCGCCTTCAGGGACCAGATCATCGGCACCGCGATTCTGCTGTTCCTCATCTTCGTCATCATCGACACCCGGCTCTACGAGACACCCCTGGCAAACCTGGCCCCGCTCCTGATCGGATTCGTGGTGGTCGCCATAGGATTCTCTTTCGGAACCGACTCCGGCTATGCGATCAACCCCGCCCGCGACCTCGGACCACGAGTGGCGGAGTTCATCACCGGCTATCACAATGCATGGCGCGACCAGTACGGCAGCCTCTACTTCTGGGTGCCGATCGCCGGTCCCCTCATCGGCGGGTTGATCGGTGGCGGGCTCTACGAGCTCCTGCTAGGTCGGTACCTGCCCGTTGGTGGAGACGAGTTCGAGCCCGGGCCCGGCGAGGAAGAGGAAGCGCACACTGCCGCGCCATCAACCGCGGGCGAGGACCGAGGGCACCGGTCAAGCAGCTAAAGACCAGCGGTAGGGTACGAGAAAGGGAATTGCCACCATGCCCGACTTTGTGGGAGCCATCGACCAGGGGACAACGAGCACTCGGTTCATGCTCTTTGACCATGCCGGGCGAGAGGTAGCCAAGCACCAACTCGAACACGAACAGATCCTCCCTCAACCGGGGTGGGTGGAGCACAACCCGCTCGAGCTCTGGGAGCGGACCCGGGCCGTGGTTGAGACCACGCTGGCCGGGGCCGGATGCCAGGCCAGCGACCTGGCTGCCGTCGGGGTGACAAACCAGCGGGAGACGACGATGGTCTGGAACCCGAAAACAGGGCGCCCCTTGTACAACGCCATCGTCTGGCAGGACACCCGCACCGACCGCATCGCCACCGCCCTGGACCGGTCTGGCCAGGGTGACGTGATCCGGCGTAAAGCGGGCTTGCCCCCGGCCACATATTTCTCAGGAGGCAAGCTCCAATGGATCCTGGAAAACGTGGACGGGGTGCGAGCGGCAGCCGAGCAGGGGGAGGCGGTCTTCGGCAACGCCGACTCCTGGGTGCTGTGGAACCTCACCGGAGGCACCCGGGGAGGGGTGCATGTCACCGCCGAGGTCGGCCTGGAACCCATCTACGAGGTCAGGGAGGCCCGTCGGCGAGCTGACCGGCTCGCACAACCCACCCATCCAGCGCCAGAGGAGGAAGACCATGGCTGACTTCGTCGGCTCCGTCGATCAGGGCACCACCAGCAGCCGTTTCATGCTCTTCGACCACGACGGCAACGAGCGCGGCAAGTACCAGCTGGAGCATGAGCAGATCCTGCCGAAGGCGGGCTGGGTCGAGCACAGCCCGGTGGAGATCTGGGAACGCACCAGCGCGGTCATCCAGACCACGCTGAACGGCTTGGGCCTCGTCGCCTCGGACATGGCCGCCCTGGGCATCACCAACCAACGCGAGACGACCGTCGTCTGGAACAAGAAGACCGGACGCCCGTACCACAACGCCATCGTGTGGCAGGACACGCGCACCGACCGGATCGCGAGCGCCCTGGACCGCGACGGGCGCGGCGACGTGATCCGGCGCAAGGCCGGGCTGCCGCCGGCGACGTACTTCTCCGGCGGAAAGATCCAGTGGATCCTGGAGAACGTCCCGGGCGCGCGCAAGGATGCCGAAACTGGTGACGCCTTGTTCGGCAACACCGACAGCTGGGTGATGTGGAACCTGACCGGAGGCGTCAAGGGCGGCATACACGTCACCGACGTCACCAACGCCAGCCGCACCATGCTGATGAACCTGGAGACCCTCGACTGGGACGAGGAGCTGCTCGGCTTCTTCGGCATCCCCCGGGCCATGCTCCCCGAGATCAAACCGTCATCCGCCCCCGCCGGATACGGCGAGGTCGCCTCTCCCGCAGCGTTCGCCGGCATCCCGCTGACCGGCATCCTCGGCGACCAGCAGGCGGCCATGTTCGGGCAGGTCTGCTTCGCCCCAGGCGAGGCCAAGAACACCTACGGCACCGGCAACTTCCTGCTGCTCAACACCGGCACCGAACTGGTGCGCAGCAAGCACGGGCTGCTGACCACCGTCTGCTACCAGTTCGGCGACCAACCACCTATCTATGCGCTGGAGGGGTCGATCGCGGTCACGGGGTCGGCGGTGCAGTGGCTGCGCGACCAGCTCGGCATCATCTCCGGGGCGGCGGAGGTCGAGACGCTCGCCCTGCAGGTGGCCGACAACGGCGGGATGTACTTCGTCCCTGCGTTCTCCGGCCTGTTCGCGCCGTACTGGCGCAGTGACGCGCGCGGCGCGATCGTCGGGCTGTCCCGCTTCAACACCAACGCACACCTCGCACGGGCGACGCTGGAGTCGATCTGCTACCAGTCCCGCGACGTCGCCGAGGCGATGGAGCAGGACTCCGGGGTGCACCTGGACGTGCTCAAGGTCGACGGCGGCGTTACCGCCAACGACCTGTGCATGCAGTTGCAGGCCGACGTGCTCGGCGTCCCGGTGAGCCGCCCCGTCGTCGCCGAGACCACCGCACTGGGTGCGGCCTACGCCGCCGGCCTCGCTGTCGGGTTCTGGAAGAACACCGACGAGCTGCGGGCCAACTGGAACGAAGCCCAGCGCTGGACCCCGCTATGGTCTGATGAACAGCGCGCCAAGGGCTATGCCGGCTGGAAGAAGGCCGTCGAGCGCACCCTGGACTGGGTCGACGTTGAATAACCAACCGAAGGACAGCGCCATGCTGGATGCGAACCCGCTGGTTAGGGCAGCTCCGCCTCGGAGGCGGATCTCGTGAGCGGCACCGACCCCTCGCCCGGGATGCTGCTCGACCCGGACCGCAACCTGGCCCTGGAGCTGGTCCGCGCCACCGAGGCCGCGGCGATCTCGTCGGCGCGCTACGTCGGGCGCGGCGACAAGATGCAGGTCGACCAGGCTGCGGTCGATGCGATGCGCCCGGTGCTGGGCTCGGTGGGCATGCGCGGCGTGGTCGTGATCGGGGAGGGCGAGAAGGACGAGGCCCCGATGCTGTTCAACGGCGAGCAGGTCGGCAACGGCTCCGAACCGGCTGTCGATATCGCCGTCGACCCGGTCGACGGGACCACAGCAGCGGCCAAGGGCCTGCCCGATGCGGTGGCGGTGGTCGGGCTGTCCGAGCGGGGCACGATGTTCGACCCGGGGCCCTGCGTCTACATGCACAAACTGGTCGTCCCAGCAGCCGCGGCCGACTCGGTCGACCCCGCAGCACCGGTGCCAGAGATCCTGGCCGCAGTGGCGCGCGCGTTGGGCAAGCAGCCCGGCGAGCTGACGGTGGCCGTGCTGGACCGGCCCCGGCACGTCGACCTGGTCGCCGAGATCCGGGCCGCTGGGGTATTGATCAAGTTCCTGCTCGACGGCGATGTCGCCGGGGCGATCGCGGTCGGACAGCCCGGCTCCGGGGTGGATGTCCTGATGGGCGTCGGCGGCACCCCCGAGGCGGTGATCGCAGCCGGTGCGTTGCGCTGCAGCGGCGGGGCGATGTTCGGTCGGCTCTGCCCCCGAAACGAGGGCGAGCGAACCGCGGCGGTGAAGTTCGGGCACGACCTGGACCGGGTCCTGACCACCACCGACCTCGTCTCCGGGGCCAACGTGTTCTTCGCCGCGACCGGGGTCACCGACGGTGCCCCGCTCCGCGGTGTCCGCTTCGAACACGACCGGGTCACCACCCAGTCGCTGTCGATGCGGTCCCGTTCCGGGGCGGTCCGCGTCATCGAGACCCGCCATGACCGCGCCCGCTCCAACCTGATCACTCCCTGGGCCAGCTGGCCCGCTGGGATTTGACGTCCGATGCGAAGGAACGAGTGACGTGAGCGCCACCGCACCCCTCAGCCCGGCCGGCCGTCACGGCGCGCTGCAGAAACTCGGCGTAGAAGAGCTGGACGTCCTGGTCATCGGCGGTGGTGTCGTCGGCGCCGGGTGCGCGCTTGACGCGGTCACCCGAGGCCTGAAAGTTGGGCTGGTGGAGGCCCGCGACTACGCGGCCGGCACCTCCAGCCGCTCCACCAAGCTCTTCCACGGTGGCCTGCGCTACCTGGAGCAGTTCAACTTCGCGCTCGTCTTCGAGGCACTGCGCGAACGCACCCTGGTGCTCAGCACGCTGTGCCCGCACCTGGCCCGCCCCGTGCCGTTCATCTACCCGCTGGAGAAGATGATCGACCGCGGCTACGTCGGGATGGGCATCGGCGTGTACGACCTGATGGGCGCCGGACGCGGGGTGCCGGGCCACCACAGGCACCTGAGCCGCAAGAAGACGATGGAGTCCTTCCCGTCCGGGAAAAGGTCGGCCATCCGCGGTGCGATCCGGTTCTACGAGGGACAGGTCGACGACGCCCGGCACACCATGATGCTCTCGCGCACCGCGGCCAGCTACGGCGCGTTGTGCGTCAACAGCGCCCGCGTCACCGAGATCATCCGGGAAGGTGACCGGGTCGTCGGGGTCAAGGTCACCGACCTGGAAACCGGACACGAGCTCGCCATCCGAGCTCGCGAGGTCATCAACGCCGCCGGGGTGTGGACCGACGAAATCCAGAAGATGGTCGGCGGCAGGGGCCAGTTCCAGGTCCGGGCATCCAAGGGTGTCCACCTCGTCGTTCCCCGCAACCGGATCAACAGCGCCACCGGCATCATCACCCAAACCGAGAAGAGCCTGCTGTTCATCATCCCGTGGGGAAGCCACTGGATCATCGGCACCACAGACACCGACTGGAACCTCGACCTGGCCCACCCCGCGGCCAGCCAAACCGACATCGACTACCTCCTCGAGCACGCCAACACGCTGCTTCAGGACCCGCTGACCCGCGAAGACGTCGTCGGGGTCTACGCGGGACTGCGACCGTTGCTGTCCGGTGAATCCGACGCCACCAGCAAGCTGTCCCGGGAGCACGCCGTGTCCAGCCCGGTGCGCGGGCTGACCGTCATCGCCGGCGGCAAGTACACCACCTACCGGGTGATGGGCAAGGACGCTGTCGACGCCGCCGTCCACGGCATGGAACGCACCGTCCCCGAGTCCTGCACCGAACGTGTCCCGCTGGTCGGAGCCGACGGCTACTTCGGCGCGTACAACTCCCGCCAGCTCACCGCCGACCGCACCGGACTGAGCGTGTCCACGATCGAGCATCTGCTGGGACGGTACGGAACCCTGTCCTCGCAGCTGCTCGACCTGATCACCGAACAGCCAGCACTCGGTGAACCACTGACCAGCGCACCCGAATACCTCAAGGCCGAGGCCTATTACGCGGCCAGCCACGAAGGCGCCCTGCACCTGGACGACGTCCTCACCCGCCGGACCAGGATCTCCATCGAAGTCCCCGACCGCGGCGACGCCGCCGCGGCCGAGGTCGCCGACCTGATCGCCCCCATCCTGGGATGGACGCAGGAAGCAATCGACCGCGAGGTGCAGCACTACCGGCTGCGGGTCAAGGCCGAACGCGACTCGCAAACACAGCCCGATGACCACACCGCCGACGCCGCCCGCCTCGGCGCACCCGAGGTCCGCCTCGGCGCCTCGGCCGCGACCTGAGCGACGGGCGGCCAGCGAGAAGGAGATCAGCGATGGAATCGGCGGCCCGGTCCGACGCGCTCCGAGGGAGTCACGCGCGCTGCTCGACCCGGCGACGGACGGATGGGAGACCCTGATGGCGTTTCACGGTGCGATCTTCGACGTCGATGGCGTGCTGGTTGATTCGCCGCATGAGCTGGCATGGCGGGAGTCGTTCAGGGCGCTGATGGAAGGCGAGTGGCGGCAGATCCGGAACCGGACGACCTGGACCCCTGAGCGCTTCACGCCAGCGGTGTACCAGCAGGTGATGGCGGGGATGCCGCGGATGGCCGGCGCCCGGGCAGTGATGGAGTACTTCGGCGTACCCGACATCGACGCCCGCATCGAGCAGTACGCCGCGGCGAAGCAGGAGCACGTCATCACGCTCATCGAACAAGGGCGCTTCATGGCATTCCCGGATGCGCTGCGATTCATCCTGGCCGTCAAGGCCCGGGGCATCCCGGTGGCGGCGGCGTCGTCGTCCAAGAACGCAGGGCTGTTCCTGGAGCGGATCCGGTTGGACCTCTTCGCCGCTGAGCAGCGGCTCGACTACGACTTCATTCACGCGGGGATGACGCTGGCCGAGCTGTTCGACGCCGACATCTCCGGGCGCGACTTCGCCAAGGGCAAACCCGACCCGACAGTCTTCCTGACCGCCGCCCAGGAGCTGGGCGTCAACCCGGCAGAGTGCTTGGTCGCCGAGGACGCCAGCAGCGGGATCCAGGCCGCGAAGGCGGCCGGGATGGCGGGGCTCGGGGTGGCTCGACTGGACGACCGCGACCTGCTGCTCGAGGCCGGCGCGGACCTGGTCGTGACGACCCTGGACGACGTCTCCTTCCGGGCTCTGGCCGAAGGACGCCTCGAGGAGCGGCGCGCGGCCGCGGAGACGCGGCGCCGGCACACCCAGGCACCGCCGAGCGCCTGGACGCTCGTCTACGACAGCTTCGACCCCGCGCGTCAAGGACTTCGTGAGTCGCTGTGTGCCTTGGGCAACGGCTACCTCGTGACCCGTGGCGCCCTGCCGGAGGCCGAAGCCGACGACGTCAACTACCCGGGCACGTATGTCGCCGGCCTGTACGACCGCGCGCAGACCGAGATTGCCGGAAGAACGACCGACAACGAAGACTTGGTCAACCTGCCCAACTGGCTGCCCCTGCGCTTCCGTGTGGCCGGCGGGGACTGGTTCGACGCCGGGGCGGCCGACGTGAGCGAGCACCGCTTCGAGCTGGACATGCGCCACGGCACCCTCACCCGGCACCTCACGTGGCAGGACACCGACGGCCGGCGTACCAGGATGACCCAGCGTCGCTTCGTCAGCATGAAGGACGAGCATCTGGCCGGGTTGGCGACCACCTTCACGGCGGAGAACTGGTCGGGAACGCTGCAGGTCTGCTCGGGGCTGGACGGGCGGGTCGTGAACGCCGGCGTCAAGCGCTACCGAGACCTGAACCCCCGGCACTTGCAGGTGTTGGGCCAGGCCCAGCCGGACGAGGAGACCGTCGACCTGCAGGTCGTAACCCTCCAGTCGCACGTGCGGATAGCCCTGGCGGTCCGCACCAGGCTCCGGCGCGACAACCGGACGGTCGAGGCCGACCGGCGGCTGATCGAGGAGCCCGGGTCCATCGCGCATGAGCTGAGATTCGAGCTGGAGGAAGGCCGCCCGGCCACGGTGGAGAAGGTCGTCGCTGTTTACACCTCCAGGGACCGAGCAATCTCGGAAAGCCGAGAGGAGGCCCGGAGCGCGGTGGCCGGCGCCGAGGACTTCCAGGGCCTACTGACGCGACACGAGGGCGCGTGGAACAGCCTGTGGAACCGCTTCAACATCGAACGCCGTGAAGTCGGTGGCGGTGATCTCGGCGTCGGGTTCGCCGGGAACGACGGTCACCTCGCTGCTGTTGGGGATGGGTTTGCGTGAACCGTTGACGGCGATCGAGCTCTCCCAGACCGGCGGGACGGTCGCGGGCCTGTGCGGGCTGCGATGGCAGCCGGGGGGTGTCGATCTGGCAGCGGCAGCGGCGACGGCCGGGGAGGTGACATCGTCGATGTTGGCCCAGCACGCCCAGCACCCGCCGTCGGGGGTGCCGGTGGTGGTTGGCCCGTCGAACGCCATCGAGGCGGTCGGCGCGGCGAAGGTGCTCACCCCACTGCTGGTCCGCTCCCTCCGCCAGAGCTCAGGTTCGGGTGTGTTGATTGCCGATTGCGGGCTGCTCGGCCCGTCTTCGTTGCTGTGGTCGTTGGCGGTCACCACCGATGTCACCCTTGTCGTCGTCCGATCCGACGGGGACCAAGGGGAGACCGCGGCCCGGGTGTTTCACGCCCGGGCACTGGCCGACGCCCTCGCCCAGGACGGCGCCCACCTCGGGCTGGTTGTCGTCGGCGACGACGTCCGGGCAGTAGCGGGACAGATCCGGTTGCCTCTGGTGGCGTCGATCCCGGTTCGCCCCGAGATCGTTGCCGCGGTCAAAGTCGGCATCCCGGAGAGGGACCGGGCCGGGGTGGGCAAGGTGACCGAACAGTTGGCGACCCGCAGCCGGGCGCTGGGCGAAGCGGCCCGGTCCAGGGTCGTCGCGAACACCGGGCGGATGGGAGCGAGCCGATGAGCCAGGCCGACGGTAACGAAGCCGAGGTGGACAGGGTGACCCTGGCCCGGCTGGTCGACGCGGCAGCGGACCAGATGGACACCGACGACCAGGCCAGGGTGGCACGCGGCGAGCCGGTCCTGGCCGGCACGGACCGGGAGATGTTCGCGACGTTCGCGTTCAACCAGGTGGTCACCATGTTGAACAAGGACCGCCTGGTCGAAGGCAAAGACCCGCTGGGTCCCGACGAGCGCATCGCGTATGAGGCAGCCGTAGCGGCGGAGATGTGGCACAGCGGCGCGGCGCTGGAGCGGTGGTTCGCCGACCCGTCGTGGGAGAACCTCGACATGAACGGCTTCGACCGGGTGTGGGTGACCCGGGCGGACGGGCGCCGCCACCAGGTACCACCGTTGTTCCGCAGTGACCGCGAGATGCTCGAGTACATCTCGACGACGGCGAGGCGGGGGAGCGCGACGAGCGAACAACGCTTCGACCCGGAGGCGTTCTTCCTGTCGTTCCAGCTCGACGGCGGTTTCCGTCTTTCGGCGGTGTGGGGCGGGCGGGGACAGCGCGGTGTCGCCCCCCGTCCGCTGTTGAACATCCGCCAGCACCACATGCAAAAGCTCCTCGACTTGGACGAGCTGAACCGGCTCGGTTCGATCAGCGACGAGGTCCATGACTTGTTGCGGGCCACGGTGGCCGCCAAGCTGTGCGTGGCGATCGTCGGCGACACCGACGCCGGCAAGACGGCGCTGCTGCGGGCGATGGCGATGTCGACGCCGTCCGATGAGCGTCTGACCACGATCGAGGACTCCCCCGAGCTCCAGCTCGCGGAGTTCGGCCATCAAAACGTGGCCGCCCTCGAGACCCGCAAAGCGAACTCGGAGGGCAAAGGATCGGTGGAGCTCGCCGAACTGGTCCGGCTCAGCCTGCGAATGAACCCGGGCCGCGTGCTCTTGGGCGAGGTCCTCGGGCCCTCGGATGTCACTGCGCTGCTCAATGCCATGTCTCAGGGCAACAAGGGCAGCATGTGCACTTACCACGCCTATTCGGCGGACCATGCCTTTTCTCGGCTGATCAGCTTGTGTTCCCAGCCGCCGGTCACGTTGCCGCTGGAGGCGGCCGGCCGGGTCATCGCCGATGCTTTGGATCTGGTCGTGTACGTGACGGCGGACCGCAACCCGGACGGGTCCGCCAAACGTCGGTATGTGGCGTCGATTCGAGAGGTGGGGAACTGGGACGGAACCCAGGTCACCTCGAGTGAGGTGTGCTCACCGGGCCCCGACGGGGTGGCGGTGCCGTCGACCCAGTTCATCACCCACACCGCGGCCCGCCTCGACGCGGTTGGCTACACCCATCGGATCGGAGGCTGGTGAGGTGACCGGCGCCCTCGGTGCTCTGCTCGGCGGCTTCTTGGCGCTCGGGGTGGCCCTGGTGGTCTCGGGGCTAATCCCCTCTGAGCCTCGACCGGGGCCAAGCCACGATCGGACTGTCGACTACCGCCGGCTGGGGGTCCGCTTCGGCTTGGCCGCCGTCGGCGCCGTCGCCGGCTGGCTGCTGACCCGCTGGGCGATCGGCGCCGCCACCGGGGTCGTGGTGGGCTGGTTCTTCATCAGACTGCTGGGCGCGTCGCGGCGGTCCCGGCGGGCCGGAACGAACAAGATCGAGGCCTTAGCCGTGTGGGCCGAAATGCTCAGAGACGGGTTCTCGGCGGGGAGCGGCTTGACCACCACGGTCGCCGCCACCGAACACGTCGCCCCCGCCGCGATCCGAACCGAGGTCGCCCAACTCTGCGTCCGGCTGCGGCGCCCGAGACCCGGTGCGGTCGAGTCCGCGCTGCGGGCCTTCGCCGCGGAGGTCGCCGATCCGACCGGGGACACGATCGTCATCGCCCTGCTGCTGGCCGCCCGAGGCAAAGGGGCGGACATGCGTACCCTGCTGTCCACCCTGGCCGTTTCCGCCCGGGCCGAGGTCAACATGCGCCTCGAGGTCGAAGCCAAACGGGCCGAGATCCTCGGCCAGCGGCGCATGATCGTCGGCGCCGTCGTGGTGATCGCCACCTACTTGCTGGTGTTCCGCCACGACTACCTGTCGCCGTTCGGCACCCCGACCGGCCAGGTCGTGTTCGCGGGGATCGTCGGGGTGTTCGCGTTCAGCCTGTGGCTGATGGACCGATTCAGCCGGCTGGAGGCGCCGCAGCGCACCATGCAACCCGAGAAGGTGAACCCGTGATCGGCTTCGCGGTGATCGGGGCGCTCGGCGGGGTCGGCCTGTGCCTGCTGTTGAGCGGTCTCGTCCCGGCCAAGCCGACCCTGGCCGAGGTCATGACCGAAATGGACCGGGTCCCGGGACCGCCCGCTCCGCGGGCGAAGAGTCTCGACGAGCGGGTCGGCCGGGTCCTGGCCCGGACGGGCGACGTCGACCGGTACGCCAACGGCCAGGTACGGCAGAATCTGCGGACGCTCGCCATCAACCCAGCCACGCTTCTCGGCTCGAAACTGACCGCCTGTGTTGCCGGGCTACTGATCGGCCCCGCCTTCGCGGTCGTGGTCGCCGTCGCCGGGCTCTGGGTCGGCTGGCAGCTCCCCGTCCTCGGCGCCGTCGCGCTCGGCGCCGCCGGGTACTTCATCCCGAACCTTGACGCCCGGACCAAAGCCGAACGGCGACGCCGGGACTTCCGTCGGG
>JBPCNZ010000157.1:0-49325 GCA_051000755.1 Acidimicrobiales bacterium | reverse complement strand
GTCTTGCTCGCGTTTTTGGCCTCTTCGGGTTCGACCACACCGTCGCGCCGGGCCGGCCCCCGCCTGCGCTCGTCGGGGCCGGGCGATTTCCTGGCCGTCTTCGACGCCGTCGCCGCCGGCGGGCGGCGCTACCGGCTCCCCCGCTGACACCGGGGCCTCGTTCGGGGCGGCTCCCCCGCTGACGCCCATCTCGTGCCGGGTGCTACCGACGGATCGCGGCCAGTTGCGTGTAGAGCCGGGCGAAATGCTCCCCGGTGAGCTCCCAGCGGTAGCGCCCGACCCGGGCCCGGCCGGCCGCGATGAGCGTGGCCCGCAGGACATCGTCGGCGAGAACCCGACCCAGGGCGGCGGCCAGGGCGTCGATGTCGCCGGGGGCCACGAGGAGGGCGGCATCGCCGAGGACCTCGGGCAGGGCGGCCACAGACGTCGCCACCACCGGGACCCCCGCGGCCATGGCCTCGAGGGGCGGGAAGCCGAACCCCTCGTACAGTGACGGGTAGGCGACGACCGCGGCGCCAGCCAGTTCCTCGGCCGGATCGGGCACCCAGCCCAGACGGGCGACGCGGCCCCCGTGATGGGCGGCATCGACGGCTCGGGCCAGCGCTTCGTCGCCCCAGCCGGGCGGACCGGCGATGCGGAGGTCGAGGTCGGGGTGATCGTCGGCGATCCGGTCGAAGGCCGCGACCAGGGCGGGGAGGTTCTTACGGGGCTCCACCGTCCCCAGGGCCAGGATGTAGGGCCGGCCTCCTGACCGGCGGGCGGGGTTGGGCTCCGGAGAAGGCTGGGGCGCCCCGGAGTAGATGACCCGCATCCGGGCGGGGTCGGCCCCCAGATGGGCCACGGTCTCCGACGCCACCGACTCGGAGACGGCGTGGACCCACGCCCCCTGGCCCACGGCGCGGCGAACCAGATCGGGGTAGCGCCGGGCCGCGGGGGTGCACAGCTCCGGGAAGTGCAGCGACGTCAGGTCGTGGACGGAGACCAGCCGGGTCGCCCGGCGGCTCGGCGGCACCACGAAGTTGGTGCCGTGCACCACATCCACCCGCCCCGACCAGGTCTCGATGGTCGGGAGGTCGGCGGCGGCCCACGTCCGCAGAGCGACGCCGGCGGGCAACGGCAGCCGCCGGAGGGCCACACCGGGGGGCAGCAGGGTGCCGAGGCGCCGGAACCCCCGGGCGGTCAGCCCGTAGGCCCGCAGGGTCAGACCCGGACGGCCGACCAACGTCGAGAGCAGCCCGTCGACGAAGACACCCACACCGGTACGGGGACCGAGCAGCGGGGTGGCGTCGATCCCGACGACGGGGCTCATGGGCGCAGTGACCCCTGGGCGCCGGAAGTCACTGGGCAGCACAGGGTCACGGGCAGCACAGGGTCATGGACGCCAGACGGTACCGTGGCCCGGTGATCCTCGCATTGGCCGGCGGCGTCGGCGCCGCCCGCATGCTGCGGGGGCTGGTGGCCGTCGCCGGCGAGGAGACCATCACCGCGGTGGTCAACACCGGCGACGACACCGTCCTCCACGGCCTGCACATCAGCCCCGATCTGGACACGGTCACCTACACCCTGGCCGGGGCCATCAATCCCGACACCGGGTGGGGCCTGGCCGGCGAGACGTGGCAGGCACTCACCGAGCTGCAGGCCTACGACGGGGGCCGGTTGGCGTGGTTCGGGCTCGGCGACCGGGACCTGGGCACCCACCTGTACCGCACCGCCCGGTTGGGAGAAGGGGCGTCGCTGAGCGAGGTGACCGCCGAGATCACCGACCGCTGGCAACTGCCGATTCGGGTGCTGCCCATGTCCGACCAGCCCGTGGCGACCCGGGTGGTGCTGGCCGCGACCGGCGAGGAGATCGGCTTTCAGGAGTACTTCGTCGGCCGTCACCACGATGTCGAGGTGTCGGCCATCCGGCTGGCCGGCCTGGATCACGCCGAACCTGGACCCGAGGTCCTCGCCGCCATCGCATCGGCCGAGCGGCTGGTCATCTGTCCTTCCAACCCGGTGCTGTCCATCGGACCGGTGCTGACCACCCCCGGAATCGGCGAGGCCGTCGCAGACCGCCGCGCCGACGTGATCGCCGTATCACCCATCATTGCCGGGCGGGCCCTCAAGGGACCCGCTGACCGCATTCTGGCCGAGTTGGGCCACGAGCCGTCGGTGGTGGGTGTGGCCCGCATGTGGGCTCCCTACGCCGCGGTGCTAGTCGTCGACACCGCCGATGCGGGCCTGGCCGACGCCGTGGAAGACGCAGGCATGACCTGCGTCGTGACCTCCACGATCATGACGGGACCGGCGGAGGCGGCGAACCTGGCCCGGGCCGTGCTCTCCGCTCGGCCCGGTACCCCGTCGGCCGTACCGGGCCACTGACGATGGAGCTCATCGCGGTCGAGGGCATCCCCGAGATCCGTCCCGGCGACGATCTGGCCGTCGTGATCGGCGAGCATGCGGCGGTGGCGCCCGGCGATGTCGTCGTCGTCACCCAGAAGATCGTCTCCAAGGCCGAGGGCCGCCTGGTGGCCATCGACCCGGCGGACCCGGCTGCCCACCGCCGGCTTGTCGCCGGCGAATCGGTGCGGATCCTGCGTCGCCGGGGCGAGCTGACCATGACCGAGACCCGCCACGGCTTCGTCTGCGCCAACGCCGGCATCGACCTCTCCAACGTCGAAGAGGGATTCGCGGCCCTGTTGCCGGTGGACTCGGACCGGTCGGCCCGCCGGATCCGCGACGGACTACGCGGCCGCATGGGCGTCTCCGTCGGAGTGATCGTCTCCGACACGTTCGGGCGAACGTGGCGGCGCGGGGTCACCGATGTCGCCATCGGCACCGCCGGCGTGGCCGCCGTCGTCGATCTGCGAGGCACCACCGACGCCCTGGGCCGGGAGTTGGCCGTCACCGAGGTGTGCGTGGCCGACGAGCTGGCCGGGGCGGCCGAGTTGGTCATGGGCAAGTCGCGGGGGGTGCCGGTGGCCATCGTGAGGGGCGTGGACCCGTCCTGGTTGCGGGAGTCGAGCGTCCACGACGAGATCGTCCGGCCCTACAACGAGGACCTCTTCCGCTGACGGCTCGTTCGGTTCATAACGGCGCCCCGACCTGACGGCACCCCGACGTCGTGACGGGACCGGACGTCTCTTGGAGGACGGTCGGTGACCGAAACCCTCAGGGCCCGGCGGTGCGCACCCAGTCGACGGTGGCAGCCACGCCGGCGTCGAGGGTCGTCCACGGCTTCCAGCCCAGATGGATGGCAGCCCGGCTGGGGTTGAGGCTGGACCGCTTGACCTCACCTGGCCGGGCCGGCCCGTAGGCGGGCGTAGCGCTGACGCCGGCCACGGCCGCCACCAGGGCGTGCAGTGACCGGATGCTCGTCTCTACGCCCGTGCCGATGTTCAACGTCAAGCCGCTCCCCCGCTCCGCGGCCCGGGCCAGAGCGTCGATCACATCGTCGACGTAGACGAAGTCGCGGGTCTGGGAGCCGTCGCCGTGGATGGTGCCCGGCCGACCGGCGACCAGGTCCCCGGCCAGGATGGCGACCACCCCGCTGGCGGACGCCGGTGACTGGCCGGGCCCGTACACGCTGGCCAGGGCCAGGGCGGTGTACTCCAGGTCGTGCAGCTCGCGGTAGGTGGCCAGATAACCGGCGACGCTGCTCTTCGCCACCCCGTGGGGGGACAGGGGCCGGTGGCCGGCCGATTCCTTGACCGGCAGGCCCCCGGGACCCGCTTCCCCGTAGATGGCCACACCGCTGGTGGCGAACACCACCTTGCGGGCGCCTGCCTGCCGGGCCCCCTCGAGCACCCGCAGGGAGCCGAGGACGTTGACTTCGGCGTCGAGGATCGGTTCGTTCACCGACGCCGCCGCGCCTCCCCTCGCGGCCAGATGGTAAACGACCTCCGGCCTGCGCCGGGCCATGATCTCGGCCATGGCCGAGGACGCGATGTCAAGGCGCTGGAAGCTGAACTCGTGGTCGGGGTTGCGGCGGGCGTCGGCCAGGTTGGCGAGAGAGCCGGTCGAGAGGTTGTCGACCACGTCGACGGCGTGGCCTTCGGCGAGGAGGCGCTCCACCAGGTTCGAGCCGATGAACCCGGCCCCCCCGGTCACGAACGCTCTCACCGAGGTGGCTGGATCGGGCCCCCGGGGTCCTGTCCCGCCGCCAGCCTGGTGCCGTCAGCGATGACGGCGTCGTCGCCCAGAACCACCCCAGCCCCGACCCTGGCGCCAGCGCCGATGGTGCTGCGGTAGCCGATCACCGCGTCCGTGACGGTGGCGCCAGGCCCGATGCGGACCCCGTCGAGGAGCACCGAACCGGTGACGACGGCAGCCCCGGCGATGACCGAGCCAGCCCCGATGACGCTGTCATCGACCTGGGCCTCGGCCGCCAGGGAGGCGTTCGGGTGGATGCCGCCGCCGCATCGGACGGCCCACGACAGGTTGGCCTGGCGGTAGGTCTCCGGTGTTCCGGCGTCGATCCACTCGACATCAGACGCCATGGCGAAGAGGGTGCGCCGCTCGACCAGGGCGGGGAAGATCTCCCGCTCGATGGACGTCTTGCGATCAGGCTCGATCAGATCGAGCACAGAGGGGTCGAGCACGTAGGTGCCGGCATTGATCAGGTTGGTCGGCGCCTCACCCCGAGGCGGCTTCTCGATGAAGGCGGTGACCCGGTCGGAGTCGTCGGTGGGAACCACGCCGAACGCCGACGGGTCGGCGACCGGGGTCAGGGCGATGGTCGCCTCTGCGCCCCGTGCCTGGTGGAGCTTGATCAGAGCGGCGACGTCGAGGTCGGTTAAAACGTCGCCGTTGACGACCACGAACGGCTCGTCGATCCCGGCCTGCCGGGCGGCGAAGGCGATGCCCCCGGCGGTGTCGAGAGGGTGGTCCTCGACGGCATAGTGCAGGCCCACGCCGGCGCAGGTGCCGTCGGGGTAGGCGGAGAGGAAAGCATCGGGCCGGTAGCCGAGAGAGAGCACCACGTCGCTGATGCCGTGGGCCCGGAGATGGTCCAGGACCCGTTCGATCATGGGCTGCCCGGCGACCGGGAGCATCTGCTTCGGCCTGGTCAGGGTCAGGGGCCGGAGCCGTGTCCCTTGCCCCCCGACCAGGACCACGGCCCTCACGGGGCGCTCGACGGTGGCGACGCCGGCGCGGTCGTCGGTGGGCCCGGGGCCGGGGCGGTCGTCGCCGGGGCGGGAGCAGTTGTCGCCGGAGCGGTGGTCGACGGGGTGGCGCCCGGAGCCGGGGCGGTGGTCGACGGGGCCGCCCCCGGAGCCGTGGGCGCCGGCGTCGAGGTGGACGGCGCGGGGGCGGGCGCCAGCTTCTGCAGGGCCGTCTGCACCGCCTGCGGCGGGGCCGGGATGGACGCCTGCTGGCCGCTGGGCACGAAGGCGATGGTCACCAGAGCCTGGTCCTGGAGCATGACGTTGCGGGGATCGGTGGTCTGGACCTGGCCCGATGTGGAGCCGATGAACGCGAACTGCTTCACGTACACGCTCGCGGTCTTCCCGTTGCACTGGTTGCCGTCCCGGTAGAGCTTGCCGCCGGGCACCTGCAACTCGCCGGCGTTGAGCTTCATACCCACCGAGGAGGCGAACTTGCCGAGGGTGGCGTTCTTTCCGGCTGCGGACTTGGTCGTGGGGTGGATGTGGATGATCCCGTCCCCCTGCGTCGTGATACCACTCGGATCCTTGCTCAGCTTGATGTTGGGCACGAACTTCCCGCACGCGTAGACGGCGTAGCCCTCGTTCCAAGTGGTGCCCACCTTCGGGGGGGCCCCGCCGTTGGCGTTGATCCGGGCGTGGTAGCCGTCGCGGCTGACGACCGTCCCGGCGATGCCGAGCACCGCCACCAGGGCCAGCACGCCGTAGTACGGCCAGGCGATGCGACCGCCTGCTGTACGACCGCCACCGGTGCCGGCGGCACGGGCCACCTTCTTGTTGGACGAAGCCTTGCCCATATCGTCGCTCAGGGTAACCGCATTAGCGGTCCGGTTCGGACCGGGCGGGAACCTCGGCCTTCTGACCTCCGGCCCGGTGGCGGAGTCCAGCCACCCCGAGCCGGGCGGCCAGACCGACGGCCACGACCGGGAGGAGGGCCCGCCGGGCCCCGACCGTCGACCGCCGGGCGAAACGCCACATGGACCAGTGGTGAAGGGCGAGCATCCGGTAGGGATGGAGCCGGGTCGAGAGGCCCTGGGCGTGGGTCACCTCGGCCGCCGGCTCGTAGATCACGTCCCAGCCGGAACGGTGGGCCCGCCAGCACAGGTCGACATCCTCGAGGTACATGAAGTAGGTGGGATCGAAGCCACCGATGTCGTCCCAGGTCCGGCGCCTCACGAGGAGGCAGGCGCCGGACACCCAGTCGACCCGGCGGGCGTCGTGATGGTCCCAGTCGAGGATGCGGTAGCGGCGGGTGAAGGGGTTGTTGGGGGCCACCAGGCCGAGCAGACCGTGACCGATGGCGTCGGTCAGAGCTGGGAACGTCCGGGCTGAGGGGTAGATGGTCCCATCGCTGTTGCGTAGGCGAGGCCCGACGACCCCCAGATGGGCGTCGGATCCCAGGCGGTCCGCCAGGCGCCGCACCGCGTCGGGAGTGACGACGAGGTCGGGGTTGCACACCAGCACGTCGGAGGAGGAGCGATCCGCTCCCAGGTTGGCGGCCCGCCCGTAGCCGAGGTTGCCGCCGGCGTCCACCCACGCCACCCGGGGGTGGCGTTCGGCCAGCAGCCGCTGGGACCCGTCGGAGGAGGCATTGTCCACCACGACGATGTCGGTCACGCCGGCCGCCTCGAGGCTGGCCACACAGTCGATCAGGGCGTCGCCGGCGTTGAAGTTGACGACGACCGCCCGCACATCGAGAGGATCAGGAGCGACCCCGTTCCCCTGCGGCTCGGCCCCATTCACGCTCCCGGCTCGACAGAGGGTGGCTCGGGCGGGTTGGCGCGGAGCGACGCGAACCACTCGATGGTCTTGGCCAGCCCGTCCGGCAGTGACGTCGACGGCTGCCATCCCAGGTGGGAACGGGCCAAGGTGAGATCCGGCCGGCGCTGGGTGGGGTCGTCGGGGAGGGCGGCGATGGTGACGATCGGCGAGGAGCTGCCGGTCAGCTGCTGGATGAGCTCTGCTATCTCCCGCACTGTCCGCTCGTCGTCACTTCCGAGGTTGACGGGACCGGCGAGGTCGCTCTCCATCAGGCCTATCAGGCCGTCGACGAGGTCCTCGACGAAGCACAGGCTGCGGGTCTGGTCACCGGAGCCCTGGATGGTCATCGGCTCGCCGGCGAGGGCCTGGCGCACGAACGTGGACACCACCCGGCCGTCATCGGGTCGCATGCCCGGCCCGTAGGTGTTGAAGATCCGCACCAGGCGGGTGTCGAGACCGGCCCGCCGGTAGGCGCTGACCATGGCCTCGCCGAAGCGCTTGGCCTCGTCGTAGACGGACCGGGGCCCGATCGGGTTGACGTTCCCCCAGTACGTCTCGGGCTGGGGGTGCACCAGCGGATCGCCGTACACCTCGCTGGTGGAGGCATGCAAGAGTCGGGCCCCGTACTCCCGGGCCAGCTCGGCCAGGTTCCGCAACCCGGAGCTGCCCACGGCCAGGATCTCCATGGCCAGAGGCCCGAAGTCGGCGGGCGAAGCAGGGCAGGCCAGGTTGTAGATGGCATCGATCGCCCCACCGACGGGCACCCCCTTGGAGATGTCGGCGCCGATCCAGGTGAACCCGGGGTGCGTCGCCAGGGCGGTCACATGGGCGCGGGAACCGGTGACGAGGTTGTCCACGCACACCACCTGGTCGCCGCGAGCCAACAAGCGCAAGCACAGGCTGACCCCGATGAAGCCGGCACCACCGGCGACCACGACCCTCATCAGCGCCCCCACCCGAGCACCTGGGGCGCCAGGTGACGGTGAGGATGCTCTGGCGTGATCACTCAGCGCCGCCCGATGCCCTCGTAGCGACAGCCGGCGGTGGTTACCGCGGCGGAGTCCAGCAGGTTGCGGGCGTCGATGATGGCCGGACGGCCGGCGCGGCGCTGATCGCGCTCGGAGAGATCGAGCCCCGATCGCAGCGGGGCCGTGGCCCCGATGGGTGCGCCCAGGACCGATGCCACCCGGGTGAAGTCGGCCATCGCGAACTCCGGCCATTCGGTCAGGACGACGACGCACTCGGAGCCTTCGCAGGCCGCGTAGAGGTCGGCGACGACCTCGACGCCGAGGGGGGCGAGCAACTCATGGCCGGGATCCGGTTGGGTCGGGTCGTAGGCGATCACCCGGGCGCCGCGGTTGCGAAGGTGGGCAATGACCGACAGGGATGGCGAGTCCCGCAGGTCATCGGTACCGGCCTTGAAGGTGAGGCCCCACACCGCGACCTGGACGCCGTCGAGGTCACCACCGGACACGGCCGCCACCCGGTCGGCGACCCGGGCGAACTGGGCCTCGTTGGCGACGATCGCCCCCCGGACCAGAGCGAAATCGTAGCCGTGGTCGGCGGCGATGCGGACCAGGGCGTTGGTGTCCTTGGGGAAGCAGGATCCTCCCCAACCGGGTCCCGGCTTGAGGTGATCGGCGCCGATGCGTCGGTCCAGGCCCATGCCGACCACCACGTCACCGACGTCGGCCCCCACGGCCTGGCACAGGTTGGCCACCTCGTTGATGAACGACACCTTGGTGGCCAGGAAGGCGTTGCACGCGTACTTGACCGTCTCTGCCGAGGCCGGGTCGGTGAGCACCACCGGGGCGTCGAGGCCGTCGTAGAGCGCTGCCACCCGGCGGCCGACGATACGGTCGGCCGACCCAATGACGATGCGGTCCGGGTTCAGGCAGTCGTACACGGCGCGACCCTCACGGAGGAACTCAGGGTTCGAGACCACCGACACATCCGGGCGTCCGAGGACGGTGCTGACAATGTCGACCGAGCCGACGGGGACGGTCGACTTGTTGACCACGACCGCTCCCGTCTGCAGGTGGGGGCCGACCTGGCGGGCAGCCTCGGTCACGTAGGTCAGGTCGGCGGACCCGTCCGCCGACTGGGGGGTGGGCACGCACAGGAAGGTGAACTCAGCGTCCGCCACCACGTCGCCGGCCATGGGCGCAAAGGTCAGGCGTCCGGCCTGGCGCTGCTCGGTGACCATCTCCAACAGCCCGGTCTCGACGATGGGGATGGACCCCGAGGCCAACAGGTCGATCTTGGCCCCGTCGATGTCGGCGGCCACCACCTGGTGGCCGAGGTGAGCCAAGGCGGCGCTGGTCGTCAGCCCCACATAGCCAACACCGATGATGGCGATCCTGCTCATCGCTCACCGCTCCTCGGGACGTGGTCAGTGATGGACAACAAGTGCCTCGACGGTGCGTTCCAGCGGCTCATGGTGATCCGCCAGCATAGGGATGCCGCTCAGCCGGAGAACGGCGTTGTCGAGGACCGAGTTGGCGGGGCGTGGGGCGGGCCGGGGCGGGTCGAGCTCGTCGGTGCGAATGGGTTCGACGATCGCCGGGTCGCCGCCGGCCACGGCGATGACATCCGTCGCGAATCGATACCACGTCGTCGGGCCCTGGTTGGTCACGTGGAACAGCCCCGGACGGCGGGCGGCGGCCAGATCGTAGAGGGCTGCGGCCAGATCGTCGCTGAAGGTGGGGCAGCCCCGCTGGTCGTCGACAAACCGCAGAGGCGCGCCGCTCGAGACCAGCCGGAGCACCGTCTTGACCATGTTGGTCCCATGGCGCCCGCACACCCACCCCGTGCGGACGATCGTCGCCCCCGGTAGCTGAGCCCGCATCTCGTGCTCACCGGCGAGCTTGGACCGGCCGTAGACCGACTGGGGGGCGGGCTCGTCCCACTCGGTGTAGGGACGTTCGGAGAACCCGTCGAAGACATAGTCGGTCGACAGGTACACCACGTGGGCGCCGTTGCCCCGAGCCGCCTCGGCCACGTGACGGGTCCCGAGGGCGTTGACGGAGAACGCCCGGTCGGCATCGGACTCGCAGGCGTCGACGGCTGTAAACGCCGCGGTGTGGAACACCATGTCCGGGTCCACCTCGCCGAAGGCGGCGCGCACCGCGTCCCGATCGGCGACGTCGAGAGAGCCCCGGGCGGGGGCCACGACCGTGTGCTGGGGACGACCGGCAAGCACCTCGATCAGGTCGGTGGCCAGTTGGCCGCCCCCGCCGGTCACGAGGACCCTCACCGGATCGGGACGGCCCGGAGCGGTTCCCACCACCACCGGCCGTCTCGGTACCACGCATGGGTCTGGTCGAGCCCCTCGTCGAGACCGACCTCGGGTACCCAGCCGAGGGCGCGGACCTTGGAGGAGTCGACCGAGTAGCGCCGATCGTGACCCAGGCGGTCAGCGACCGGCTCGACCATCTCCTCGCCGGCTCCGCACAGGTCGAGCAGACGGGCGGTCAGCTCCCGGTTGGTCAGCTCGTTGCCGGCCCCGATGTTGTAGATCTCACCGTCGCGGCCACGGCGAAGGATGGCGTCGATGGCCGCACAGTTGTCGGCCACGAACAGCCAGTCCCGCCGGTTGAGGCCATCGCCGTAGAGCGGGACCTTGATCCCATCGAAGAGGTTGGTGAGGAACAGGGGGATGACCTTCTCGGGGTACTGCCAGGGGCCGAAGTTGTTCGAGCTGCGCGTGACCAGCACCGGCAGGCCGTAGGTGGTGAAGTGGGACAGGGCGATCAGATCGGAACCGGCCTTCGAGGCGCTGTACGGGGATCGGGGCACCAGGAGGTCGTGCTCGTTGGAGGCGCCCTCCTCCACCGATCCGTACACCTCGTCGGTCGAGACGTGGACCACGCGACCGATGTCCGCCATCCGGGCTGCGTCCATGACCAGGTTGGTGCCGACACAGTTGGTGACCACGAAGTCCTGGGACCCGATGATGGAGCGGTCCACGTGGCTCTCGGCGGCGAAATGGACGATGGCGTCATGGCCGGGCACATGGTGACCCAACGCCACAGGATCGCAGATGTCGGCGTGCACGAAACGCACCCGGTTCTCGTGGACCCCCGCTAGGACCTCCGACAGCGTCGAACGGTTGCCGGCGTAGGTGAGGGCGTCATAGATGGTCACCTCGTCGTCGGAATGATCCAGCACCCAGCGGACGTAGTTGGACCCGATGAAGCCGGCGCCGCCGGTCACGAGCAATCGCACGGCTCCGAACGATACCGGTAACGGGCCCGGCCCCGGGACAACCCGCCGGGGGCGACCCCGCCGAGCAGGCCGAGCCGTCACGGACCGCTGGCGCTCAGCCCATGTCGATCTGGGAGTGATCGCCGACCATGAGCCTGGTGGCGCGAGGGCGGCGCTCGGAGCGGGTCACCTCTACATGGTGGCCGAGCAGGGAGTCCTCGATCCGCCCGGCCGCCAGGATACGGCTGTCGTCGAGCACCACCGAGTGCTCGATCTCCGAGCGTTCGACCACGCACCGCTGGCCGATGGCGCTGAACGGCCCGATGAAGCTGTCCGTGATGGTGGTGCCCGCCCCGATGATGATGGGACCCCGCAGCACCGAGTGGCGGATGACCGCACCGCCCTCCACCACGACACGGCCGTCCACCTGGGACGCCTCGTCGATGTCTCCATCGAGGCGACGCTCGATGCCCTCCAGGATGAGCCGGTTGGCTTCGAGGAGGGGGGTCAGCTTGCCGGTGTCGATCCACCACCCCTCCAGGATCTCGCTGCGCACCCGGTGGCCGTGATCGATGAGCCAACCGATGGCGTCGGTGATCTCCAGCTCACCGCGCGCGGACGGCGCGATGGACGCCACCGCCTCGTGGACGTGGGCGTCGAAGAGGTACACCCCGACCAGGGCCAGATCCGAGGGGGGGACCTCCGGTTTCTCCACCAGCTTGACGATCCCGCCGTGCTCATCGATCTCCGCCACCCCGAACCGCTGCGGATCGGGAACCTGCTTGAGCAGGATCTGGGCGACCGGGGCGGCAACGGCGTCCACCAAGGTGGGGTTGGCTGCCCGTTGCCGGTCCTCCTCGAAGCGCCGGACAAAATCGGCCAGGGTCTGCTTCAACAGGTTGTCGCCCAGGTACATGACGAAATCGTCATCGCCCAGGAAGTCCCGGGCGATGAGCACGCAGTGGGCCAGTCCCAGCGGGGCCTCCTGGGGCAGGTAGGTCACGTCCAGGCCCCACGCCGAGCCGTCCCCCACGGCGGCTCGCACCTCGCCGGCGGTGTCGCCCACGATGATGCCGACCTGCTTGATCCCGGCGTCGGCGATGGCCTCGAGCCCGTAGAACAAGATGGGCTTGTTGGCCACCGGCACCAGCTGCTTGGCCCGGGTGTGGGTGATCGGGCGCAGACGGGTGCCGGTGCCGCCCGCCAGGATGAGCGCCTTCATGAGGCCGAGGCTACCGGCCCGGGCTCAGGGCCGGCCTCGGGCCGGGACTCAGCAATCTGGCGGTTCATCATCCCCACGGCCATGCGCAACAGCTTCGCTGGAGTCCTGGTAGCAGCCAGGAGCGGTCAGGCCGGCCGCAGGTGAACCACGTCCCCCGCGGCCAGCACCACCCGTCGCCCAGCGTCGGAGGTCACCACCAACCGGGCCCGGTCGTCGATCGCCTCGGCCCGGCCCCGCATCTCACCGTCGGGGGTGATGACCAGGACCTGGCGGCCGATGGTGGCGCATGCCGAACGGTAGTCATCGATTACCCGGTCCCAGTGCCGCATGCGGCCATCGAGATCGGCGAGCAGGGCCACCACGAGGGCTTCGCGCTCGACGGCGCGACCGGCGGCCTCGTCGACGCTGATCGCTCCCGGCGGGGCGGCGGACACGTTGAGCCCCATGCCCACCACGACCGCCCCCAGGGATGCCTCGGCCAGGATCCCCGCCACCTTGGCGTCGCCCACCAGCAGATCGTTCGGCCATTTCAGGTCGGGCCGGAACCCGGCGACCTCCGAGCAGGCGGTCCGACCGGCCAGGGCGACGGCGGCGGTGACGAGGTGAAGGTCGGCCATGGCCAGGTCGGGGCGCAGCAGGACCGACATCAGTACCGCGGTCCCCGGCCGGGCGTCCCAGCTCCGACCGAGACGTCCTCTCCCTGCGGTTTGGTGCTCGGCGATGACGACGAGCCCTTCGGGCGCCCCGCCGTCGGCCAGGCGGCGTGCCGCCCGGTTGGTCGAGTCGATCTCGGCCAGGACCTGTATGTCGTCGAAACGGGTGGCCAGCAACCCGCTTCGGACTCGCTCCGCGCTCAGCATGCTGAAAGAATGCCCGCTGTGCTGACCAAGGTTTTGATCGCCAACCGGGGAGAGATCGCCGTCCGGGTCATCCGTACGTGTCAGGAGCTGGGCGTGGGCACGGTCGCGGTGTACTCCGACCTCGACCGCGATGCCCTGCACGTGCGGATCGCGGATGAGGCGTACTCGCTCGGGGGTCAGACCGCGGCGGAGAGCTATCTCAACACCGACAAGATCCTCGAGATCATCGCCACGTCGGGAGCGGACGGCGTCCACCCTGGGTACGGGTTCTTCTCCGAGAACGCCGATTTCGCCCGGGCCGTGACCGACGCCGGCGTGACGTGGATCGGCCCTCCCCCCGAAGCCATCGAGGTCATGGGCGACAAGATCAGCTCCCGCAAAGCGGCCCAGGCCGCAGACGTGGCGGGCGTGCCGGGCACCACCGAGGTCATCGGCTCAGCCGACGATGTTGTCGCCTTCGGTGAGGACTTCGGCTGGCCGGTGGCCATCAAGGCGGCGTACGGCGGCGGCGGTCGCGGCATGCGTGTGGTGCACAAGGGTGCCGACGCCGCCGACGCTCTGGAGTCGGCGCAGCGGGAGGCGCAATCCAGCTTCGGCCGGTCCGAGAGCTACCTGGAGCGGTACCTGACCTGGCCGCGTCATGTCGAGGTGCAGGTGTTCCTCGACACCCACGGCGACGGGGTCTACCTGGGAACCAGAGACTGCTCAGCCCAGCGCCGGCACCAGAAGCTCATCGAGGAGGCACCGGCGCCCTCCATCCCCGAGGCGACCCTGACGGCCATGGGCGAAGCCGCCATCAAGGTGGCCAAGGCCTGCGGTTACGTCAACGCCGGCACCGTCGAGTTCATCTACCAGGACGACGACTTCTTCTTCCTGGAGATGAACACCCGACTCCAAGTCGAGCATCCCGTGACCGAGCAGGTGGTGGGCATGGACCTGGTCGCCCTCCAGTTGCGCATCGCCGCGGGCGAGCCTCTCGGGCTCACCCAGGGGGACGTCAAGCTGATCGGCCACGCCATCGAGGTCCGCATCAATGCCGAGGATCCTGCCGGCGGCAAGTTCCAACCCTCGCCCGGCCCCCTCACCCGGTTCCTCCGCCCCGACGGCTACGGTGTGCGGACCGATGCCGGCTACGAGGCCGGCGACACCATCAGCCAGTACTACGACAACCTCATCGCCAAGGTCATCGTGTGGGGCAGCGACCGGGAGGTGGCCCGCAAGCGCATGATCCGGGCCCTGCGGGAGACCGAGATCGAGGGGGTGGCCACGACCATCCCCGCCGACCTGGCCATCCTCGAGCATCCCGACTTCATTGCCGTCGACCACTCCACCAACTGGGTGGAGGAGAAGCTCGACCTCTCCGGTGTGGGCGTCCCCAAGCCGACCGTCGCCCCCGATGAGGCCGAGGGCCGGGTGCAGCGTGACATCGACGTGGAGGTCAACGGCCGTCGCTACGGCGTGCGCATGTGGGTGCCCGAAACCGCGCCCGTGGCGGCCCGCGGCCCGGCCAGGGCCAAACCCAGGCGTCGCTCCGGGGGCGGAGGCGGCGCCGCGGCCAGCAGCGGCGACGTCGCCGTGCCGATGCAGGGCACCATCGTCAAGGTCCTGGTCAGCATGGGTGATGCCGTCGACGTCGGCCAGGCCGTCACCGTGCTCGAGGCCATGAAGATGGAGAACAACATCGCCGCCGAGGTGGCCGGCGAGGTCGCCGAGGTGAAGGTGTCCGCCGGAGACTCCGTGGGTGCCGGCGACGTGGTCGTGGTCATCACCCCCAGCGCCACCTGAGGACCGCCCACCGGTCCCTACTCGGCGGCGTCGGCCAGGGCCTCGGAGAGGGTCGGGTGCACCAGGCAGCTCTCGACGATGTCGGAGACCTTGAGGTTGGCGGTCACGGCCACAGCGATGACCGAGATCAGCTCGGCGGCGTGGCGGCCGACGATGGAGCCGCCGAGCACGACGCCGGTTGCGGGGTCGGAGATGATCTTCACGAACCCGCCGGGGTCGTCGTTGATCAGGGCTTTGGCCGTCGACGCGTAGGGCACCTTGGTCACCCGGATCTTTCGGCCGGTAGCGAAGGCGTCGACCTCGGCCAGGCCGACATCGGCAATCTCGGGCTCGGTGAAGATGGCCGACGCCGCCTTCTCGTAATCGATGTGGCGGTGGGCGCGGGTCTGGATGCCCATGACGTGCTCGGCGATCTTGCGGCCCTGCATGGACGCCACCGATGACAGCGGCAGCTTGCCGGACACGTCCCCGGCGGCGTAGATGTGGGGGACGCTCGACTGGCAGTGCTGGTTGATCTGCACGTACCCGCCGCCGTCGAGCTTCACCCCGGCATCCTCCAGGCCCAGGCCGTCGGAGTTGGCGATCGAACCGATGGCCAACAGCGCATGGGTCCCGACAGCCACCCGGCCGTCGTCGCACGCCACCGCCACGCCGTCATCGGTCCGCTCGATCATCTCCGCCCTGGCCCCTTTGAACAGGCGGACCCCGCGACGCAGCAACTCATCCTCGAGGGCGGCAGCCACCTCGGGGTCCTTGGCCGGCAGCACCTGCTGGCGGCTCACGATGAGGGTGACCTTGGACCCGAAGGAGGAGAACATGTGGACGAACTCCACCCCGGTCACGCCCGAGCCGATCACGACCAGGTGCTCGGGCATCGTCGTCGGCGGATAGGCCTGGCGGGTGGTGAGGATCCGCTCCCCGTCGGGTTCCACCCAGACCGGGATCCGGGGCCGGGATCCGGTGGCGATGAGCACGGCATCGGCACGGATCCGATCCACACCGTCGCCGGAAGTTACCTCCACGGTGTGGTCGTCGAGGAGGCGACCAGAGCCCTGCACCAGCCTGACGCCCTGGGAGACGAGGAGCCGTTCCACGTCGTGATGGAGGCGGCCCTCGATGCCCTCGATGCGGTGGCGTTGGGCGTCGATGTCGAAGCGGGCCTCCGTGTGGGAGAGCCCCATGCCGTCGATGCGGTGAGCGAAGCTCATGGCCCCGCCGGTGGCGATCATGGTCTTGGACGGGATGCAGTCCCACAGGTGGGCGGCCCCACCCAGCACATCTCGTTCGATGAGGATGACCTCGGCGCCCTGACGGGCCCCGTGGGACGCGGCCGTGTTGCCGGCGGGTCCACCTCCGAGGATGACGAGCTTGGTGGCCATCTCAGCGCTCCGGCTGGTAGGTGCCAAAGACACCCCGGAGGACGTCGCTGACCTCGCCCAGCGTGGCCCGCCGTTTGAGGGCCTCCTTCATCGGCGGGAGGACGTTGTCGGTGCCCCGGGCGGCGGCCTCCAGCGCATTCATGGCCTCCTTGACCGCGGCGTTGTCCCGCTCGGCTCGGGTCCGCTGCACCCTCTCCACCTGGGCCGCCTGCAAGGCCGGGTCGATGGGGAACACCTCGACGGGGTCGGGCTGATCGTCGTGGTACCGGTTGACGCCGACGATGATCTTCTCCGACGCATCGACGGCCTTGGTGTAGGCGAAGGCGGCGTCTTCGATCTCGTCGGCCATGAACCCGCTCTCGATGGCGGCCACCGATCCGCCCATGCCGTCGATCTTCTCCAGGTACTCCCACGCCCCTGCTTCCACCTCATCGGTGAGCGACTCGACGAAGTAGGATCCGGCCAACGGGTCGGCGGTGTCCACCACACCGGATTCGCTGGCCACGATCTGCTGGGTGCGCAGGGCGATGCGTGCCGCCCGGCTGGTGGGCAGGCCCAGCGCTTCGTCGAAGCCGTTGGCGTGCAGGCTCTGGGTCCCGCCCAGCACGGCCGCGAGGGACTGGAGGGTGACCCGGGCGATGTTGTTCTCCGGCTGCTGTGCCGTCAGGGTCGACCCGCCGGTCTGGGTGTGGAAGCGCAACAGCTTGGCCTTCTCAGTGGTGGCCCCGAAGCGGTCGGTCATGATCCGGGCCCACATGCGGCGGGCGGCCCGAAACTTGGCCACCTCCTCGAACAGGTTGTTGTGGGCGTTCCAGAAAAAGCTGAGTCGGGGGGCGAACTCGTCGACCGGCAGGCCGGCGTCGACGGCGGCCGACACGTAGGCGATCCCGTTGGCGAGGGTGAAGGCAATCTCCTGAACGGCGGTCGAGCCGGCCTCACGGATGTGGTAGCCGGAGATGGAGATGGTGTTCCAGCTCGGCAGCTCGCTGCGGCAGTAGGCGAAGATGTCGGTGATCAGCCGCATCGACGGGCGGGGCGGGTAGATGTAGGTGCCCCGGGCCACGTACTCCTTCAGAATGTCGTTCTGGATGGTCCCGCCGAGCTTGGTCAGATCGCTGCCCTGCTCCTCGGCGACCAGGGCATAGAGCAGCAGCAGGGTCGAGGCCGTGGCGTTGATGGTCATCGACGTGGTCACCTTGTCGAGCGGCAGCCCGTCGAGGAGGATCCGCATGTCATCGATGGAGTCGATGGCGACGCCGACCTTGCCAATCTCGCCTTCCGCCCGTTCGTGATCGGAGTCGTAGCCCATCTGGGTGGGCAGATCGAAGGCGCAGCTCAACCCGGTGCCCCCACCGGCCAGGAGTTGCTTCCAGCGCTCGTTGGTCGACTCGGCGTTGCCGAACCCGGAATACTGGCGGATGGTCCACGGGCGGCCCCGGTACATCGTCGGGTAGATCCCGCGGGTGAACGGCGTCGAGCCCGGTTCGCCGAGCTTGGTGGCCGCGTCCCATCCGTCGAGGTCACCGGCGGAGTACACCGGGCGGACCTCGATGCCGGAATCGGTGAAGCGTTGCTCGCTGGCCATGGCCGTCAGCGTACAAGCGCCCGGTCGGCCCTGGTCAGTGGCCCAGCGCGCCCGACGGTCGGATGATCGACGTCAGGCTGGCCAGGGGGAAGCTGATCGTCGACGGCTTCGACCGGAGCATGAAGGTCACCTGCAGAGACTGGTCGTCGACCGCCCACTCGGCGAACGCCCGGTCGGTCGGTGGCGCTGCGGCCTGGGCCGCCGACGGCGGGGCGCCGCCCGCCTCCAGCTGGGTGACAGCGGTGGCGGAGAGGGGTTGGAGGTAGCCGGGGGTCAACACATCGGCGAGGGTCACCGCCTTGCCGCTCCGGGTGTCGAACGTGGCCGTGAGGCCTTTGCGGTTGGCGCACGTCCAGCGGAACGACAGGGCGGCGGTGTCGCTGCGCAGGACCGACACCGCACAGGCGACGCGCTCGGGCACCAGGCTCCGGGCGTCGCCGAGCAGTTCGGCGTTGATCGTCTGGGCCTTGGCCGTCCGGCTGACCTGGGGGTATTCGACATTGTCCAGGCTGAGCACCGTGACGGGCACGGCGGGGTGCGTCGGTGTCGTCGATGCCGGGCCGACCGTCACCGGGGCGCCGAAGGCGGGGCTGTCCCCTCCTCCCCCGCTGCTGGCGCCGCAACCGGCCAGAACGAGCACACCGACCGCCACCGCGGCGGCGACAGCGAGGGACGGGCGGCGGGCGCGGTGGACCATCCGGACGAGGCTACTGATATGGCCCGACCCCGGAGGGACCGGGCCCTATCGGTCAGGCAGCCGGGGCGGCGATCGGGTGGGGCATGCACAACTCGTCGTAGTCGGCGATGACGATGTCGTCGACGGGGATCGAGCAGGTGGCGCACTCGGGGTCGCGGTTGACCTTGAAGGTCCGGAAGCTCTCCTCGAGGCTGTCGTAGGCCATCAGGCGCCCGATCAGGGGATCGCCGAGGCCGAGAAGGAGCTTGATGGTCTCCATGGCCTGAAGGCTGCCGATGATGCCGCACAGCACCCCGAGGACCCCGGCCTCGGCGCAGGACGGGGCCAGCTCGGCCGGCGGCGGCTCGGGGACCTGGCAGCGGTAGCAGGGGCCCTGGTGGGGGGCATAGACGGCGGCCTGGCCTTCGAAGCGGAAGATGGAGCCGTGCACGACGGGGATGTCGAGCTTGACGGCGGCGTCGTTGACGAGGTAGCGGGTGGGGAAGTTGTCCGTGCCGTCGACGATCACGTCGTAGCCCTCGAAGATGGACAGGACGTTGTCGGCCGCCAGGCGCACGTCGTGGGTGACCACGTTGACGTCGGGATTCATGGCGGTCAGCGTCTTCTTGGCCGAGTCCACCTTGCGCTCGCCGACCCGATCCAGGTTGTGGAGGATCTGGCGCTGCAGGTTCGACTCGTCGACGACGTCCATGTCGATGATGCCGAGGGTCCCGACACCGGCGGCGGCCAGGTACAGGGCGGACGGCGAACCGAGCCCGCCGGCCCCCAGGAGCAGAACCTTCGAGTCGAGCAGCTTGGCCTGCCCGGCGGTGCCCACCTCGGGGAGCAGCAGGTGGCGCTGGTAGCGGTTGCGCTGCTCGGGCGTCAGACTCACCGGCGCCTTCCAGTCCCGCCCCTCGTCCTTCCACTTGTTGAACCCGCCGGCCATGGAGGTCACATCGGTGTAGCCGAGCTGGGCCAGGCTGTCCGCGGCCAACGCCGAGCGGGTCCCCCCGGCGCAGTAGACGACGATGTGGGCATCGCGGTCGGTGACCCGACCCTCGATCTGGCTCTCCAGATGACCTCGGGGGATGTGGACGGCACCAGGGAGCGCCCCCTGCTCGTACTCGTCGGGTTCCCGCACGTCGAGAACGACGGTCCCGGGCTTGGCCACCTCGTCCGCCGCGCCGGGCGTGTCGATCTCGCGGATGCGAGCCTTGGTCTCTTTGAGCAGGTCACGGAAGCTGGGCATCTCTTACCTCACTGGTCCCTCACTGGTTGCCATGGGTAAAACCCTACTTCGCTGGTCGGCATTCCCGCCCGCCCCCGTAACCTCGGGCCATGCAACTCGGGGAGGTCATTCGCCAACGTCGCATGTGCCGCAACTTCCTCGACCGCCCGGTACCGGCCGAGACCATCGAGCGGCTGTTGGGCCATGCCCGGCGGGCCCCGTCGGCCGGTCACACCCAGGGCTGGGCCTTCGTCGTGCTCGAGGGGGCCGACCAGACGGCGATGTTCTGGTCCCATGACGCCGACCCGGCCTGGCTCGCTGACCCCACCCACCCCGGCCTGCTGCGGGCCCCGGTCATCATCGTGCCCCTGGCCAATGAGCAGGCCTACGTTGACCGTTACGCCGAGCCCGACAAGCGGGCCGACGCCAGGAGCGGCCCGGCCGCCTGGGACGTCCCCTACTGGCTGGTGGACACGGCCTTCGCCACCATGCTCCTGCTGCTGGGAGCGGGCGACGAGGGACTGGGGGCGTTGTTCTTCGCCCTCCACGCCGACCCCTCGGGGCTGCTCGCCGCCCTGGGCGTGCCAGAAGGGTGGCAACCGCTCGGAGCCGTGGCCCTGGGCTGGCCGAGCCCCGACCGGCGCCCCTCGACGTCGGCGGTGCGAGGCCTGCGACCTGCCGGACAGGTGATCCACCGGGGCGGCTGGTGAGCTCGGGCAGGTCCTCAGCGGGCCGGCTCGGCAACCAGATCGTTCAGCACCTCGCTGATCGATCCCCGCACCACGGCATCCGCCAGGTGGTCATAGGCGGTCGGCTCGGCGTTGACGACGACGACCTGGGCCCGAGAGCGCTTGGCCACGGGGACGTAGCCGGCGGCCGGGTGGACGCTGAGGGTCGAGCCCACGGCCAGCAGCAGGTCGCACGACCGGGCCGCCTCGTCGGCCCGATCCAGGGCCACGGGGTCGAGGGCCTGGCCGAAGCTGATGGTCGCGGACTTGAGGATCCCCCCACAACTCCGGCACGGGGGATCGACCTCGCCGGCCCGAACCCGCTCCAACGTCGGTTCCATCGGACCTCCATCCCCGCACGACCAGCACACGACGTGGCGCATGGAGCCGTGCAACTCGACCACCAGCCTGGGGTCGTTGCCGGCCCGCTGGTGCAGCTCGTCGATGTTCTGGGTGAGCACGGCGACCAGCCGGCCCTGGCGCTCGAGGTCGACGACGGCCCGGTGACCGGCGTTGGGTCGGGCCGCCCACGTCGGCGAGCGCAACCGATTCTGCCACGCCTCGGCGCGCACATCGGGATCGTTCAGGTAGTCGACCAGCGTCGCGGTGCGCTCCGCCGCCGGGTTCTTCGTCCACACCCCGGATGGACCCCGGAAGTCGGGAATCCCCGAGTCGGTGGAGATACCGGCCCCGCTCAGCACCGTGATCCGCTTGGCCGCCGCGACCAGGGCTCGGGCATCGGTGAGATCGGAAGCGGTCATCGGGCCCATTGTCCCCGATGAGCGCACCGAGGCGGAAGTGGGGCGCCCCGATCCTCGGCAAGGTGGGGATCCGGTGAGCCGGGCGAGATCCGCATTCCACCCCGAGGAGCACCCATGCACCCCTTGTTGACCTATCCCTCCGAGACGTTGACGATCAGGGCGTGGCCCGATCAGATGATCGACTCCGTCGGGTTCGATCCCCGCTCGGCCTACGTCGAGCAGTTCTGGCTAGGCGTCCTCGGCCCGTCCACCACCTGGCTCCTGCGCCGCCTGGCCGCCGCCTTCGACGACCACCCTGACGGCTTCGAGCTGCCCTTGGGCGAGACGGCGCGGGCCCTCGGCCTCGGGGATCGCGGGGGCCGTCACTCGCCGTTCCTGCGCTCCGTCAACCGCCTGGTTCTCTTCGAGCTGGCCCAGGCGACCGGACCCAACGAGCTGGCCGTCCGCCGCCGTCTGCCATCGCTCAACCGGCGCCAGCTCAGCCGCCTGGCACCCGACCGCCAAGCCGCCCACGAGGCCTGGCAGGCGGCCCACGGGCAGACTCCGAGTGACGAGGCCCAGCGGCGCCGGGGCCGGCACCTGGCCCTCAGCCTGGTAGAGCTGGGCGAGGCGAGGGAGGACGCCGAGCGTCAGTTGCTGCGCTGGCGCTACCACCCGGAGGTAGCCAGCGACGCCGCCGCATGGGCGTGGGAGCGTCACCGCACCGCTCTCGACGCAGCCCAGGCCGGCTGAGCCCCAACCACCCGTCAGTGAGGGCGGCGGCGCCGGCGGGGTGGGTGGGGCGGGTGAGTGGGGCGGGTGGCGGATGGCGGGTGGGTCACCGGGTGGAATGAACCGAACGAATCGGTCCATCTCGGTTTGCGAACCGAAGTTGCCGTAGGGCACTACGTTCGGTTCTCAGACCACCGCAAACCGATACATCCGGTTCACGGCGCGGCCGGGGATCCGGTCCGCACCGCCACCGCAACCGGCTCCGGCTCCGGCACCGCAACCGGCTCCGGCTCCGGCTCCGCCGGCTCGAGGATGGCCCGCACCCACCGGTGGAAGTCGGCGATCTTGTCCTCGGCCGGCACCAACACCCCGCCCTGGGAGAAGCCTCGCGAGCCCATGTTGTCCTGGCATCGCTCGCAGGCCTCGAAGTCCTGGCGGTTGACGGCATCGAAGAGGGCCACGGTGTCGGCGGGGTCGAACGTCGGGTCAGCGACGGCGTCGGCGGCGAACAGCCAGTCGCAGGTGACGGCGGTGCGGTCCACCGCCACCGGGCGGAAGCGGTGGACAACGACATGGTCGGGAAGAAGGTTGATCAGGGTGCCCGGGTGCAGGGTGATCCCCCGGTACCGTCGCTCCTCGTCGTCGCCGAGGCCGGAAAGGCGCCCGAAGCGCTCCTCGCCGCTGAGGCTGAACCCGTCGATGGTGGCGGCGAAGCCGGCCCACCCTTCGGCGTTGGTCTGGGTGCCGAGGCCGGAACGGAACGACGGCAGGGTGCGGGTCAGCTCCGGATGGATCGTCGTGCAGTGGTAACACTCCAGGAAGTTCTCGATCAGCAGCTTCCAGTTGGCGGCTACGTCGTAGGTGCAGCGCGCCCCGAGGGCCAGTTCCGGCATGCCCCACCGGTCGAGGACGGTGCCCTGCAGGCGCTGCGTCACCTGGGTCCCGACGGTGTCGGCCAGAGGCGCAGGGTCAGGGTCGAGGTTGCACCACACCAGGCCCTGCCACGTCTCGGTAGAGACCGGGACGAGGCCGTTGAGGCTGCGGTCCAGGGCGGGCATGGTGCGCAGGTGTGGCGCGGAGGCGAGGGCGCCGGTGAGGTCGTAGCTCCAGGCGTGGTAGGGGCAGCGCAGGTAGGTGCCGGTCGATCCCGACGGGCCCTGGCAGACCGTCGAACCGCGGTGGCGGCACATATTGTAGAACGCCCGGATGGCCCCGTCGTCGCCCCGCACCGCAACGATCGGCTCCCCAGCCAGGCGGGTGGTGATGAAGTCGCCGCGGCCAGGCAGCTCGGTGGCCAGGCCGACGGCGATCCAGGACCGGGCGAAGATCCGCTCGTTCTCCAGGGCGAACGACGCGGGGTCGACGTAGGCGGCGCCGCCCAAGGTAGGAGTGAGGCTGACGTCGGTCACCGGAAGGCGGGCGCGGGGGCGGCGGCCAGGCGGGCCGGGTCGAACAGGGTGATGTCGAGACGGCTCCGGCCACCGATGGTCAGGTCGGCCAGGATCTCACCGACCACCGGGACGAACTTGAACCCGTGGCCGGAGAAGCCGGCGGCGACGACGACGTTGGGGTGCGATGGGTGGAGTCCGATGACGAAGTGCTCGTCGGGGGTGTTGGTGTACATGCACGGCACCGCTCGGACGACGGGCCCGGGGAGAGCGGGAATCCTGGTGCGGAGGAAGTCGATGAGGGGAAGGACCTCGCTTGGGTCCACGTCCCGGCGGAGGGTTTCGGGTTCGGCCGGGGTGCCGCGCCGGAAGAAGGCGACCTTGACCCCGGCGTCCGCCCCGTCGTGGGGGAAGCCGTAGATCTGCAGGCCGTCGTCGCGGTCCCACACGTAGACGGGGAACTGCTCGGCGGCGAACGGGCCCGTGCCGCCGGGTGGTCGCAACCAGAACTGGACCTGACGCTCGACTCGAAGCGGGACGCCCAGGTCGGTGACGACCTGGCTGGCCCACGCCCCGGCGGCCAGGACCAGGCGTTCGGCCCGGAACGTATCGTCTGCGGTGGTGACGGTGACACCGCCATCGTCGGCGGACCATCCGGTCACGGCCTGACCGAAACGAAGGTCGGCACCGGCCTGCCCGGCTTGGTCCAGGTAGGCGGTCACCGTCGCCTCCGGCCGGGCGAAACCGGCGTTGGACTCCCACAGGGCGATCTCGTCCGGTCGGGGGCACAGCGACGGGAACCTGGTCCGCAGCTCGGACGCGTCGAGCATCTCATGGGGGAGGTCCCAACGTTCGGCGCTGGCCCGGCTCCCGATCACCGTCCGACTGTCCGGGGGCCCGATCATCAGGCCACCGGTCACCTTGAGCAGGTCACGGCCGGTGGCCGCGTTCAGGTCCTGCCACAGCTCGAAGGCGCGCAGCAGGAGAGGCACGTACGCAGGGTCCTCGAAGTACGCCTGGCGGTAGACCCGGCTGTCGCCGTGGCTGGAGCCGTAGGCGTGGGCGGGCCCGAACCGCTCCAGGCCGATCACGCCACGGCCGCGCCGGGTTAGGTGGGCGGCGGCGGCGCTTCCCATCCCACCCAGGCCGACGACGATGACCTCGCAGCGCTGGCTCATGGTCCCACCCCTACGCCGTTGGCCGCGACCAGGACCGGTGGTACCGCCGGGGTCGATGCCGGCGCCGGCTCTGGAAGCGGCCCGCGGACCCGGCGCCCGTCGGGATCGAACAGGGCATCGTCGCTGACCCGGGCGTCGAGGCGCTCGCCGAACCAGGCCACCTGCAGCGCCGTGCCGGTCTCGGCCAGCTCGGGGGGGAGCCAGGCATACGCCAAGCCCCGCCCGATGCTGGCGCCGTAGCCCGCGGAGGTGATGGCGCCGACGGCCGTGGCGCCCGAGAAGACGCCCTCGCCTCCGAGCACCACCCGGCCCGGGTCGTCCAGGGTGACGGTGCGCAGGCGCCTGGTCACCGGACGCCGTTCGAGGGCGTCGCGGCCCACGAAGTCGAGCGACCGGTCGACGGCCCAGGCCAGCCCGGCCTCGATCGGGGTGTCGACGGCGGTCATGTCCCGGCCCCAGGCCCGGTAGCCCTTCTCCAGGCGCATGGCGTCGAGGGCGCCGCGGCCGACCGGGACCAGCCCGTGGTTGGCGCCGGCGCCGACCAACAGGTCCCACAGGCGCAGGCCGTACTCGGTGCTGGTGTAGAGCTCCCAGCCCATCTCGCCCACGTACGAAAGGCGCAGTGCTGTCACCGCCACGTCGCCGACCTGGCAGGCGGTGGCCGAAAAGTACCGGCCCTGGGGGGCGGCGCCGGCCAGCTCGGCGATGATCACCGGGGCGGCCGGGCCCCACAACCCGACGCAGCACTGGGACCCGGTGATGTCGGTGATGGTCACAGCCCCGAACCCCCGGGCGTGCTGGGCCAGCCAGACCTGGTCCTGAGGTCCGTTGGTCCCCACCCAGAAGCGATCCGGGCCCAGTCGGGCGACGGTGATGTCGCTGCGGATGCCGCCGTGCTCGTTGAGCATGAGGGTGTAGCTGACCGACCCTGGTGATCGGTCCATGCGGGTGGTGGTGAGTCGGTCGAGCAGGGGGAGGGCGCCGGGGCCGCTGACCTCCAGGCGGCGCAGGGCGGTCATGTCATAGAGGCCGGCCCGTTGCCGACCGGCGCGATGCTCGGCCATCACGATCGGCGACCAGTGCCGGCCGGCCCAGATCCCCCGGCTGCGGGCGGAGGCCAGATCGGCGCCGGTGAGGAGAGCCCGATTGGTCTCGTACCACTGGGGCCGCTCCCAGCCGGCACTGACCCCGAACACCGCGCCACCTTCCCGGTGGCGCTGGTGGAAGGCGCTGACCCTCAAACCCCTCGGCTCGCGGGGCGGCGTCAGGGGGTGGACGATGTCGTAGACCTCGACGAAGCGGGCGACGGCCGGGACCCGGATCGCGGCAGGCGTGCGGGCCGCGGGCTCGAAGCGCTCGAGGTCCATCTCGTGGAGGTCCAGTGTCGGTTGTTGGTTGCAGATGCCCTCGGCCACGGCCCGGGCCGCCCCGAGGGAGTGAGTGATCCAGATCGCCTCCGCCACCCAGAAGCCGTCGAGCTCCTTGGCCGGGCCCAGGAGCGGGGCGCCGTCCGGGGTGAACGAGAAGACGCCGTTGATCCCCTCCTCCGGCCGGGTGGCCGCCAGATCCGGCAGCAGAGCCACGGCGTCGGCCCAGGACGCCTCGAAGTCCTCGGGGGTGAAGGCCAGCACCGAGGGCATGCCCACCAAGCCGATGCCGACCAGCGCGGGGTCGATCGGCATCGGCCGGTGGGCGTAGGACCCGACTCCCATACGGGATCCGTGCTCCCGCAGGTAGAGCCGGGCGCTCTGGTGCCGGAGAAACGGTTGGCGAACCTCGCGGCGGCCCCGGCCCCCGACGGCGGCGAGGGCCGGCACCACGCCGGTGACCGCGTACTGGTGGGCCATGGGCTGGAGGGGGATGGCGACCCCCGCCAAGGCTCCGACCTGGGGCCCCCAGAACCCGGCGCAGCACACGACGACATCCGCGGCCAGGGTCCCCCGGGTGGTCTCGACGCCCGTCACCCGGCGCCCTGCGGCAGTGATCCCCACCACCGGGGTGTCCGCCAGGATGCGGGCCCCCGAGCGGGCCGCCAGGGCGGCGGTGGTGGGCTGGGGCCGGACCCAGCCGTCACCGGGGACGTGCATGGCTCCGATGATGCGCTCGGGGTCGATCAGGCAGTGGAGGGCGGCGGCGCTCGGACCGTCGATCAGGCGGACGTCGAGGCCGCGAGCCTGGGCCCAGTCGCAGCGGCGGTGCAGCTCGTCCCAGCGCGCCGTGTCGGTGGCCACCTCCAGGCTGCCCACCCGCTGGTTGCACCGCTCACCGCCGGCGGCCAGATCGTCGATGCGGGCCATGGTGTAGGCCGCGAAGCGGGTCATGGTCTCCGAGGGGTTGGTCTGAAACACCCCGCCGGGGGCGTGGGACGTCGAACCGCCGGGGCGAGGCCACGGTCCCTGCTCCACCACGGTCACGTTGCGCACCCCCCGGGCCGCCAGCTCGTCGGCGACGCCACAGCCGACGATGCCGGCACCGATGATGACCACGGTGGGCCCACCCGATCGGATCTGGGGCATGGCGACTCTCTTTTCGGCGCGCTGGACCGCGCCACATCCTGAGGGTGGGGGGCGGAGAACTTGCATGACCTGACGTTGAGTAATACGCAACGCGCAGGCCTCCTCCTATCGTACGCAGACTCCTCCGGCGCTGTCAACGATAAGGGAAATGCTCGACGGTCTCTGGGGCACGACGACCGCTCGTATGTCCACCTCGTCCACCTAGTTGCGTACTGCGCAACTAACTCACTTAACTGGTCGAGCGGTCACCGTCGGGGCTGGGCCACCCCGGGTAGCCCAGGCTCAACGAGATCTCGCCGGCCCGCTCCGCAGTGAGGGCGGCGACGGCGGCAGCCCGTTCGGGCACCAGCCGGGCGCTCGGTCCGGACACCGCCAGGGTCGCCATCGTCTCCCCGTTGGCCGCGAAGATGGGAGCCGACACCGCCGTGAGGCCGATCTCGAGCTCGTCCACGGTGATCGCCCAACCCTGGGACCGGACCTCGGCCAGCTCCTCGAGAAGGGCGCCCACCTGCGTCCTGGTCGCCCCGGTGAAACGGGTCAGGTGGTGGCCGAGCAGCTTGACGGCCTGGTCTTCGGGCAGCCACGCCAGCAGCACCTTCCCCCCCGCGGTGGCGTGCAGCGGGGTCAGGCGGCCCGTCCAGTCGCGGGGATCGGCGGCTGGATCGGCGATGACCTGGTCGATGTCGACGATCACATCGCCATCGAGGACGGCCACGTTTACCACCTCGCCCACCTCGTGGGCAAGGCGCTCGGTGACCGGGTGACTGGCCCGCAACAGGCGGGCATGACCACTGGCCCCGTCGGCCAGGTGGATCAGCCCCCAACCGAGGCGGTAGCCGCCATGGCCCGGGTCCTGCTCCACGATGCCGTGCAGATCCAAGGTAGCCAGCAGTCGCGACGCCGTCGACTTGTGCACCCCGATCGCGTGGGCCAGCTCGGTTACCCCCGCCACCCGCCGTCCGGCCAGGATCTCGACCAGGCGCAGGGCCCGGTCGACGGACTGCACGTGGGCACCGGCCGGCTGTGCCTCCTTGTCCATCCGGTCAGTCTCCCACGCCGGCGAGCGACCCGAACTTGGATGGCAACGGCGGACGGGGTAGACCATGGTGGTGGCCGACAACGACACCCGTCCCGTCACGGGCAGATGGTTCGAGCAACTCCCGGCCGGCACCGTCGTCACCCACGCCATCCGGCGCACCGTGACCGAGACCGACAACGTGCTGTTCTCGACCATGACCATGAACCCCGCTCCCCTGCATCTCGACGCCGACTACGCATCACACACCGAGTTCGGCCGGCCCCTGGTCAACTCCATGTTCACCCTGGCGCTGGTCGTGGGCATCTCGGTTCCTGAGCTCACCCTCGGCACCATCGTCGCCCAACTGGGCATCTCGGAGGTGTCCTTCCCCGCCCCGGTCTTCACCGGGGACACGGTCCGGGTGGAGACCGAGGTGGTCGAAGCCCGGGCGTCCAACTCGCGTCCCGACGCAGGCATCGTGGTCTTCGAGCACCGGGCCTACAACCAGCGCCATCAGCTGGTCTGTAAGGCCAGGCGCACCGGCCTCATGCACCGTGGCCCCACGCCCAAAGTCGCATCGTCGTGACCGACGCGCTCGGGGAGGTCGCCTCGGCCACGGCTGCTGCCCTGGCGGGCGGGGACGCCGCCCGCTGGCCCGACAAGCTGTCGGCGCGGGACCGGGTCCATCTGCTCCTCGATGACCGCAGCTGGGTGGAGGACGGTCTGCTGGCCAGCGCCACCGCCGACTCCCTCCCGGCCGACGGGGTCCTCACCGGGATCGGCACCATCGAGGGTCGGCCCGTCGCCGTCATCGCCCACGACTTCACCGTCAAGGCCGGATCGTGGGGGGCGTTGACCTGTGAGAAGCAGATCCGCATCCTCGAACGCGCCGACCGGGATCTGCTCCCGGTCTTCTATCTCGTGGACTCTGCCGGTGGCCGCCTGACCGACCAGCTCGGCTTCTTCGCCGGCCGCCGCGGGGCGTCCCACATCTTCGGGCTCCAGGTGAGGCTTTCGGGCCGGGTCCCCCAGATCTGCTGCTTGATGGGACCCTCTGCTGCCGGCGGCGCCTACATGCCGGCGTTCACCGACTGGGTGGGCATGGTCGACGGGAATGCCTCGATGTACCTGGCGTCCCCCCGGATCGCCGAGAAGGTCACCGGGGAGAAGACGACCCTCGAGGAGATGGGGGGCGCCATGATGCACGCCTCGGTCTCCGGGTGCGCCGACGAGGTGTTCGAGGCCGACTGGCAGGTCATCGCTGCGGCGCGCCTCCTGCTCTCCTACCTGCCGGACCGGTGGACGGACCGCCCCCGGCCAGCACCGCCGGAAGAGCCCGAGGAGCCGTCCTGGCCCGATGGCCTGATTCCCGCCGACCCCAATGTGGGCTACGACGTGGGCGCCGTCATCGGGCGCCTGGTCGACGCCGGCACCTTCTTCGAGATCAAGGCCCGCTGGGCCCAGGAGATGGTCACCGGCTTGGGACGTCTCGGAGGCCGTCCCGTCGGCATCGTGGCCAACCAGCCGTCGGTGCGTAGCGGGGCCATCTTCGTCGACTCGGCAGACAAGGCGACTCGGTTCATCTCCCTGTGCGACGCCTTCAACATCCCCCTGATCTTCCTCCAGGACGTGCCCGGGTTCATGGTCGGCGTGGCCGTGGAGCGCCAGGGGATCATCCGCCACGGAGCAAAGATGATCACGGCCATGGCCTCCGCCGAGGTGCCGAAGTTCAGCGTCGTGCTGCGCAAGGCCTACGCCGCCGGCTTCTACGCCATGTGCGCGCCAGGCTTCGAGCCCCGGGCCACCATCGCCCTGCCCACGGCGGCCATCGGCACCATGTCGGCGGACGCGTCGGTCAACGCCGTCTACGCCAACAAGATCGCCGCCATCGACGACCCCGATGAGCAGGCCGCCTTCGTCGCGGCCCGAAAGACCGAACAGGAAGCCGACTTCACCCTGCTGCGCATGGCCAGCGAACTGGTCGTCGACACCGTCGTGGCCCCCGACGCCCTGCGGAGCGAGCTGCTGGGGCGCCTCGAGGCCGCCGACGGCTGGACCCGCGCCGCCCCGCACCGCCACCACCCGATCAGCCCGGTATGAGCCTCACCCCCCGCAGCCTGTTCTTCGTCCCTGGTTCCCGCCCGGACATGATCGCCAAGATCCCCCGCTGGCAGCCCGACGTCGCTGTCGTCGACCTCGAGGACGCTGTGGCTGGGTCCGAGAAGGAGGCAGCGCGGCGCTCGGCCGTAGCCGCCCTTGCCGATCTCGATGCGGGTCCGACGGTGACGCTGATACGCGTCAACGCGTCCGGCTCGCCGTGGCACGGCGACGACGTGCGAGCCGTTGCCGACTCCCGGGCTCGGGGCGTGGTGCTGCCGAAGTACCAGTCGGTCGAGGAGATCGCCGCCCTGCGCTCCGGCCTGGACGCCGGGGCGCTCGTTGTGGTCGGCCTGGAGACGGTCCTGGGCGTGGCCGACAGCCGGTCTCTGCTGGCGGCCGGCGTCGACGCCGCCTACTTCGGAGCCGAGGACTACATCGCCGACATCGGCGGGAGACGCACCCAGGCCGGCGCCGAGGTCCTCTGGGCCCGCAGCCAGGTGATGGCGGCGGCCCGCCTGGCCGGGGTAGGAGCCATCGACCAGACGGTCGTGGCCGTGCGCGACGACGAGGCCTTCGTCGCCGATGCCACCGCCGGGCGGGCCATCGGCTACACGGGCAAGATCTGTGTACACCCCCGCCAGGTTGCCCTAGCCCATGAGGCCTTCACCCCGACCAAGAGCGAGGTCGACCATGCCCGCGCCGTGGTGGCTGCGGCGGGCTCGGGTGTGGCCGTGGTGGACGGCGAGATGGTCGACGATGTCCATGTCCGGATGGCCGAGACGGTCCTGGACCGCTCGGCCCGGCGATGAGACCCGAGTGTCCCCGCTGAGCAGCGTTCTGGTAGCCAACCGGGGCGAGATCGCGGTTCGGGTCATCCGGGCCGCGGCTGACGCGGGACTGCGGAGTGTGGCGGTCTACGCCAACGGCGACCGGGACGCCCTCCATGTCCGCCTCGCCGATGCCGCCTACCCGCTGAGCGGGACCACGGCGGCCGAGACGTACCTGTCGGCCGCCAGCCTCCTGGCCGTGGCCGCGGCCGCGAGCGCCGACTCGGTCCACCCCGGTTACGGTTTTCTGTCCGAGAACGCCGACTTCGCCCAGGCCGTCCTCGACGCCGGCCTGGTCTGGATCGGACCCGGACCGCAGGCCATCCGCGCTCTGGGCGACAAGGTCTCGGCCCGCCAGATCGCCGGTGAGGCTGGAGCGCCCCTGGTCCCGGGCTCGGGCGGGGCGGTGGCCGACGCCGACGAGGTCGTGGCCTTCGCCCGGGCCCACGGCCTGCCGCTGGCCATCAAAGCCGTCTTCGGGGGGGGCGGGCGCGGCCTGCGGGTGGCCCGGACCATCGAGGAGATCCCGGACCAGTTGGACGCAGCCCGGCGCGAAGCGCTCGGAGCGTTCGGCCGGGACGAGTGCTTCGTGGAGCGGTACCTGGACCGCCCCCGCCACGTCGAGGCCCAGGTGCTCGCCGACCAGCATGGCACCGTGGTGGTGGTCGGCACCCGAGACTGCTCGCTGCAGCGGCGCCACCAGAAGCTCGTCGAAGAGGCGCCGGCGCCGTACCTGTCGTCGGAGCAACGCACGATGATCCACGAGTCGGCCAAGGCCATCTGCCGCCAGGCCGGCTACGTCGGCGCCGGGACGGTCGAGTATCTGGTGGGGGCCGATGGGACCGTCTCGTTCCTCGAGGTCAACGCCCGCCTCCAGGTCGAGCACCCGGTGACCGAGGAGACCGCCGGCGTGGACCTGGTACGGGAGATGTTCCGGATCGCGGCGGGCGAGAAGCTCGCCGTCGGCGACGACCCCGAGCCACGCGGCCACTCCATCGAGTTCCGCATCAATGCCGAGGACGCCGCTCGCTCGTTCCTGCCGACCCCAGGGACCCTGACCCGGGTGATGTGGCCGAGCGGGCCCGGGGTCCGCGTCGACGCAGGCGTCGAGGCCGGCGACGTGATCGACGGGCAGTTCGACTCGATGCTGGCCAAGCTGATCGTCACCGGCGCCGACCGGACCATCGCCTTGGACCGCAGCCGGCGGGCCCTCGGCGAGATCATCGTCGATGGCGTGGCCACCGTGATCCCGTTCCATCGGGCCGTGGTCCGCGACCCGGCGTTCACGTCGGGGGCCGGAGGATTCGCGGTCCATACCCGCTGGATCGAGACGGAGTTCGACAACACCATCACCCCCTTCACCGGGGGGTCGCTGCTCGCCGATGACGAGGTGACCGTCGAGATCGGGGGGCGGGCGATGGTGGCCCGGCTACCGGGCCTGGCCTCGTTGGGACCGGCCGCCGACCCCATCCGGGCCCACGCCTACGAAGCGGCGGTCAGTGGCAGGCAGAAGACCGGGGATGCCGTCTCCTCTCCGATGCAGGGAACGATCATCAAGGTCCTGGTCACCGAGGGCCAGACGGTCGAGGTCGGCGAGGTCCTCGCCGTGCTCGAGGCCATGAAGATGGAGAACGCCGTCGTGGCCCACAAGGCGGGTACGGTCGCCGACCTGAGCGTCACCGTCGGCCAGGGGGTCAAAGCCGATGCCGTGCTCTGCGAGCTCCGCTCCCTTCAGGACCCCGACGGCGACGGCGCCGACTGAGAGCCCCCCGACGATCCGGCGAGCACCACCGCAGCGACGGCATCAAGGGCCGCAACATCCTCCATGGCGCTGGTGTCCCCCGCCGGCGCTCCTTCCTCGACCAGATCCCGCAGCAGCCGCCGCATGATCTTGCCCGTCCGGGTGCGCGGCAGGTTGGGTGTCACGTAGAAGCGATCGACCCGGGCGTAGCCTCCGACCTCGGCCACCACCCGCTGCTGGATCTCCTCGACGACCGCCGAATCCGCCGTTCCGTCGGCGCCGTCCCTGAGGATGACGAAGGCGACAGGGACGGTCCCCTTGGTCTCGTCGGCCACACCGACGACGGCCGCTTCGGCGACGGCCGGATGGGCCCCGACCACCGCTTCGATCTCCATGGTGGAGATTCGGTGGGCGGCCACGTTGATGACGTCGTCGGCCCGGCCCAGCACCCACAGGTGGCCGTCATGATCGACGACCGCCTCGTCGTGGGTCGCATAACGACCGGGATAGCGGCTGAAGTAGGTGCTCACATACCGGTCGTGGTCGTCCCAGACGGTGCGGGCCAGGGTGGGAAAGGGTCGCGTCATCACCAGGTTGCCCTTCACCCCCGGCGGGACCGGGTTGCCGGCATCGTCGAGCACCTCGTAGGCGTGTCCGGGTACGGGACGCCCGACCGACCCGGCCTTGAGGTCGTCGACCCCGGCGACCGGGTAGGTCCAGGTGGAGCCGGTTTCGGTCTGGCCGTAGGCGTTGATGACGGGCACGCCCCCGCCCAGGTGCTCGGTGGTCCACGCGAACGTCTCCCCGTCGAGCGGCTCGCCCTGAGCGGTGACCAGGCGCAGATCGGGGAGCGGATGGGCGGCGGCCAGGTCGTCGCCGAACTTGCGCAGCATTCGCAGGGCGGTGGGCGCGGCCAGGACCTTGGTGACGGCGTGACGCTCGCAGAACTCATAGAAGCGCGCCGTCGTCGGCGTGTCCAGGGCCCCCTCGTAACAGGCGATCGTCATGGCGTTGGCCAGGCCCCCGACCACGGCCTGGATGGGGAAGGTCAACCAGCCCACATCGGCGGCCACCCAGTACACGTCGCCGTCGTCGTAGCCGACCTGCCAGCGGGCGTTGGCCCAGGTCCCGAGGAGGAAGCCGCCGACACTGTGCACGACCCCCTTCGGCCGCGACTCGGTCCCGCTGGTGAAGATCAGGAACGACGGGTCGTTGGGATCGAGAGGCACGGCCGGAGCCGGAGGGTGGGAGCCCGCCATCAGGTCGGCGTAGCCCACCTCACCGTCACCGAGCTCGACGCTCCGGCCGGTACGGTCGACCACGACGACATGCTCGACGGAGGCGACGTCTCCACGAGCGGCCCGCAGGACGTCGAGGAGGGCCACGATCTTGCCCCGGCGGTAGATGCCGTCGGCCACGATGACGGTGCCGGCGCGCGCGGCGCGCAACCGGGAGGCGACCGCCTCGGGGCCGAATCCCGAGAACAGCACCGTGTAGATGGCGCCCAACCGGTTGCAGGCGTGGATGGCCACGAAGGCCTCGACCAGGTTGGGCATGTAGATGGCGACCACGTCGCCCTGGCCCACCCCCAGTGAGGCCAGGCCCGCCGCCAGGCGGGCCACGTCGGTGGCCAGCTCCCGGTAGCTGACGGTCCTGACGTCGCCCGGCTCACCCTCCCACACGATGGCGGCCCGCTCGGCGGTGGCGGGACCCTCTGCCCACCTGTCCACGCAGTTGTCGGCCACGTTGATCCGGCCGCCGTCGAAGTAGCGGGCGTCTTCGATGTTCCCGGTGCGGACCGTCTCCCACGGGGTGGACCACCGCTGCTGGTCAGCCACCCATCTCCAGTACAGATCGGGATCCTCGGCGTCCAACGAGCGGGCCAGATCGAGTTGCTCGCTCTGGTGGGCCGAGCGCCACTCGGCCCGGAGGGGGATGAGCGGGGCCGACAACAGCTCCGCCAGTCGATCGTTGCTCATGTCGTCTCCCTCGGTGTCAAGGCTTCAACTCCCGCGACAGGATCTCCAACTGGATCTCGTCGGCACCACCGCCTATCCGCAGGATCCGGGCGTCACGGTAGTGACGGGCCACGGTTGTCTCCTCCACGAATCCCGAACCACCGAAGAGCTGCACGGCGCTGTCGACGATCCGATCGGCGGCCAGGGCGGCGTGGTACTTGGCCCGGGCCACGGAGCGGGCGGCGTCGGGGTGGCCGGCGTCGAGGCGGGCCGCAGCCTGATATGTCACCAGCCGGGCGGCGGCCAGATCGATCTCCATGATCGCCAGACGGTGGCGCACCGTCTGCAGGTTGGCCAGCGGCTCGCCGAAGGCGGTCCGGTTCTTGACGTGATCCCGGGCCAGATCGAGGCACTCGGCGCCGTGACCGAGACCCATGGCCGCCAGCGTGACCCGCTCGAGCTGGAAGGCCTCCATGATCTGGTAGAAGCCCCGGTCGACGGTGCCGAGCACGGCGTCGGGACCGACGGCGACGCCGTCGAGGACGACCTCGCGGGTGTCGGAGGCGTGCCAGCCCATCTTGACCAGGGGCGGGCCGAACGACAGCCCCTGTGTGCCGCCGTCCACCAGGAAGGTGGTGATGCCCCGGTGGGCGTTCCCCTCGGAGGTGCGGGCGGCGACGATCAGCACGTCGGCGATGCCGGCGTTGGTGATGTAGGTCTTGGCCCCGCGCAACTCCCAGCCGCCGTCGACGGGGCGGGCGACGGTGGACACCGATGCCACATCCGAGCCCGTGTCCGGCTCGGTCACCGCGATCGAGGCGATCGCTGAACCCGCTGCAAGGGAGGGCAGGTACCGGGCCTGCTGGGCGTCGGTCCCGAAGCGGCTGATGTGGGGGGCGGCCATGTAGCCACTGACCAGTGCGGTGACCGCCAGCCCACCACTGGCCCGCGCCAGCTCCTCGGCCAGCAGGGCCACGGCCAGGGCGTCGCCCCCGCTGCCCCCGTGGTCCTCGGGGATGGACAGCCCGAGGAGCCCGGCTCGGCCCAGCTCGCTCAGCAGTGCTCTGGGCGGTGCCCCCGTTGCCTCGGCCTCCTCCACCAGGGGACGCACCTTGTCGTCGACCACCGCCCGGCACGTGGCCTGAAACTCCACGTGGATGTCATCGAGCTCCCAGGTCACCGGCATCCCCTCTGGCCGTTCGGCGGTCGACCGACCGCCGGCAGGGAACGCTACCAGGACCGCTCAATCGTGACCGCCGGGCGAACCGCCCGAGGCGCCCGGTGCCGGTCGGTCGATGTCCTGGGTGCCGATGACCGGCGCCTCGATGCCTTCTACGTAGTTGACCTCGGCCATGGCGGCCTCCTTGGGTTGAGGGTGGACCGATGGTCTCACTCCCCGGCGGTACAGGACCGCCCGATCGTCGGCGCCGCTCCCCTGGCGCTCCGCGAGATTGGGCCCCGGTCCTCGTACTGTGATGCCATGACGACGAGCGAGGCCGGCGACGGCCGGCTTCTCCCTGCCGGGGGCCGGGTGGCGATACCCCGGCGGGGCCACCCCTGGGTGTGGGACACCGGCGAGCGCTCGTCGGTGCCGACCGTCGTCCTCATCCACGGCTGGACCTCCACCGCCGCCCTCACCTGGCGGTACTGCATGCCCACGCTGGCCGAGCAGTTCAGGGTGGTGGCACCCGACATGCGGGGTCACGGGCGGGGCATCCGCAGCTGGCGCCCCTTCCGCTTGGAGGACTGCGCCGACGACGTGGCCGGGCTGATCGAGGTCCTGGGCACGGGCCCGGTCATCGTGGCCGGGTACTCGATGGGCGGACCGGTGGCCCAGTTGGTGTGGCGCCGCCATCCTGAGGTCGTGGCCGGCCTGGTGCTGTGTGCCACGGCCTCCACCTTCGCCCGCAGCCCCATGTCGGGAGCGGTGGTGGCGGCGACCGCTCTGAGCCTGGGCGTCGCGGCCTCCACCTTTCCGACAATCGTCCGTTCCGCCGGGATGCGGCGCATGGCCCAATCGACGTTCCCGCCCGGAGGGTCTCCCCTGGCCGGATGGGCGGCCCAGGAGTGGGGGGCGGCCGACCCCGCTGGCCTGCTGGCGGCGGGCGCGGCCCTCCTCCGCTACGACTCGTCGTCGTGGATACCGACCGTGGACGTGCCCACAGGCGTCATCGTAACGACCGAGGACCAGACGGTCTCCCCGCACCGCCAGCGGCGCCTGGCCGAGGTCGTCCCGGGGGCGTTCAGCCTGAGCGTGGCGGGCGGACACCGGTCGTGCGTGGAGGCGCCGGAGCTCTTCGCCCCCGTTCTGGGCGAGGCCTGCCGGCGGGTGGCGGGGGTCGGCTACCCGGCGCCGGAGCCCAGCGCCCGCTCCACCACCCGGGCGGCTTCGGCCACCGCCTCGCCATAGCGCCGGCCGGGTTGGCGGGTGGTCCGTCCGAGGGGCCCCGACACCGACACCGCCGCCACGATGACACCACCGGCCCGGACGGGGGCGCTCACCGATGCCACCCCCGCCTCCCGCTCCTCGACACTCTGCACCCATCCCCGCCGCCCCAGGTCGGGGTGGTCGATGAGGGCGCGGGCCGCGGATCCCCGGTCCATGGGCAGGGCCGCACCCACGGCCACCATGGTCCGCAGGCCGTGGGGGGACTCGAGGGACGCGACACAGATCCGTTGCCCCCCGGAGACGACGTAGAGCTGCGTGCTCTCGCCCGTGCGGTCCCGCAGGGCGCTGAGAGCGGGCAGGGCCACATCGGCGAGGCTCCGGCCCCCCGGTCCGGCCGCCCGCGCCAGGACGATCAGGCGCTCGCCGAGCACGAACCGGCCGGCGGCGTCGCGGCTCACCAGGCCATGAACCTCGAGGGCGACCGCCAGGCGGTGGGCGGTCGCTCGTGGCATCCCGGTCGCCGCCGCCAGCGGGGCCAGAGCCAAGGGGCCTCCGGCCAGGACCTCCAGGATCCCCACCGCTTTGTCCAGCACGCCGACGCCGCTGCGGTCTACACTCGTTCCCATAGCCCGAGAATCTATCTCAGATTGTGAGATGACTGCTGATGTCCGCTAGAACGCTGGCCAAGAAGGTCTGGGACCGCCATCTGGTCCGCCACGCCGAGGGCGAGCCGGATCTGCTCTACATCGACCTGCACCTGGTCCACGAGGTCACCTCCCCGCAGGCCTTCGAGGCCCTGCGTCTCGAGGGCCGCCGGGTCCGCCGCCCCGATCTGACGGTGGCCACCATGGACCACAATGTGCCGACCACCGGCATGGAGGTCGAGGATCCGATCTCCGCCCAGCAGATGGACAGGCTGGCGGCCAACTGCGCCGAGGCGGGGATCCCGATCTACGGCATGGGTGACCCACGCCAGGGCATCGTCCACATCATCGGCCCCGAGCTCGGTCTCACCCAGCCCGGCATGACCGTGGTCTGCGGCGATAGCCACACGTCGACCCACGGTGCGTTCGGATCGCTGGCGTTCGGCATCGGGACCAGTGAGGTGGAGCATGTCCTCGCCACCCAGACCCTCCCCCAGGACCGGCCCTCGACCATGGCCGTCGAGGTCACCGGGGAGGCACCGGTGGGCGTCACCGCCAAGGACGTCGTGTTGGCCATCATCGCCAGGATCGGCACCGGCGGCGGCATCGGCCACATCATCGAATATCGGGGCCCGGCCATCGAGGCCCTGTCGATCGAGGGTCGCATGACGGTGTGCAACATGTCGATCGAGGCCGGGGCCCGGGCTGGCATGATCGCTCCCGACGAGACCACGTTCGCGTACCTCCGAGGCCGTCCCCATGCCCCCCATGGCGAGGCGTGGGAGCGGGCCGTGGAGGACTGGCGGACGCTGCGGACCGACGACGGGGCCACGTTCGACAAGACGGTGACCATCGACGCCTCCACCCTCACCCCCCAGGTGTCCTGGGGGACCAACCCGGGCCAGGTCGTGCCCATCGGGTCCGCCGTGCCCGACCCTGCCGCCTTCGACGACCCGGCGGCCCGGGAGTCGGCCGGGCGAGCACTGACCTACATGGGTCTGACCGCGGGGACGCCGGTACGAGACATCAAGGTCGACACCGTGTTCATCGGTTCGTGCACCAACGCCCGCATCGAGGACCTGCGGGCGGCGGCGGCCGTCCTCGGGGGCCGTCGGGTGGCGGACAGGATGCGGGCCCTGGTCGTGCCCGGCTCCGGCCAGGTCAAGGCCCAGGCCGAGGCCGAGGGTCTCGACCGGGTCTTCACCGCCGCTGGTTTCGAGTGGCGCCTCCCGGGGTGTTCGATGTGCCTGGCCATGAACCCGGACAAGCTGGCCCCCGGCGAACGGGCGGCGTCGACGTCGAACCGGAACTTCGAGGGGCGCCAGGGGCGAGGAGGACGGACCCATCTGGTCTCGCCGGAGGTGGCGGCGGCCACCGCCGTGGCCGGGCACTTCGCCGCTCCCGCCGATCTCCCCTGACCGTGCGGCCACCACCCAGAAAGGATCCTTCGATGGAACCAGTAGACGTGATCACCGGGACGGCCGTCCCCCTGGATCGCTCCGATGTGGACACCGACCAGATCATCCCCAGTGACTGGCTGAAGCGGGTGGAGCGCACCGGCTTCGGCAAGGGGCTCTTCGGGGAATGGCGTGACGATCGCGACTTCGTCCTCAACCGGGCGGAGTACGCCGGTGCCACGATCCTCGTCGCCGGCCCCAACTTCGGCACCGGCTCGTCTCGGGAGCACGCCGTGTGGGCCCTGACCGACTACGGGTTCCGCGCCGTGATCTCCCCCCGGTTCGGGGACATCTTCCGCAACAACTCGACCAAGGCCGGTCTGGTCCCGGTGCAGGTCGACGCCGCCCTCGGGGAGGCCCTGCTGGCGGCGGTGAAGGCCGATCCCTCGCTGGAGATCACGATCGACGTGGACCGGTTGAGCGTGGCCGCCCCCGCCGCCGGAATCGAGGGGACGTTCCCTCTCGACTCGTTCACCCGCTACCGCCTGCTCGAGGGTCTCGACGACGTGGGCCTGACCTTGCGCCACGGCGACGACATCGACGCCTACGAGCCCGGCCGCCCGGCCTGGCTGCCCACCACCTCAGCCTGAGCGCAGCCGCCTCCCGCCTCCACGGCTACTGCGAGGGGCGGGCGCACTACGGTTGGGTGAATGAGCCGTCGGGTTCGTTGGCTGTTGCTTCTCGGCGTCGCCTGTGGTGGGTTGTGGATGCTCCGCCGGGTCCTGATCGACCGGTCGGAGCATCGCTCCTGGCTCTCGCCGGGGCCGCCACGGCTGGTTGCCGGCCGCCAGACGCCGGCCCTGCCTCCGGCGCCCCCGATCAGCGACCTCGATGCCTTCCGGGCTGAGCGGGCCGTCGCCACCCCAGCCGGCGGGGAGGTCGGCGGCCCGCCGATCGGCGATCCCGCCGTGCCCGCCGAGGAGCCCGGCCTGGCGGTCTACGATCCGGGTCTGCATCCGGCGCCCGCCGCGGAAGCTGAAGTTCCGCCGGGCCCGGCCGAGCCGGGCAACCTCGACAAGGTGCGCCAGCGCCTGGCGTCCATCCATGTCGACCTGCCGCCGGTGCGGGGCCTGACCGCCAGTGCCGAGGTCGGGGCGAGCGTGCGCTCCCGTCGTAGCCGCCGCACGAAGCGGTGGCAGGAGCCGGCGCCCGACGGGACCTGCGACCAGAGCTATCCCATCAAGGTCAAGGTGAGCAGCGGGCGGTTCCACCTGCCGGGCATGTTCGCCTACGAGCGCACCCGCGCCGATCGGTGCTACCGCAGCTCCGCCGACGCCGAGGCCGACGGCTTCGAGCGGGCCCAGCGCTGAGCGTGGGCGCTCAGACCTCGGCCAGCAGCGACGCGTCCAGCACGCCCCGGGTCCTGCTGAGGGCACCGACCACCTCGGCGCCCACCGGCTCCTCGAACGACAGGGCCATCATCGCCGTCCCCCCCGCGGCGCTGCGCCCGAGCTTGAGATCCACGATGTTGAGGCCGGCGCCGGCGATGACCGCGGTCACCGCTGCCACCACGCCGATGCTGTCGTCGTTGCGGACCACGACGATCCATCGGGCCAGGGGCAGCTCGATGTCGTGGCCGTCGACCATGACGATCCGGTGGACACCGTTGTGGGCGAAGATGGTCCCGGCCACCGCGTGCCCACCGCCCCGCACGGTCAGCAGGTTGACGTAGTCACCGGTGGCCGAGGCGGTTGTGGAGCGGACATCGAGGCCCCGTTCCTCGGCGATCTGGGCGGCGTTGACCCACGAGACCGGCTCGTCGGAGGCAACCGAGCACACCCCGCGCAGCACCGAGAGGGTGAGCAGACGGGTGTCGGCATCGGCCAAGCCGCCCTCGTACTCGACTTCCAGCTCGCCGGGCAGCTCCCGGGCGATCGACGCCCACAGGCGACCGAGCTGCTCGGCGAGGGGCACGAACGGGGCGACCGTCTCGGGGACCTCCGAGGCGGCGATGTTCACGGCGAAGGGCACCAGGTGGCCGTCGAGGGCCAGCGTGACCTGCTCGGCGATGGCCAGACCGGCCTTGTCCTGCGCCTCGCGGGTGCTGGCGCCCAGATGGGGGGTGACGACGACCTTGTCCGAGTTGAACAGCGGAGACGAGGTGGTGGGCTCGGATGCGAACACGTCGAGGGCGGCGCCGGCGATCGTCCCCGCCTCGAGGGCCTCGGCCAGGACGGCCTCGTCGACGATGCCACCGCGGGCCACGTTGACGATCCGCAACCCCGGTTTGGCCAGACCCAGCAGCTCGGTGCCGATCAGGCCGACCGTTTCGGGGGTCCGAGGCAGGTGGACGGTGAGGAAATCCGAGCGGCGGACGACCTCGTCGAGGGCGAGGAGCTCGGCGCCCAGCTGCCGGGACCGCTCGGTGGAGACGAAGGGGTCGTAGGCGACCAGGTGCATACCGAATGCTGCAGCCCGCTGGGCCACCAGCGCCCCGACCCTGCCCAGGCCGACGACTCCCAGGGTCTTGCCGTGCAGCTCGACCCCCTCCCAGCGGGAGCGCTCCCAGCGACCGGCCACGAGGGCGCTGTGGGCCTGGGCCACGTTGCGGGCCTGGGCCAAGAGCAACGCCATGGTGTGCTCGGCGGCGGAGATGATGTTGGACTGGGGGGCGTTGGCCACCAGCACGCCGCGCCGGGTGGCGGCAGCCACGTCCACGTTGTCCAGGCCGATCCCGGCCCGGCCGATGACCACCAGGTCCCGGGCCGCGTCGATGACCTGGGCGTCGATCTGGGTGGCGGAACGGATGATCAGGGCGTGGGCACCGACGACGGCTTCGAGCAGACCGGCCGGGTCGAGGCCGAGGCGGACGTCGACGACGTGCCCGGCGGCGCGGAGGACCTCCAGGCCGGAGTCGGCGATCTCTTCGGTGACGAGTACCCGCCTCATCCCGCCATGGTGGCAAAGGGACCCGTCGGGGCGCCAACCTTCGGGCGGCTCAGCCCAGCAGCTTGGCTACCCGGTTGACGCCCTCCACCATGGCATCCTCGCCCAGGGCGTAGGAAAACCGGCCGTAACCGGGCGCCCCGAACGCCTCGCCGGGCACGAACGCCACCATGGCCTGCTCCAGGACGATCTCGGCCAGCTCCAGGGTGGATCGGGGGGTGCGCCCGGCGATGCTGCGCCCGAGGACGCCCTCGAAGCTGGGGAAGGCGTAGAACGCCCCTTCTGGCTCCACGCACTCGACCCCGTCGATCTGGCGGAGCATCTGAAGGATGGTCTGGCGGCGCCGGTCATAGGTGGCCCGCATCACGCCGACCGCATCGAGCGGTCCCTCCACGGCGGCCAGGGCGGCCCGCTGGGCCACGTTGCAGACATTGGAGGTGGTGTGCGACTGCAGGTTGGCGGTGGCGGCGATGACATCGGTGGGGCCGATCATCCACCCCACCCGCCAGCCGGTCATGGCATAGGTCTTGGCTACGCCGTTGATGATGATGCACGTGTCGGCCAGCTCCGGAACGACGACGGGCATGGAGTGGAACTCGGCGCCGCCGTAGACCAGGTGCTCGTAGATCTCGTCGGTGACCACCCAGATGCCGTGCTCGACGGCCCACCGCCCGATGGCGGCGATCTCGTCGCGGCCGTAGACGGCCCCCGTCGGGTTGGAGGGCGACACGAACAGCAGGACCTTGGTCCGTTCGGTGCGGGCCGCCTCGAGCTGGTCCACGGTCACCTTGAAACCGCTGGCCCCCGACGTCGCCAACGCCACGGTCCGGCCCCCGGCCAGACCGATGGCCTCGGGGTAGGTGGTCCAGTACGGAGCCGGGACGATCACCTCATCGCCGGGATCGAGCAGGACCGCGAAGCTCTGCTCCACGGCCTGCTTGCCGCCGTTGGTGATCAGGACCTGCGAGGCGCTGACGTCGTAGGCGGAGTCGCGCCGGGTCTTGGCCGCCACCGCGGCCCGTAGCTCGGGCAGGCCGGCCGCCGGGCTGTACTTGTGGTTCCTGGGATCGGCGCAGGCCGCGGCCGCAGCATCGACGATGTGGGCCGGCGTCGGGAAGTCCGGCTCACCGGCGCCGAAGCCGATGACGTCGGAGCCGGAGGCCTTGAGGGCCTTGGCCTTGGCGTCGATGGCCAGGGTGGCGGATTCGCTGACGGCGGCCAGCCGTTTGGAGATACGGGGCTGGGAGATACGGGACATTGCTGCCATGCTGGCACAGTGACCGTCATCCCAGAAGCTGATATCCGCATCCCGGCCGGCCTGCTGCCCGCCGACGGCCGTTTCGGCTCGGGTCCGTCCAAGGTCCGCCCCGAGGCGGTGGCCTCGCTGGCCGAGGCGGCTACCACCGTGCTGGGCACCAGCCACCGCCAGCCCGCGGTCAAATCCCTCGTCAGCCGCCTGCGGTCGGGCCTGGCGGAGCTGTTCTCCCTCCCGGACGGCTACGAGATCGTGCTCGGCAACGGTGGGACCACCGCCTTCTGGGACGTCGCCAGCTTCTGCCTCATCGAACGACGCAGCCAGCACCTCTCGTTCGGCGAGTTCTCCTCGAAGTTCGGCCAGGTCGCGGCGGCCGCACCCCACCTCGAGGCACCCCAGGTGATCGAGTCGAACGCCGGTACACGCCCCACGCCCCGCCCCGGCCGTGACATCGACCTCTACGCCTTCACCCACAACGAGACGTCGACCGGAGTGGCCATGACCCCGTACCGGCCGACCGGGATGGGCCCCGGGGCCCTGGTCGCGGTCGACGCCACGTCCGCCGCCGGCGGGCTCCGCTTCGACGCCCGCGAGGTCGACGTCTACTACTTCGCTCCCCAGAAGTGCTTCGCCTCCGACGGTGGCCTGTGGCTGGCGGCCCTCTCCCCCGCGGCCCTCGCCCGGGCGGCCCGGATCCATGCTTCCGGCCGGTGGGTGCCGGCGTCGCTCGATCTGTCCATCGCCATCGACCAGAGCCGCCTGGACCAGACCTACAACACCCCCGCCGTCGCCACCCTCGTGATGTTCGTCGCCCAGCTGGAGTGGATGCTCAAGGGAGGGGGCCTGGAGTTCGCCGCCGGGCGCTGCGATCAGTCGGCGACCGCCCTCTACGAGTGGGCCGCCAAGCGGCCCTGGGCCAGCCCCTTCGTAGCCGACCCCGCCGACCGCAGCCACGTGGTGGGAACCATCGACATCGACGACTCCATCTCGGCACCGACGCTGGCCAAGGTGCTGCGGGCCAACGGGATCGTCGACACGGAGCCCTACCGCAAGCTGGGCCGCAACCAGCTCCGGGTCGGGATGTACCCGGCCGTCGACCCCGCCGATGTGGCCGCCCTCACCGCGTGCATCGACCACATCGTCGACGCCCTCAGCTAAACCATGATCCTGGCCCGATAGCGTCGAGCGGTCCTCAACGCCTACGCCCGCTTCCGGCACTGGCGGGCGGCGCACATCCCGGCGGGGGGGCGTCGCCACCTTCCCTGAAAGGCCTTTATCGCCCACAAAGGGGAAGGAAGGAAGAACCCTCGTTCTTCGCATTTTATCGGCTTAGAGCGGTGAGACGAGCGCGCTCCGTGTTCATTCTTGGTTGCAATCCCCAGTACTCACGCCTATAGTACTAAGAGCGCTGGCTCTACCACTCTTTGTGGTGTAAGAGTTTTTCCCGGCCCAGACCCCGTCGGAGTTGAGCTGATGTATCCCAAGCTGTTCCCCCCGTTCACGAGCCGTTGAGGCGCGGGGACGAGAGATCCGACCCGGTCGTCGGCTGCGGCGGATGGTCGTGCTGGGCGTGACGGTGGCCATGAGCGCCCCTTTGGCGGTGGTCTCGGCCCCCGAGGCCCACGGCGCGTCGGTGTCGAGCGGCGGCAGCTACGTGCCCATGAACCCGGTCCGGGTGGTCGACACCCGGATCAACCAGGGCGTGGCCGGACCCGTGCGGGGTCAACAGAGCGTGGCCCTGGGCCTGCCTGCGGGCGTGGTCCCGCCCGGTGCCGCCACCGTTGCCCTCAACGTCACGGCGGTCGGCGGGACGGGTGACGGCTCCCTGAGCGTCTACGCCGACGGCTCGCCGCGACCTGCGACCTCGAACGTGAACCTTCAGGGGCGCACCCGGATCCTGCTGGAGCGAGGACTGCGTGGTCCCCAACCTGGTCATCACGCCAATCTCGTCCACCGGCAGGTTCGACGTGTTCAGCGGGCAGGCCGCAACCGACAGCGTGAACGTGATCGTCGACGTCGAGGGCTACTTCAACAGCGCCTCGGCGACCAACGGCGCCCAGGGTCACTACTACCCGCTGGCCTCCTCCCGGCTCAGCGACAGCCGCTGCGGCGAGAGCCCATCGGCTCCCGGCGCGGCATGCTCCACCGAGAACATCCCTGCCGCCAACGCCCAGCTCACGACGATGAGCGCCGGCTCCACCCAGAACGTCACGGTGGCCGGTCAGGGCGCCGTGCCGGCCTCGGGGGCGGAGGCCGCCGTCGTGCAGCTGACTGCCACCAACACCTCGGCCGACGGCTATCTGGCGGTGAACCCGACAGGAGCGGCGCCCAACCTCGGCTCCAACGTCAACTTCGCAGCCGGCCAGACCACCTCCACCGAAGCCATCGTCGAGCTGGGCCGCGGGGGCGCCATCACGGTGCACAACTGCTGCGGCAGCACCGATGTGGTCGTCGACGTGGTCGGGTACTTCAGTGACGCCACGGCCGCCCTCCAGGGCGGTTCGTTGTACAACGCCACGACAGCGACGCGCCTGAGCGACAGCAGGCCCGCCAACGGTGGCCTCGGCCCGATTCCGACCAACGCCAGCCGAGCGGTCCCGGTGACGGGCAACGCCGCCGTCCCGCCGGGATCCACCTCGGCGGTGATCAGCCTCACCGAGGCCACCGCCACGGCGGGCAGCTACATGACGGTCACCCCCAACGCCCTCACCCCTCCGGCGTCCACGTCGAATGTGGCCTTCGGCTCGGGCGACATCAGAGCCAACGCCGACCTGGCCACCCTGTCCGGCTCCGGGGGCACCCTCAGCGTCTACAACCTCGCCGGGTCCACTGACTTCATCGTCGACGTCTTCGGCTACTTCATCCCCGCGGCCAACGTACCGGCCCAAGGTGGCGGAGGTCCGTCCCCCTACGCCGGGTTTGTCGGCGTCAACAGCCTCTTGATCTACGACTCCGAGCAGTACGCCCAAGCCAGCCTGACCACGCTGGCGGCCGGCGGCATTGCCTGGGACCGGGAGAACTTCAGCTGGGGGAATCTCGAACCCCGCCCGGGCGTCTGGGACTGGGCCGAAGCCGATGCGCTGATGACGGCCGCGGCGAAGACGGGGACCACCATCCGCATCCTGGGCCTGCTCGGCCACGTCGCCCCCTGGGCCTCCGCTGACCCCCATCCCGGCGACAACTGCAGCTCCGGCTCGCCGGCAAACGCCTGCTGGAGCTACCCCCCAGCGGACCCCCGTACCCTGGCGACCTTTGCTGCCACCGTCGTGGGCCGGTACGGCCCGGGTGGGACGTTCTGGTCCGCCAACCCCCAGCTCATCCCCAACCCTCTGGCGGCCGTCGAGGTCTGGAATGAGCCGTGGGGATACTGGGACTGGCTGCCCAACCCCGATCCTGCGGCCTATGCCCAGCTCTTCATCGGCGCCGCCAACGCCATCCACCAGGCCGACGCCGGGATGCCCGTGCTCATGCCCGGTGACCTGAACCAGGTCACCACCGCCCCAGGCGTGGTCCTTCCCTGGCTCAGCACCGTTCTGGCGGACATCCACGCCGCCGGCTACGACCCGGCCTCGCTGGCGCAAGGCTTGAGCGTCCATCCCTACCCCGCTCCCAGCAACCTCTCCCCGCTGGACAACGCAGGACCCCAGATCTACACGTATTCCAGAGTCGATCTGGTTCATCAAGCGGAGATGGCAGCCGGGGACAACATCCCCCTGTGGGTAACAGAGATGGGCGTATACACCTGCGACGCCGGCTCCACGTGCCCCCAGGGCGTCTCCCCCGCAGTCCAAGCCCAATATCTCACCGAGGAGATCCAGATGGCTCGCACGACCTGGGCCTCGTACGTGGCCAACTTCTTCGTCTACGGCTACAACTCGGGGAACATGACGCCGGACAACTACGACATCAAGGGCACCCCGGCGTGGACCTGCGTCACGACGCTCATCGCGTCTGGCACGAACCAGTGCTAGGGGCGGGGACTCCTCAACCGACGAGGGAGAGCACGTCGGCACCGCCGGGCGGCCCGTCGTAGACCACGGCGCCGTCGCGGAGGGCGACGCAGCGGTCGGCCCTGGCCACATAGTCCAGTTGGTGGGTGGCCACGATCACGGTGGCGCCGGCACCGGCGGCGTCGTCGATGAGCTCGATGAACGCGGCCCGGCCCGGCGGATCCAGGCCGATGAAGGGCTCGTCGACGATCAGCACCCCGAAGGGCCGGATGAGCCCGAGGAGGATGGCGGTCTTCTGGCGGAGACCCCGGCTGAACCGGGACGGCAGATCATCGGCCCGGTGGGACAGGCCGAGGTCCTCGATCAGAGCGACGGCCCTCTCCTCCCAGTCCTCCGCCTCGTGCAGGCGGCAGGTGTACTCGACGTGCTCGAGGACCGACAGGTCGTCGTAGAGCACCGGGTTGTCGGGCAGGTAGGACAGCACGGCCCGGGCCTCGATCGAGCCTGCGGGAACGCCGGCGACCTCCACACTCCCCCCGCTCGGCTCGAGGAGACCGGCGGCCATGCGCATGAGGGTCGTCTTGCCTGACCCGTTGTGGCCCACCAGCACCACGCGCTGGCCGTCGGGGACGACCAGATCCAGGGGCTCGAGTGCCACCAGGTCTCCGTAGGTCTTGGTCAGGCCGACCGTTGCCAGCGCCGGGGGGTCGGCGGGGGCCGATGGTGAAGCCATGAGGCCGCTGAGGTTACCTGCTCCGCCGGCGGCGGAGCGCGGCGTGCTCAGCTGCCGGCGACCGGACCCTTGCGGGCGGCGCCGGCGTCGGCCATGGCCGAGCCCAACGAGGCTCGGATGTTGTCGCGGTAGCGCAGCCACGCCCCGACCAGGATGACCAGGATGACCAGGGGTGGTTCGAGACCGATGACCGACTGGAGCGCACTCACGTGCGCCGCCGGTGACCGACCGCCGAGGATGGGGGCGACCCCGGCCGTCGCCACCACCGGCGGGATGAGGATGCGGCCGATGGCCCGGGCCCCGGCGGCCTCCGGGGGCAGCATCACGTCGGTCGAGCTGAACGTGCTGGGTGCTCCCTGCACGACGCTGATCGTCGCGCCGGCGGTGGCCGCCAGACCGGCCGGCACCACCAGCAAGGCGCCGAGCTGGACGGCGTTGGCGTCACCGCCGGTGACGGCGATGGCGACGGCATAGCCGATCAGGGACACGAGGATCATCAGCACCGCGGACGGACCGAGCTGGCGCAGGGCCAGCAGCCCGGCGGTCACCGCATATTCGTCTCTGCGGTCGGGATGGTCGATCTCCTGGGCAAGAGGCTCCACGGCGTCGAGGCCGGCGACGTACAGGGCGACGCCGGCGACCAGCACCAGAGGTGTGGTCCCCCTCCACACCCCGACGGTGGCCACCCCGGCGATCGCACCCAGCACGGCCAGGCGGGCGAAGCGCAGGGCCGGGAAGCGCAGGATGCCGTGCCAGCCGCGCCGCCACACCGGCAGGGCCCGACGGTGGGCGATCCCGCCCAGCCCGACGCTGCGGGGCAGGCGGAACCAAGGCTTCTGTCGCGGCAGCTCCTGGGACAGCTGGCGTCGCAGCACCACGACGGTCCTCAGGTCCCGGAGGGTGGCGGCAAAGCGGATCTGGCCGACGAGGGTGGAGCGGCTCTCGGCCGCCTCGATGGAGCTGCCGGCCACGGTCACCAGGCCGGCGCCGACGCAGATCCCGGCCACGGCGATGCCGGCGAGGCCGAGCGGGCGGAACTGCAGGGGCCACAGGGCCACGTCGGCCAGCAGCGTCGCCGGCGACGTCGTCGTCTTGGCGGCCAGGTCGGCTCCGGACCAGGCCGCCACCACCAAAGCCAGACCCAATCCCACCCCGCGGCCCCCTCGCCACCCGGCCACCACCATGGCCAGCCCGAACGAGGCAGTGGCGGCCACCCAAACCACGCCCGCCCCG
>JBPCNZ010000156.1:0-18172 GCA_051000755.1 Acidimicrobiales bacterium | reverse complement strand
ACACGCTGAGACATGCCCCCACGATCGCGGCCCACGACGCTCAGGTGGTGGATCATGACGACCAAGATGACGAGACCAATCAGGACCAACACCCAACCGAGCACCCGATGCCGGTCAGGGCACTAGCGGATCGTTGACCGCCACCGAACGGGCGCGTAGGTTCGCTCTGGCGTCCACCTATCAACTGGTCGCCGTGCCCTCGGGGGGGACCCATGTACCGTCAGATGCTCGATCCCATCGGGCACTCGTTAGGCCTGTCGTCGATCGCCGCCGCCGTGCCGCTGCTGGCCCTGTTCGTGCTGCTCGGGGTGTTCCGGCTCCGGGCGTGGGTCGCCTCCCTCATCTCTCTCGTCGTCGCCCTGCTCGTGGCCGTCGTCATCTACCCGATGCCGGCATCCCAGGCCCTGCTGGCCGGTTCGGATGGTGCCGCCTTCGGGTTCTTCCCGATCCTGTGGATCGTGATCAATGCCATCTGGATCTACGAGATGACCGTCGAGACCGGCCACTTCGACGTCCTGAGGCGCTCGTTCGCCAAGGTCAGCGACGACCAGCGGATCCAGGGGGTGATCATCGCCTTCAGCTTCGGAGCGCTGCTCGAGGCGCTGGCCGGATTCGGTTCCCCCGTGGCCATCACCAGCGTCATGCTGATCGCTCTCGGCTTCCGGCCGCTCAAGGCTGCGACGGTGGCGCTGGTGGCCAACACCGCGCCCGTAGCGTTCGGGGCGCTGGCGGTGCCGATCACCACCCTGGCCACCGTCACCCACCTGTCCCAGAGCCACCTGGGTGCCACCGTCGGCCGCCAGACCCCGCTTCTCGGCGTCTTCGTCCCCATCGCTCTGGTCTTCATCATCGACGGCCGGCGCGGTGTGCGACAGACGTTGCCGGCGGTCCTGGTCACCGGCATAACGTTCGCCGTCGCCCAGTTCGTGGTCTCCAACTACATCAGCGTCGAGCTCACCGACATCGTCGCCTCGTTGCTCAGCGCCGCGACCACCGTGGCGTTCCTGCGGGTGTGGCGACCGGTCGAGGTCTACACCGAGGCGGCCGAACCGGCGGTGGTGGGAGCGGGCATGTCCAGCGGCCCGGCCAGCACGTCCGGCGGCACGGGCAGCACGTCCGCCCGTACGGGCGGGTCTGGCGGCAACGGTGGACAAGGGGGCCCGGCGGCGGCCGAGGAATATCGAATCCGGGACCGCGACGCCCACGACAGCCGGGCGGACGTGGCCCGGGCCTACGCCCCCTATGTGGTCATCATCGTCGTGTTCGCCCTGGCCCAGCTCTCGGGGATCAAGAATCTGCTCGACAAGCCCACCCGGATGCTCCACTGGCCCGGCCTGCACATCCTCTCGGCCAGCGGGAAGGTCTCCACCCTGCCCGTGTTCAAGCTGGACTGGCTGGATGCCTCCGGGACCCTGCTGATCATCGCCGGGCTCATCACCATCCCCATCCTGCGCATCGCCCCGAGGCGCGCCCTGGCCGCCTACGTGCTCACCTACCGCAAGCTGGCCTCCGCCATCATCACCGTCATGGCCGTGCTGGCCCTGGCGTACGTCATGAACTCCAGCGGTCAGACCATCACCCTGGGCACGTGGATGGCCGGAGCCGGCGGCCTCTTCGCCGTCCTCTCGCCGATTCTCGGCTGGATCGGCGTGGCCGTGACCGGCTCGGACACCTCGTCCAACTCGTTGTTCGGCGCCCTGCAGGTGACAGCCGCGGGCAAGGCCGGCCTCAGCCCGCTGCTGCTGGCGGCCGCCAACTCCTCGGGTGGGGTGCTGGGCAAGATGATCAGCCCCCAGAACCTGGCCATCGGGGCCGCGGCGGTGGGCCTGTCGGGACAGGAGGGCGACCTGTTCCGGCGCGTGTTCAAATGGAGCCTGCTGTTCGTCGCCTTCATGTGTGTCGTGATCTATCTGCAGTCCACGTCGGTGCTGTCGTGGATGCTGCCTTGACGGATTAGGCTGGCGATCGGTATACGCACACACGTGCGTCTAGCGAACTCGTGGTGGTGAATGGCCGACATCCTGAGTCTCCACGACGGCGTGGCCCGCGTCATCCATGACGGTGACTGCGTGGCCATGGAGGGGTTCACCCACCTCATCCCCCACGCCGCGGCCCACGAGATCATCCGCCAGGGCCAGAAGGACCTGACACTGGTCCGGCTCACCCCGGACCTGATCTTCGACCAGCTGATCGGCATGGGCCGGGCCCGGCGGCTGGTGTTCTCCTGGGGCGGCAATCCCGGCGTCGGTTCGTTGCACCGGTTCCGCGACGCCGTCGAACGGGGATGGCCGGTGCCCCTCGAGGTCGAGGAGCACAGCCACGCGGGGTTGACCGCCCGCTACGTCGCCGGGGCCTCGGGTCTGCCGTTCGGGGTGCTGCGGGGCTACGCCGGCACCGGGCTGGTCGGTCGCACCTCGACGGTGTCGACGGTCGCCTGCCCCTTCACCGGCGAGCAGCTGGCCGCCGTCGCCGCCCTCCGGCCCGATGTCGCCGTCATCCACGCCCAGCAGGCCGACCGGGCCGGCAACGTCATGATGTGGGGGATCACCGGGGTCCAGAAGGAGGCGGTCCTGGCCGCCGAACGCTCCCTCGTTACCGTCGAGGAGGTGGTCGCCCGCCTCGAGCCCCGCCCCGGCGGCGTCATCCTGCCGTCGTGGGTCGTCGACGTGGTGTCCCTCGTGCCGGGCGGCGCCCATCCCTCCTACGCGGCCGGGTACTCCAAGCGGGACAACGACTTCTACGAGGCCTGGGACCCGATCGCCCGGGACCGGGACCGCTTCCGCGAGTGGATGGAGGCCAACGTGGTCAGGGCCGGGTCATGACGGGCGTCACCAGGGCGGAGACCATGGCGGTGGTGGCGTCGAGAGCGCTCCGCGACGGTGAGGTCTGCTTCGTCGGCATCGGGGCGCCGAGCACGGCCGCCAACCTGGCCCGGGCCACCCACGCCCCCGGGCTGGTGCTGATCTACGAGTCGGGTTGCATCGGGGCCAAGCCCACCCGCCTGCCCCTGTCGATCGGCGACGGCGAGCTGGCCGATACCGCCGACGTCGTCGTGTCCGTGCCGGAGATCTTCACCTACTGGCTGCAGCCGGGGCGCATCGGCGTCGGGTTCCTGGGCGGGGCCCAGATAGACCGCTTCGCCAACCTCAACTCCACCGTGATCGGCGACTACGACGAGCCTACCGTCCGCCTGCCGGGCGCGGGCGGCGCTCCCGAGATCGCCGGGTCCTGCCAGACGGTGATCGTGATGATGAGCCAGTCCGATCGCACCTTCGTCGACCACCTCGGCTTCCGCACATCGGTCGGTTTCGGCGACGGGCCCGGTGACCGCCTGCGCCTGGGGCTCACCGGGGCAGGCCCCACCCTGGTGGTCACCGACCTGGGGATTCTGCGACCCGATCCCGAGACCTGCGAGCTGACCCTCACCGATGTCCACCCGGGGGTCACCGTCGACGAGGTGGTGGCGGCCACCGGATGGAAGCTGGCGGTGGCCGACGATGTCGGTACGACGGGTCCGGTGACGGCCGACGAGCTGACGCATCTCCGTCGCCTCGAATCCACCAAGAGCAGAGCGGGGGAATGACGTGACCGTCTGCGCGTCGCCCCCGGCGGGCGCCATCGACCCGCCCTATGACGAGGGGGCGTACCGCTCCTCGGCGTTGCGGGCGCCGAACCGACCTCTCGTCGTGCTGCCCGAGCGACTCACCGAACGCTCGGGTCCCGTCTTCGCCCCCGACCTCGTCGATCCGGCCGACGCCGACCTGACCCGATCCCACCCCGGCGAGCCCCTGGGGGAGCGGATCAACGTGAGCGGCCGGCTCCTCGACGGCGACGGCCGGCCCATCGAAGGCCAGCTGGTCGAGTTGTGGCAGGCCAACGCCGCCGGGCGCTACGCCCACGACCGCGACCAGCACCCGGCCCCCCTCGACCCCAACTTCACCGGTGCCGGGCGGGCCCTGACCGGTCCCGACGGCAGGTGGTGGTTCGTGACCATCAAGCCGGGCGCCTACCCGTGGGGCAACCACCCGAACGCCTGGCGTCCCGCCCACCTCCACTTCTCGGTGTTCGGCCGGGCCTTCACCGAGAGGCTGGTCACCCAGATGTACTTCCCCGGCGACCCGCTCCTGGCCTACGACCCCATCTTCGCCTCGGTCCACGATCCTGTGGCCCGGCCGCGGATGGTCTCCGCCTTCGACTGGGACACCACCGAGGAGGCATGGGCCCTCGGTTACCGCTTCGACATCGTCGTCGGCGGCCATCTGGCCACCCCGGTGGAGACTCTGTGACCGTGGAGACTCTGTGACCGTGGAGACGGTATGACCACGGCGCCGACGCCGTCGCAGACGGTGGGGCCGTTCTTCCGGTTCGGCTTCGACTGGCTGACCTCCAGCCGCCACCTGATTGCCCCCGGGTCGAGCGGCGCCCTGCGTGTGGCCGGCCGGTTGTACGACGGTGACGGCGAAGCGGTCCCTGACGGCGTGGTGGAGATCTGGCAGGCCGACGCGGCCGGCGGCTTCCCACCGAGCTCGCCCGCCGGCTGGACCGGCTTCGGGCGGGACCTGACCGACGAGGACGGCCGTTTCGAGTTCACCACCGTCGCTCCCGGGCCCGTCGACGGGGACCAGGCCCCCCACATCGACGTCACCGTCTTCGCCCGGGGCCTGCTCCAGCGCCTCGTCACCCGCATCTACCTGCCCGGGCAGGCGGCCAACGACGCCGACCCCGTCCTGACGTCGATCGGCCCTGCCCGCCGGGGCACCCTCATTGCCGAGCAGGACGGGTCGGGGCTGCGCTTCGACATCCGCCTGCAGGGCGAGCGCGAGACGGTGTTCTTCGTGTGGTGAGCGGCCTGTTCACCCCCATCGTCACCACCGACGAGCTGATCGCCGCCACCGGGGACACGGCGTGGCTGACGGCCATGCTCGATGCCGAGGCCGCCCTGGCCGCAGCCCAGGCCGATCTGGGGATCGTCCCGGCCGAGGCGGCCGAGGCCATCGGCGCCGTGTGCCGAACCGCGACCTTCGACATCGACCAGATCGGTCACGAGGCGCGGGGCGGTGGCAACCCGGTCATCCCCCTCGTCGCCGCCCTCACCGCCGCCGTCGGGCCCGAGGCAGGCCGGTGGGTGCACTGGGGGGCGACCAGCCAGGACATCCTCGACACCGCGGCCATGCTGGTGGCGGAGCGGTCCACCGCCGTCATCACCGGCCACCTCGACGACCTGGGCGACGCCTGCGCCTCGTTGGCCGAGACCCACCGCCGGACCCTGATGGTCGGCCGGACCCTCCTGCAGGCCGCCCTGCCCATCACCTTCGGGCTCAAGGCGGCGGGCTGGCTTGCCGGCGTCGATGCCGCCTCCGCCGCCCTCCACCACGCCCGCTCGGCCCTGGCCGTGCAACTGGGCGGGGCGGCCGGCACCCTGGCGTCCCTCGGCGCCGAAGGTCCCGCCGTGGTCGCCCGCTTCGCCGTCCACGTGGGGTTGGCCCAGCCGCTCGTCCCCTGGCACACCGCCCGCCAGCGCGTCTCGGGACTGGCCGCGGCGCTGGGCACGGTGGCCGGGACGGCAGCCAAGATCAGCACCGACGTGGGCCTGCTGGCCCAGAGCGAGGTGGCTGAGGCGGCCGAGCCGGCCGGCGCGGGGCGGGGAGGTTCGTCGACCCTGCCCCACAAGCGCAATCCTGTCGGTGCCGCCGCCGTCCACGCCGCCGCCCGCCGGGCCCTGGCCCTGGTCCCCGTGCTCCAGGGGTCGTTGCTGGCCGAGCACGAACGGGCGCTCGGCGCCTGGCACGCCGAGTGGGAGCCGCTCAGCCAACTCCTGGCCCTGGCCGGGGGCGCCGCCGCTCGCAGCGCCGAGACCGTCGCCGGCCTGGAGGTCCATCCCGGGGCCATGGCAGCCAACCTGACCGCAACCAAGGGTGTCCTCCTGGCCGAACGGGTCACCCTGGAACTGGCCGGCCACACCGACCGGGGCCAGGCCCGCCGGGCCGTCACCGCCGCCGTGGAGCAGACGGAGGGCGGGCGCTCCTTTGCCGAGGCCCTCCTGGCCCAGCCGGCGGTCAGCGACCACCTCAGCGCCGAACGGCTGGCGACCCTGCTCGACCTGGCCGGATATCTCGGAGCCACGGACATCTGGATCGACCGGGCCGTGACCGCCCACCGCAGCGCGCCCGGCCGGCACCGCCCACCGACCGGGGAGGCCCCCTCATGATCCCTTCCAGCTACCGCCTCGAGGGCCCACCCGGGGCCCCCCTCCTGCTCCTGTCCAACTCGCTCGGCACCACCACCGAGATGTGGGTCCCGCAGATGCCGGCCCTGACGGCCCGGTTCCGGGTCCTGCGCTACGAGCAGCGGGGCCACGGCGGCACCCCCGCTCCTCCCGGTCCCTACCGGATCGAGGAGCTCGGCACCGATGTGATCGACCTCCTCGATCACCTGGGCGAGCCTCGGGCATCGGTGCTGGGCCTGTCGTTGGGGGGGATGGTCGCCCTATGGGTCGCCGCCAACCACCCCGAGCGGGTCGACCGCCTGGCCCTCACCTGCACCGCCGCCCACATGCCCCCCGCCGAGGGCTGGACCGACCGGGCCGCCCACGTGCGGGCCAACGGGGTCCTGTCCCTCTACGAAGCCACCCTCGCCCGGTGGTTCGTGCCCGGCTTCACCGATGAGCACCCCGACGCGGCCGACACCGTCCATGCCATGCTCGGCGCGACCGACGCCGAAGGCTACGCCGGTTGTTGCGAGGCCATCGGCGCCATGGACCAGCGGCCTTCCCTGGCATCGGTGACCGCCCCCACTCTCGTGATCGCCGGCGCCGATGACCCGGCTACCCCTCCGGCCGTGGGCCTGGAACTGGCCTCCGGGATCGCCGGCGCCTCCCTGCTGGTCCTGGCCAACGCCTCCCACCTGGCCAACATCGCCTCCCCGGAGCGCTACACCGCCGCGGTCGTCGACCACGTCACCGGCGGGACCTCGGTGGAACGGGGCGAGCGCACCCGTCGCCAGGTCCTCGGCGACGACCATGTCAACCGCTCGGCGACGCCTGCGGACGCCTTCGGGGCGCCATTCACCGAACTCCTCAACCGCTACGCCTGGGGCGACATCTGGACCCGGCCCGGGCTCGACCGGCCCACCCGCTCGGCCATCACCGTGGCCATGCTCGCCGCCCTCGGTCGCTCCGACGAGTTGGCCCTGCATGTCCGCGCCGCCCGGCGCAACGGGCTCAGCACCGAGCAGATCCGCGAGATCCTCCTGCAGACGGCCATCTACTGCGGGGTGCCGGCGGCGCGGGCCGCCTTCGCCGTCGCCACCGACACCCTCGCCCAGATCGACGACGAGGCCGGTGCCTGACGTCGAGGCCCCCCGGGGCGACTTCGTCCAGTCCCTCGAGCGGGGCCTGGCCGTCATGCGCGCCTTCGGTCCCGACCACCGCCAGCTGACCCTCGCCGACGTGGCCCGCCGCACCGGGCTCAGCCGGGCCGCCGCCCGCCGATTCCTGCTCACCCTGGTCAAGCTGGGCTACGTCCACGACGACGGCCGCTCGTTCTCCCTGAGGCCCCGCGTGCTGGAGCTGGGCTACGCCTACCTCTCCACCCTCGGCCTGGACGAGGTGGCCGCCCCCCACCTCGAACGGCTGGTGGCCGGCGTCCGCGAGTCGTCCTCGGTCGCGGTGCTCGACGGCGACGACATCGTCTACGTGGTGCGGGTCCCGACCAAGCGCATCATGACCGTCGCCATCTCGGTCGGGACCCGCTTCCCGGCCTACGCCACGTCGATGGGCCGGGTCCTGCTGGCCGCCGCCCCGGCCCCCCAGCTCGACGCCTACCTGGCCCGGGTCCGTCTCGACGCCCTGACCACCCGCACCGTCACCGACCCCCAACGCCTCCGCCGCCTGCTGGGCGACGTGGACGCCCGGGGGTGGGCGATCGTGGACCGGGAGCTGGAGGACGGCCTACGGAGCGTCGCCGCCCCCATCACCGACGGGACCGGCACCGTCGTCGCCGCCGTCAACACCTCGGTCCACGCCAGCCGCACCACCCTCGACACCCTCCGCCGCACCATCCTCCCCCAGTTGCAGGCCACCGCCGATGCCATCACCGCCGACCTGCGCTCGGTCCAGCCCGTCGCCCACGCCCCCGGCCTCCCGCCCGGCCGGACCTGACCCGTGGAACGCACCCAGGTCGGCATCATCGGAGCCGGTCCCGCCGGCCTCGTCCTCTCCCATCTGCTGGCCGGGGCGGGGATCGACACCGTCGTCCTCGAATCGCGCTCCCGTGACTACGTCGAGGGCCGGGTGCGGGCCGGGGTCCTCGAGGCCGGCACCGTCTCCGTCCTCGAACGCGTCGGCGTCGCCGACCGCCTGCGACGGGAGGGACTGGTCCACGAGGGCGTCAATCTCAGCTTCGACGGCGACCGCCATCGCATCGACCTGGCCGGTCTCACCGGGGGCAAGACCGTCACCGTCTACGGCCAGACCGAGGTGGTGCGCGACCTGGTCTCGGCCCGCCTGGGCGCCGGCCTGCCGTTGCGCTTTGAAGCCGCGGCCACCGGCATCGGCGATCCCACCGGCGACCGGCCCGTCATCCACTACGAGACGGCGGGCGGCCCCGCTTCGCTGTCATGCGACGTCGTGGCCGGCTGCGACGGGTTCTGGGGGATCAGCCGGCCGACCATCCCGGCCCGGGTGCTGACCACCTACGAGCGGGACTACCCCTATGCCTGGCTGGGCATCCTGGCCCGGGTGGCCCCGTCGTCCGAGGAGCTGATCTACGCCTTCCATGACCACGGCTTCGCCCTGTCCAGCCTGCGTTCCCCTTCGGTCAGCCGGCTGTACCTGCAGGTTGCCCCGGACGAGAACCTCGACGACTGGTCCGACGACCGCATCTGGGACGAGCTGCACATCCGCCTGGCCACCGACGGATGGGAGCTGCACGAGGGCCCGGTCTTCGACAAGGGCATCACCCCGATGCGCAGCTATGTGGCGGGGCCGATGCGCCACGGTCGAGTGTTCCTGGCCGGCGACGCCGCCCACATCGTGCCGCCCACGGGGGCCAAGGGCCTCAACCTGGCGGTCGCCGACGTCACGGTCCTGGCCGAGGCCCTCATGGCCTGGTACGCCGGCGGCCACGAGACCGGCCTCGACCGCTACAGCGACCGGTGCCAGGCCCGGGTGTGGCGGGCCCAGGAGTTCGCCACGTCGATGACCACCCTGCTGCACCTCGACCCGACCGCCGATCGGTTCGCCCGGCGCATCCAACGGGCCCGCCAGGACCAGGTGTGCACCTCGGTGGCGGCCGCCACCGTCATCGCCGAGAACTACGTGGGCCTGCCGCTGTAGCGCCGTCCGGGCCTGCCGCTGGGGCGCCGGGTGCTTTGGGCTCATGGCTACGGTGAGCGCATGACTGCCGAGCCCCCTGGTGACCCGTCGACCCTGTTCTCCGTAGCCGGCAAGCGGGTGCTCGTCACCGGCGGCTCCCGGGGGATCGGCTTCATGATCGCCCGGGGATTCCTCGACGCCGGGGCCACCGTGCTCATCTCCGCCCGCAAGGCCGACGCCTGCCGGGCCGCGGCCGACGAGCTGTCCGAGCACGGACCGTGCCAGGCGTTCCCCGCGGACGTGGCCACCCCCGAGGGTGTCGCCACCCTGGTGGAGGCGGTGGGCGACGACCTCGACGTGTTGGTCAACAACGCCGGCGCCACCTGGGGCGCGCCACTCGACGATTACCCGCTCGACGCGTCGACAAGGTTCTCGGCGTCAACGTCAAAGCTCCGTTCGCCCTGACGGTCGCCCTCCTGCCCGCCCTGCGCCGGGCGGCGTCTGGTCCGGACCCGGCCCGGGTCATCATCATCGGCTCCGTCGACGGCATGACCGTCCCGACGACCGACAACTACGCCTATGCGGCCAGCAAGGCCGCCGTGCACATGCTCACCCGGCAACTCGCCCTCCGCCTGGCATCGGAGTCCATCACCGTCAACGCCATCGCCCCCGGACCGTTCGACTCCAAGATGATGGCCTTCCTCCTCGACGACGCAGACGGTCGGGCGGCGGTGGCGGGCCACGTCCCCCTCGGACGGGTGGGGCGCCCCGACGACGTGGCTGGAGCCGCCGTGTTCCTGGCGTCGAGAGCCGGGTCGTACCTGACCGGTGTCATCCTCCCCGTCGATGGGGGTGTCAGTGCCCGCTGACCCGCTGGACGGCCGGGGCGTTGCTTCAGGTGGGTTGGCCGCCGACGAAACCCTGCCAGGCGCCCGTCTCGTCGCCCGACGCCTCCACGTAGCGCTTGAAGCGGTCGAGGTCACCCTCGGCCTGACGCCCTTCGCCGGGCCGGTTGGTGGCTCCCGGCTCGGCCCCTTCGCCCTCGATCTCGGTCTGCAGGCGCACCCGAGTCGTCCGCTCGTCGATGGGGTAGACGGTCGCCACACCGGCGAACCTCGGACCGCTCGTCGCCGTCCACGTCACCCGGTGATCGGCCTGGTCCTCGGAGATGGCGACCTCGAACTCCCGTTGCCGCCCGTCGTCGACGACGACCCAATGGGTCAGCCCCTCACCGGTGCGGGTCACGGAGCGGACCCCGTCCATGAAGAAGCGGTAGGTCCCGAACTGCGTCCACTGGTTGTAGACGGCCCGCAGGCTGCCGTACACCTCGATCGACTGGTCGTGCGTCGCCACCGGGCTCCTCTCGTCGTCGTCCCCCGCACCGTAGCCAGCGGTCCCGCACCGGCGGGACACCCCCGGTCGCCACCGGGCCAGGCACGGCATGCTGGGCGGGTGCTTTCGAGGTGGGTGACCCAGGCCAAGCGTCCCGAGACGCGGGCCCGCCGCCTGGCTGCCCTCATGGAAGACTCGGCCGCCCCCGGCCAGGGGGTTGGGACCGGGTCACCGGTAGCTTGCACCCATGAGCGACGACCAGGGCAGCTACCAGCGGGACATGCGCTACCTCGACGCCCGCATCACGGTGGATGCCCGTGACGGTTGGCCCGTCGAGGCTGGACGCTACCGCCTGGCCGCGGCCCGGGCGTGCCCGTGGGCCAACCGGGCAATGATCGTCCGCCGCCTCCTCGGGCTCGAGGATTCGCTGTCCATGGCCCTGGCCGGCCCCACCCACGACGAGCGCAGCTGGACCTTCGATCTCGATCCGGGCGGAGTGGACCCGGTGCTCGGCATCCCCCGGTTGGCCGACGCCTACCAGACCGCCCAGCCCGGCTATGACCGGGGGGTGACGGTGCCGGCCATCATCGACGTTCCCACCGGGGCGGTGGTCACCAACGACTTCGCCCAGATCACCCTCGACCTGGAGACGGAGTGGACGGCGCTCCATCGCCCCGGCGCCCCCGACCTGTACCCCGAAGATCGTCGTGAGGAGATCGACGAGGTGGCCGAGTCGTTCTTTCACGACGTGAACAACGGCGTCTACAAGGCCGGTTTCGCCTCCTCCCAAGGGGCGTATGAGCGGGCGTACGCCAAGCTGTTCGCCTGCCTCGACCGGCTGAGCGAGCGACTGGCCACCCAGCGTTACCTGGTAGGGGACACGATCACCGAGGCGGACGTCCGGTTGTTCACCACCCTGGCCCGTTTCGGTGCCGGCTACCACGGCCACTTCAAGTGCAACCGCCAGAAACTCGCGGAGATGCCGGTGCTGTGGGCCTACGCCCGCGACCTGTTCCAGACCGCCGGGTTCGGCGACACCATCGACTTCGTCCAGATCAAGCAGCACTACTACATGGTCCACACCACCGTGAACCCCACCGGGATCGTGCCCGCCGGTCCCGACCTGTGGCGATGGTTGAGCGACCACGGGCGCACCGCGCTGGCCGGCCGGCCGTTCGGGGACGGCACGCCGCCAGAGCCGCCGGCGACCGGCGAAGAGGTGCCTCCGGGCCATGGCGCCGGGTGACGCCCCCAGATAGTCCGAACGGGCTATAGCCAGCCTGGTGGGCAGTTTGTACGTTTGATCGTGGGCGCCGGGAGGCGTGTCACAGAAGAGGTCAGGGGAAAAGGGTCAGGCATGGGGTGGAGACGGACGTTGACGCACGTCGGCACGCACCGCACGGAGCTGGTGTCGGTGCCGGAGGAGGAGTTGGTCGTGGTGGATGTGCACTCGTGGTCAGAAGGCCGGTTGGTGGCGGGTCCCCGCCCCCGGATCCTGATGCCCACGGCCCGGCAGCGGGTGGAGGTGTCCGAGCCGTCCCCCGATCGGTGATCAAACGTCACTGAGCCCTCGGGACATCGTCCATGGGCACCACTAGCGTCGTCGCCATGGAGAGGCCGGAGAGGCCCGGGGCGCCCGGGACGTTGGCCGACGCCGTGGTCGAGCGGAGCGGGTCCGGCGCCGAGGTGGTGCTGGCTCCTGTGGGCGTCGCCCAGCTCGATGAGCTGTGGGGTCTGTTCGCCGACGTGGTGGCCCGGGGCGACGGCTTTCCCCAGCAACCGCCGCTGACGCGCGCCGGGTTCGAGGATGTCTGGGTCCGGCCGGTGACGGTGGTGGTCGGCGCCACCGTCGAGGGGCGCCTGGCCGGCGCCTACTACCTCAAGCCCAACGGTCCCGGCCTGGCCGCCCACATCGCCAACGCCGGCTACGTCGTCGACCGGCGAAGGCGAGGCGGGGGGATCGGCCGGCTGTTGGTGGCCGACTCGGTGCTGCGGGCGCCGCTGGCCGGCTTCGACGCCGTGCAGTTCAACTTCGTGTTCGCCTCCAACCCGGCCCGGGCCATGTACGAGGAGCTCGGATGGCGCCAGATCGGTCGCATCCCCGATGCCGTGGCCCGTCCGGGCCGACCGGTGGAGGACGCCATCATCTACTGGCGCCGGGTCGCCGGGGAGGGGCCGGCGTGACCAGTTGGGCGGAGTTTGCCGACGCCGCACCGGAGCTGGCCGGACGGGTGGAGGAGCGGTTCTCGGCCACCGGGCTGGCGGCGGTCGGAACACTACGACGGGACGGCTGGCCCCGGGTCAGCCCCGTCGAGCCGCTCATCACCGGCGGGCAGCTGTACCTGGGCATGATGTGGCAGTCGCGCAAGGCGCTGGATCTCCTCGGCGATCCCCGCTGCGTCGTGCACACCGCCATCGCCGACAGCAGCGGCAGCGAGGGTGACGGCAAGGTGTACGGCCGGGCCGTCGACGTGGTCGATCCCGACGAGCGTGACGCCTACGGCCGGGCCCTCGAGGCGGCGATCGGGTGGCGACCGACGGGGCCGTTCCACCTGTTCCGCATCGCCATCGCCGAGGTGGCCTGGGTCCTCCTCGGGGAGGGGCCCCGGGAGGTGCTGCGGTGGGAGCCCGGCCGGCCCCTGCAGAACCTCGACGCGCCCTGAGCCACTAGGAGAGCACCCGCTTGCGGAAGGCCCGGATCCCCAGGGTGAGGAACAGGACGCAGAAGCCGATCAGCACGGGGAAGACGACATAGAGGTGCATGTGGCTGGCGTGGGTGAGCCCCGCTCGCAGACCCTCGGCCACGTAGATGAGGGGATTGACCAACACCACCGTCTGCAACCAGTGGAACGCCCCGATCTTGACGGGAGCCAACTTCGTCCATTGGTAGTAGGTGCCGCCGAGGAAGGTGACGGGAAGGACGACGAAACCGAACATGAGCCCGATGTTGCGGGGCTCGAAGGTGCAGCCGAGGAGCAGGCGGAGCGACGTCATGGCGATGCAGGCCAGGGGGATGATGGTGATGACGATCCACCAGTGCACCGAGAGGTGGGCCTGCACCCCCTTGGCGTGGACGACGGCGGCGATGGGGAACACGATGAGGGCGGCGATGACGCCCTGGACCGAGCCGGAGGCGACCTTGGCCACCGCCACCAACCACACCGGGCAGGGGGCCTGGACCCGGTCCTCGATCTCCCGGGTGAAGCCGAACTCGGTGGCCAGGGTCAGCGCCACGGACTGGATGCCCTGGAACATGATGGAGATGCCGACCACGCCGGGGACCAGCACGGTGGCGAACGTGGCCGCCCCGGCCGACGACCCGCCCACGCCCTGGCCGATCTTAGGGAAGACGTAGAGGAACACGAACACGAGGAGGAAGGGCTGGACGAGGGTCCGGGCCACGAACTCCCCGCCGTTCTTCTTGAGCACGGTCAGGTCGCGCAGCATCAGGGCCCCGAGAGCCGATCGGCTGGCGGCGAACGTGGTGCGGGTCGGGGCCGTCTCGATGCGCCGCTTTTGGGGAATGGCCTCCCCGGCCGGGCTGGGATCGGTGACGGTCATCAGCCCCGGAGCTCCTGTCCCGTCAGGTTGATGAACACCGTCTCGAGGGACGGGGACGCGACCGAGAGGTCGACCAGCTCGATGTGGCGCTGCTCGGCGATGGCCACCACCCGGGGCAGCAGGCGGTCGGAGCCACGGACGTGGACCTCCAGGCCGCCGTCGATAGGTCGGATGGTGCTGACCCCGTCGAGGCCGTCGCGCAGGGCGTCGTCGAACCCGGTGGCGGTGTCGGCCACCTTGACGGTCACGATGGTGTCGGCGCCGACGCTCTCTTTGAGCTCGGCGGGCGTGCCGAGGGCCAGGATCTTGCCGTGGTCCATGATGGCCACCCGGTGGCAGAGCTGGTCGGCCTCCTCCATGTAGTGGGTGGTGAGGACGATGGTCTGGCCTTCGGCGTTGAGCTCGCGCAGCACCTCCCACAGGGCCAGGCGGCTCTGCGGGTCCAGTCCCGCGGTCGGCTCGTCGAGGAACAGCACCGCCGGGCGGTGGAACATCGACCGGGCCACCATCAGACGTTGGGCCATGCCCCCGGAGAGGGCGTACACCGACGCCTTGGCCCACTTCGCCAGCTGGAACTGTTCGAGGAGGCGGTCCGCCTCGGCTCGGCTGTCCCGCGCCGAGATGCCGAACAGCCGGCCGTGGAAGTACAGGTTCTCCCACACGGTGAGGGCCCGGTCGAGGGTGTTCTGCTGGGAGACCACCCCGATGATCTGCTTGGTCAACGCCGGGTGGGCGACGACGTCGATCCCCGCTATGTGGGCGGTGCCCGACGTAGGCAGGACCCGGGTGGTCAGCATGCCTGCGGTGGTGGTCTTGCCGGCCCCGTTGGGCCCCAGCAGGCCGAAGACCTCGCCGGATCTGACCTCGAGGTCGAGGTGGTCGACGGCGGCGAAGTCGGTCCCGGCGTAGACCTTGGTCAGGCCCTCGGTCCGGATGACGACCGGGGCCGCCGGGCTCCGGCCGGCGGGCGTCTGGGCTGCTGCGGTCGCGGTCGTGTCGGTCATCGGACACGATGATGCCATCAGCGCTGGCCCCAGAACACGCGCTCGACGACGCGCCGGGCCCGGCGGGTGAGGCGCCGGTACTCCTCCCGCAGGCCGGTCGGGGTGGTGTCGAGGCTTCGGGCCAGTACGGACAGGTGGTGCCCGGTGGAGGGCAGGGCATCGCCGGCCGAGCCGCGCACCAGGAACAGGCGGTTGCGGGTCTGCTCGCAGAACCGGTAGCAGGTGGCCAGGATCCGGGCGTCGTCGCTGCTCATGGCGCCGGCGTCCACCAGGGCGTCGAGGGCGTCGAGGGTGCCGGCGGCCCGCACCCGGTGGGTGAGCTGGAGCAGTTGGGCCGTCCACTCGATGTCGGTGAGCGAACCCCGGCCCAGCTTGAGGTGGAACTGCGGATCCTCGCCGGCGGGGATGCGCTCGCCTTCCACCCGGGCCTTGGTGCGGCGGATCTCGCGGGTGTCGGCGTCGGTGAAGGGCCGGTCCCAGACGAAGCCCTCCGCCAGCCGGGCGAAGCGCTGTCCGACCTCGGGGTTGCCGGCGACGAAGCGACCGCGGAGCAGGGCCTGGCGTTCCCACGTCTGGGCCCACCGGTCGTAGTAGGTGGCAAAGGCCTCGAGGCTCCGGGCCAGGGGTCCCTGGCGGCCCTCGGGGCGCAGGTTGGCGTCGAGGGGGTAGATGCGCCGGGCCGGGGTGTCGCCACCGATCAGGCGGATCAGGGCCGTCGCCGCCGCCTCCGCGGCCGCCGCCGGGCCCTTCGGGCCGGTGGGTCTCCGGCCCGCGGTGGCCGGATCGGTGACGCCGAGGGGACCGACGATGGCCGGCGGGCGGAGGGCGAGCTTGTCAGCGTGGGAGTCGTAGACGAACAGGACGTCGAGGTCGCTGGCGTAGGAGAGCTCGCCACCCCCCAGGCGGCCCATGGCGATGACCGCGAACGGGACCTGGGGATCGACCATCTCCACCCCGGCGGCCAGCACCGACTCGGCCAGCCCGGCCAGGGCCTGGCCGGTCCGGTCCACCGTCGCCCGGCCGAGGACGTCGGCGGCGGCGATGCGGAGCAGCTCGCGCTGGTGGAAGGCGATGAGGCCGTCGGTGCGGCTCCTCGGACCACTCCGCCACGACAGCGATCGGCGGGTCAGGTCGATCAGGTCGTCGGGGCCCGACGCCGGACCCCGCCTGGTCCTGGTGCTGCCGGCGGCCAGCTCGCCGATGGTGGGCTGGCGGGTCCGGCCGATCCGGTCGGCCAGGCTGATCATCACGTCGGGGTGGCGTTCGAGACCCCGGGCGAAACCGGGCCCGGTACCGAGGAGCTGGCACAGCTGGCGGGCCGCTTCCGCCGACTCTCGAAACACGGTGGTGAGCTGCGAACGACGGTGCTCGCCGGTGGTCAGCGAGCGCAGGCCGAGCAGGCCGAGGTCGGGGTCGGGCGCCTGGGACAGCCACTCGAAGACCAGGGGGAGGAGTTGGCGCATGAGCCGGGACGACCGGGAGAAGCCGCGGGTCAGCTCGTTGACCGCCTGGCGGGTGCGTTCGGCGTCGCTGAAGCCGAAGGCGGCCAGACGGTCGGCGGCGGCCCCCTGCGTCAGGGTGTTGCCGGCCTCGGAGGTCGACGGCCTGCCGGCCGTGAAGGCCTCCAGCAAGGGCCGGAAGTACAGCCGTTCATGGATGGACCGCCCGGTGGCCTGATGGCGCCGGAGGTCCCGCTCGAAGCCGGCCAGGGCGGTGGCCGAGGGCGTGTCCCGGTAGCCGAGCACCCGGGCCAGCCGGGCGCGGGCCTCGCGATCGGTAGGTACGGCATGGACCTGTTGATCCTCGTGAAGCTGGAGGCGGTGCTCGACGGTGCGCAAGAACCGGTAGGCGCTCTCCAGGGCGCCGGCGTCGCCGGCGTCCACGTAGCCACCGGCGGCCAGAGCCCGCAGGGCGGCAAGGGTGCTCGGCGCCCGCAGCGTCGCATCCTGGCGGCCGTGCACCAGCTGCAGCAGCTGGACGGCAAACTCGATGTCGCGTATGCCGCCCCGGCCCCTTTTGAGCTCCCGGTCCTCGAGGCCCCGGCGGGTCATCTCCGCCTCGGCCATGGCTTTGAGCTCACGGAGGCGGCGCAGGTCGTCGGCTCCGAACGGCCGGCCCCAGACCCGGGTCTCGGCCTCGGCGATGAAGGCGGCCCCCATCGCGGTGTCGCCGGCCACGGCCCGGGCCTTGAGCAGAGCCTGGAACTCCCAGGTCTGGGCCCAGCGGTCCCAGTAGGTGCGGTACGAGTCGAGGCTGCGGACCACCGCCCCCGAGCGACCCTCGGGGCGGAGGTCGAGGTCGACCCGCCACGCCCGGCGGGCCTCGTCGAGGAGGTGGCGGGCCCGGCCCTCGCCGACCAGCATCACGTCCACGTCGCTGGCGTAGTTGAGCTCCCGGGCGCCGAGCTTGCCCATGGCGATCACCGCCAGCTCATCGGTGCCGGCCAGGGTGCAGGCCCGTTCCAGGATGTCGTCGGCCAGGTCACTGAGCGCCTCGACGACCACCTCCAGGCCGTCCCGTCCGGTGAGGTCGCGGGCCGCGATGCGCAGCATGCCCAACCGTTTGTGGCGGGACAGCTCTTCCTCGGTGCCGGGCTGGGCCGGTGGCCGGTCGTCGATGGCGGCGAGCACGTCGAAGGCGGCCGGGTCGGTGAGGCACAGCCGGGCCAGCCACGGGCTGGCTGCGGCCACGGCCACCACGCTGGCCCGCAGGGACGGATCTTCGGCGACGCGCCCCGCGTCATCCGGGGCCGTCTCGGCCAGGCGCTCCAGGAAGCGGGCCACCGCCTCGGGGTCCGCGCTGTGCTCCACCTCTCCCGGTGTCCCCACCGCTCGATCATGCCAGGCGGGGCCGGCCCGAGGGCCGGCCCCGCCCGGCTCGCTCCGCCGACCGTCCCCCGACCGGAGGGGGGGGGGGGCACATCGCCGGCCCTGGTCCGGACTCAGGGGAGGAAAAACACCAC
>JBPCNZ010000155.1:0-25676 GCA_051000755.1 Acidimicrobiales bacterium | reverse complement strand
GAGACCTACGTCGAGCTCACCCCGGGCGACCCGGAGGGCCGCAAGCTCAACGACGGAGGCACGCTGCCAAACGGTCAGGTCTCTGAGGCGGTGCAGCTGGACGAGATCTTCCGCACTTTCAACTCCGAGACCCGCTTCGCCTTCCAGGGCTGGATGCAGAACGTCGCGATCGCCCTGCGCGGGCAGGGCGAGTCGCTGTCCAACGCCTTTGGCGAGCTGGAGCCGACCTTCACCGACGCTGACCGCGTTCTGCGGATCCTCGATACGCAGGACAACGCGGTTCAGCAGCTGCTCGCCAACGGAGCGACAACCTTCGAAGCTCTCAGTGAGCGTCGAGGCCAGCTCAGCGGGCTGATCCAAAACGCCGACCGCGTCTTCACGACTACGGCGCGGCGCAACCGCGAGCTGGCGGAGACCTTCGTCGCCTTCCCGACCTTCCTCGACCAGTCGCGGGCAACGCTGACCCGTCTGGAGCGCTTCGCGCAGAACACCGACCCGCTTATGCGCCAGCTGCGCCCCGCTGTCCGCGAGCTGACGCCTGTGGTGCGCGACCTCGGTGAGGGTGCTCGGGAGCTGGACGGTTTCTTCATCGGACTGCGGCCGGTGGTGGCGGGGGCGCGGCGAGCTTTCCCTGCCCTCCGCAGGCTTCTTCTCGCCGACTTCCCGGTCCTGCTCAACGGCCTGCCGCCTTTCCTGAAGCAGGCCAACCCGCTGCTGGAAACAGCCTCGCTTTACAAGCGCGAGCTGGTCTCATTCTTCGCCAACGGCTCGTCGGTGACGAACGCGGTCGGTGCCGGGGTGGAGACAAACAACGAACCGGTCAGGTACCTGCGCACGGTCGCTCCTCTGGACGTATCCTCTCTCGCCGGGTTCTCCAACCGCCTCTCCAACAATCGCACCAACCCCTACCTGCAGCCGGGCGGCTACTCGAACCTGGCTGCCGGCGGCCTGCAGTCGTTCGAGACCGCCCAGTGCGCGGGCGGTCCGCTTCGCACTACATCGCTTGACCCGAGCACTCCAAGCAACCCTGACTTCAACGCCCGAACGGGCGGCAACGTCGCCGACGCGCAGGACTTCTTCGACCGTCTACGCACCTACGCGTTCAATGGCAATCTCAGCTCTGACGCCATCGGCAACGTCGGCTGCGTGAAGCAGGCGCCGTTCAACCCGCTCGGCCAGGGCGGCGCGGCGACCGACTACCTGCACGTCTTCGCGCAGCCCTAGCAGTGCAAGACGCCCCGGCACCGGTGCTCCTCGTCGTCGATGACGAGACCGAGTCGCTGGCAAAGATAAGGCACCAAGTTCCTGGTTATGCGTGAGGCCACCGGGCTGCGGCTCGTACCGCGCACCGTCGTCGAGCTTTCCGACGGCACCGAGGTAAAGGCCGACGCGGTGTGCCTCTTACCGCCGCATCGGGATCCGCTCGCTCGAGGATCTGAGCGGCGCCGGCGTCTTCTACGGCGCCTCGGTGGCCGAGGCGCAGGGCGTCACCGGTTTGGTCGCATTTGTGGTCGGAGGTGGCAACTCCGCCGGACAGGCGGCCCTGCATCTTGCCCGCTCCGCGAGCCAGGTGACGATGCTGGTGCGCGGGTCGGAGCTCGGGACCGACATGTCGGAATACCTTTGCCGCGAGGTCGAGGCGGCGGAAAACATCGAGATCCGCCTCCGGGCCGAGGTCGTGGAGGGTGCCGGAGATGGGCATCTCGAGCGGCTGCTGGTCAGGGACATCGAGACCGGAGATGAGTCCTGGGTCGAAGCGGCGGCTCTGTTCATTCTGATCGGCGCCAGTCCTCACACCGCTTGGCTGCCCGAATCGATCGCGTGCGACGACCACGGCAATGTGATCTGCGGACCGCGGCCATCGCGCCCAGCCAGCTGGCCACTCGAGCGGCTCCCGATGCCCTTTGAAACCAGCGTCCCCGGGGTCTTCGCTGTCGGTGACCTGCGCCAGGGAGCCGAGAAGCGGGTTGCCGCCGCGGCCGGCCAGGGATCGGTCGTCATTGGCCAGGTGCTGGCACTGCAGGAGGCTGCCGCGAGGGTGACCTAGGGCTAGCGAGAGGGCTCGAACTTGCCCTCGGAAGGCTGGATCAGCACCCAGCCCTCACCCGAGAAGCCGAGCTGGAGGCTCTCGCCCGAGCCGAGCCCGATCAGGCTCTTGGCCTGCACATCGGTCTTCAGGGTCGTTTGCACCGAGCCAGACCAGGCGATCGCCGCCTGCGGATCGCCGAAGGTGGGAGCACCCGAGACGTCGAGGCGGACCGGCTCGCCGTCGGAGACCAATGCGACCAACCCCGTACCGCGGAGATGAATGTTGAACAGACCCCCGGCGAGCATTCCTGCCGAGCCGCCCTTGACTCGTGTCACGTCCCAATCGATGCCGGTCTCGAAGGCGAGGATGTTGCCCCCGGTGACGGTGATCGAGTCGTCCTCGAGACGCAGGACGTGGACCAGCATCGCCTGGTTGGCGAGGAACAACTCGCCGCTGCCCGATGCCTGCATCAGCCTCAGGCTCTCGCCGGTGGCCGCCTTCTTCACCAGGCGCCCGATCCCGCCGCCCTTGTGCTCAAAGCTCACCTCTCCCTGGTAGGCGACCATGGCGCCGTTTCGAGCCATCACCGAGGTCTCGGAGAGCTCGACCTTCAGCAGTCGCGGGCCCTGCAGGGTGAACGCCTCGCCGGTGTCGACCTCGCGGTACTGATCCAGGGCTGCATCGATGTCGGCCATCGGGTCGAGCCTACTTGGTCGGTCGTGCCCCTCGCCGGGCCGACTTCAGGCGCGCCGTCTTGTCGAGCTCCGCCTTTCGCAGTCGCACGGCGCCGGGCGTGATCTCCACGCACTCATCCTCGCGAAGAAACTCCAGTGCCTGGTCGAGCGAGAGCTGGCGGGCGGGGATCAGCCGCACCAGGATGTCGGCGCTTGCCGCCCGCACGTTGGTCTGGTGCTTCTCCTTGATCGCGTTGACGTCGAGGTCGGCGGGGCGGGAGTTCTCGCCGACGATCATCCCCTCGTAGACCTCCTGACCCGGGCCGACGAACAGGGCACCGCGCTCCTGCAGCCCGAAGAGCGCGAAGCTGGCCGTGGCGCCGCGCCGGTCGGCGACCAGTGCGCCGGTCGGCCGGGTCCTCATCTCCCCGGCCCACGGCTCCCAGCGCTCGAAGACGTGGTGCAGCACCCCGGTGCCGCGTGTCTCGGTGAGGAACTCGGTGCGAAAGCCGATCAGCCCGCGGGCCGGCACGAGATACTCGAACCGGACCCAGCCGGTCGAGTGGTTGACCATCTGGTCGAGGCGCCCCATGCGCAGCGCGAGCAACTGAGTGACCACACCGACGTAGTCCTCGGGCACGTCGATCGCAAGCCGCTCCACGGGCTCGTGCAGCGTGCCGTCGATCTCGCGCGTCAGCACCTGCGGCTGGCCCGCGGTCAGCTCGAAGCCCTCGCGTCGCATCAGCTCCAGCAGCACCACGAGTTGAAGCTCTCCCCGGCCCTGGACTTCCCAGGCGTCCGGGCGTTCGGTGTCAAGGACCCTGATCGAGACGTTTCCGACCAGCTCTGATTCGAGGCGGTCGCGGATCTGGCGAGCGGTGAGCCTGCTGCCGTCCCGGCCCGCCAAGGGCGAGGTATTGATGCCGACGACGATTGACAACGAGGGCTCGTCGACGCTGATCACCGGCAACGGGCGCGGGTCCTCGGGATCGGCGAGTGTCTCGCCGATCGTCACCTCCGGGAGACCGGCGACGGCGATGATCTCGCCCGGCCCCGCCTCCTCCGCCTCGACTCGGTCGAGGGCCTCGGTCACGTAGAGGCCGCTGACCGTCGCGTCCTCGATCCTGCCGTCGGCGCGGCACCAGGCGATCCGCGCCCCGGCCCGAATCGTGCCGTGGCGCACGCGGCAGAGCGCTAGGCGGCCGACGTAAGGCGACGCGTCGAGATTGGTGACGTGCGCCTGCAGCGGGTGGTCAGGCTCGAATGAGGGAGCGGGGATGCGCTCCAGCATCAGGTCGAGAAGGGGCGAGAGATCCGTCCCCTCCTCTCCCTCGGCCAGCGAAGCCCGACCCGCTCGGGCGTTCGTGTAGACGATCGGGAACTCGATCTGCTCGGAGTCCGCGTCGAGGTCGAGAAATAGCTCATAGACCTCATCGACGACCGTGTCGATCCGCGCGTCGGGACGGTCGACCTTGTTGACGACGAGAATCACCGGCAGCCGGGACTCCAGCGCCTTGCGGAGGACGAAACGGGTTTGAGGGAGCGGACCCTCGGAGGCGTCCACCAGCAGCAGAACCCCGTCGACCATGGTCAGGCCGCGCTCGACCTCGCCCCCGAAATCGGCATGGCCGGGTGTGTCGATGATGTTCAGCTTCACACCGCGGTGATTTACCGCCGTGTTCTTCGCGAGGATGGTGATGCCCTTCTCCCGCTCCAGGTCCATCGAGTCCATGACCCGCTCGGCGACGTCCTGGTTGGCGCGGAAGGCGCCGGACTGCTTGAGCATGGCATCGACCAACGTCGTCTTTCCATGGTCGACGTGGGCCACGATGGCCACATTGCGTAGATCGGCGCGCTGCATCTCACATCCGGGGGAGAGGGGGACGTCCCGACGGAGTGCCGAGTCGATGCCTCAGGGTATCGGCTGGGTGGCTTCGACCGGTCTGGACCAGGTGCTCAACGTTTCCGCCGGTGGTCCTCCATCCGCTTGCGGATGAGCTCCCGCCGGCCCTGCAACTCGCGATAGGTGAGGCTCTCGGTGTCGCCGGAAACCCCCAGGCCAGCCCGTACCGAGTTCATGTCCACCTCGTGCTGGCGGGGGTCGATGCCGATGTCGGCTGCTATCTGGGCGCCGTAGCGCACGGTGAAGTAGGCGGCGATCCGGGTGATCTCGGCGAAGAGGTCGACGTCGGGGGCGAGGGTGGCCAGGGCCCCGTCGAGGAACAGCAGGTCCTTCACGAACAGCATCAGCACCTTGGGGAACTTCGCCCCGTAGGCCAACAGCTGCTTGGTCAGCTCCCGGATCTCTCCGAGCATCTCGTCGGGGTTCATCGCCGCCGCGTCGCGGGGCGGGCGGTCCAACCCGAAGTCGGTCACCACCGCGTCGAGGTCGGTGTCGGCGGGAAGGGCCCCGAGGTCGCGCAGGGCGCTGAGCTGGAGCTTGGGGTCGTTCATGCTGCCGCCCATGAGCATCCTGAGGAACGCCAGGCGGCGGAACTGGTCCAGGCGGCCGGTGATGCCGAAGTCGAGCAGGGCGACGCGGCCGTCGGACTGCACGAACAAGTTGCCGCCGTGCAGGTCGCCGTGAAACACGCCGAAGAGGGTCGCTCCCTCGAGGAAGGCGATCAGCAGGGCGTGGACCACCGCCTCGGTGTCGATACCGGCCGCCTTCATGCCGGCCACGTCGTCCCAGCCGAAGCCGTCCAGCCGCTCCATGACCAGGAGCCTCCGGCTGACCAGGTCGGGGTGGGGGCGGGGAATGACGATGGAGCGCTGCCCGGTGGAGGCCAGGACGGCGGCCACGTCGAGCATGTTGTCCGCCTCCAGGCGGAAGTCCAGTTCCTCGACGATGGTCTCGGCGAACAGTTCGACCAGGGCCGGCGGGTTGGCCAGGGCGGAGACGGGGATGCGACCGATCAACGCCGGGGCGATCCAGCTCATGGCGGCCAGGTCACGGCGGACCGTGGCGGCGACGGCCGGGCGCTGCACCTTGACCACGACGGGCTCGCCCGTTCGCAACGTGGCGGCGTGGACCTGGGCGACCGAGGCGGCCGCCAGCGGGCGGGTCTCGAACGACGAGAAGACCGACTCGATGGGCCGGCCCAGCTCCTCCTCCACGACGGTCCGGACCGCATCGAACGACTCCGGGGGCACGTGGTCGCGCAGCAGCTTGAACTCGCCGACCAGTTCGGCGGGGAACAGGCCCTCGCCCGAGGAGAGGATCTGGCCCAGCTTGATGTAGGTCGGGCCGAGGGCCTCGAAGGCCCGCCGGAGCCGGCGGGACAGCCCCGCCCGCGACCGGGAGGGATCGCCATGGCGGCGGGCGGCCCGGCGGTCGATGAGGTACCAGCCGGCCAGGGCCCTCCCCAGACGGAGACCGGTGCTCACCACCCGGACCCCGGGCGGCACCCGGCGACGACGGATCAACAGGGGCACCTGAGCGCTGGTCCCGTCCCGCAGGGCGCCGACGCCGGCCCGCCACGACAACCGGTTCAGGTCGAGCTGCCAGGGGCCGTGATCGCTGAACGCCCCGAAGTGCAGATCGGGGGACGCGTCGGGGGGGATCGACGCCCCGTCGTCCCGGGAGGTGCGGTCGCGGTCCCCGACGCTCGGGTCCAGCTGCGGCTCCGGTCCCGTGGTCATCGCCGGCTGACGCTACCGTGCCGGGCCGAGTTATCTGTCCAGCCGGGCCCGTCCCCGGTGCCTCTATCATCGCCACCATGGCCTCCTCCCGCTTGGAGTCCGGTGCCCCGGCGCCGGCGTTCACCCTCTTGGACCAGAAGGGCACCGAGGTGTCGCTGGCCGGGTTCGAGGGTCGCAAGGTCCTCGTCTACTTCTACCCCAAGGCCGACACGCCGGGCTGCACCACCCAGGCGTGCGGTCTGCGCGACATCCTCGGCGGCATCGGTGACACCGCAGTGATCGGCATCAGTCCCGACAAGCCTGAGAAGCAGGCCAAGTTCGACGCCAAGTACGGACTGGGCTTCCCGCTCCTGTCCGACCCCGACCACCACACGGCGGAGGCGTTCGGAGTGTGGGTCGAGAAGTCCATGTACGGCAAGAAGTACATGGGTGTGGAACGATCCTCCTTCCTCGTGGACGAGTCGGGATCGCTGGCCGAGGTCTGGTACAAGATCTCCCCCAAGGACACGCCAACCAAGCTGATGCAGGCTCTCGAGTCCTGATCAGCCCACGTCAGCGGCGGGTGCCGGGGTCGGGGGTGGCTCCCCGGTTAGCATCGGAAGATGCGTGGCCCCGACTCGCGGGGGAGCTGCTGATGTCCCTGCGCCCGTCGTCGGGGGCGAACCCCGCCCTCAGTTCGACCGGCGAGAGGCGGCGGCCCGGCGGGCCGGCCCGGCTCCTCAACCGGGCTCGACTGACCGAGCGCGCCCGGTGGATCGAGCGCGTCCCCGGCGCGTGGTGGTCGTCCCGCTGGGACCGCCGAGTGGTAGGGGCCCTGGTCCTCCTGGCCGCCATGCTCCGGATCCCCAACCTGGGACGGGCCTACTGGGTCGACGAAGGCATCAGCGTCGGCATCGCCTCCAGCCCGATCAGCCAGATCCCCCATCTGCTCCGCCTGGACGGCTCCCCACCGCTGTTCTACGCCCTCTTACACGTGTGGCTCCAAGCCTTCGGGGCGTCGCCGGTCTCGACCCATGTCCTGGCCGTGCTCATCTCCCTGGCCGTGATCCCCGTCGCCTTCTGGGCCGGACGCAGCCTGTTCGGCCGGGATGCGGGCTTCGCGGCCGCGGCCCTGGCCACCACCAGCCCCTTCCTCACCTGGTACGGCACCGAGACCCGGATGTACACTCTGTTGGTCGGCCTGGGCCTGGTCGCCCTGACCTTCACCGTGCGCGCCGTCCGATACCGGATACGGCGGGATGCCCTGGGCGCGGTGGCGGCTTCTGCGGCGGTCATCTACACCCACAACTGGGGCCTCTACGTCGTCGCCGTCACCGCCCTGGTGGTGCTGGTCCAGGCCTGGCGCAGCGCCGACCGGGCTCTGGCAAGGGGCGTGGTCCTCTGCGGCCTCGGCGTCGGCGTCTTGTACTCACCGTGGCTCCCGACCCTCTTTGCTCAGGTCGGTTCCACCGCCGCCCCGTGGGCCGTGCCCCCGGGGGTAGCCGATCTCTTCGCCGACCCGGCCTCCTTGCTGGGCGGGACGTTGGGCGTCGTGATCCTGCCGGCCCTCGTCTACGGGGTGTGGTCGACCCGCAGGGACCGGCCCCTCGTCGACCGGGACGCCACCGCCCTCCTCGGTGCCATCGGGATCGGCACCCTGGTCATCGGCTGGTGCGTGTCCTACCTCGAGCCGTCGTGGACGGTCCGTTACCTGGGCGTGACCCTCGCCGCCCTGCTCCTCGGGGCGGCCGGCTGCATGGCCAGTTCGTCCCGGGGCCGGGCCATCCTCCTCGGCGTGTGCGTGGTCTGCGCCCTGTGGGGACTCATCGGTTCGCTCCTGCCCAACCCCAATGCCCGCTACGCCAAGAGCAATGTGGCCGCGGTCGCCGCCGCGGCCGGGCCCGACCTGCATCAGGGTGACGTGGTGGTCGTATCCCAGACCGAGCAGCTCGCCGTCCTCCACTACTACCTGCCGCCCGGTCTCACCTACCTGACGCCCACCGGGGTGAGCACCGATCCCAAGGTGGTGGACTGGCGCCACATCGTCCCCCGCCTCCAGGCCGCCAACCCGTGTCAGACGATCCTCCCGGCCATCTCCGCTCTGCCGCCCGGGGCCCGCATCCTGGAGATCTCACCCCTGCGCCCCATCGGGTCGTCCGGCTCGGCGTGGTCCCGGGTCGTCAACGCCCAAGTGGTGAGCATCGGCCACCTCCTCGCCGACCAGACCACCCTGGTCCCCCTGGCCGCCTTCCGCCAGGGCACGTCCCCCAAGCCGTTCAGCGGCGTCGTAGGAGAGCTGTACGCCAAGTCGTCGGGGGCGGCTCTGTGCCAGTGACCGACCGGCCTGGCGAACCATGACCACGATCCCCTGGGCGGCCGGGCCACCGGCCGCCACCCGGTGGCAGCGCGCCCGGGCCGCCTTTGGACCACCACCGCTCCCGGCCGCCTGGAGTGCGCTGATCCCGCTCCTCGCCGGAGTGCTTGTGGGCTCGGGCATCCTCCTCGGATGGCGAGGCGGCGACCTGCCAGCCCAGATCTACCGGGTGGAGGCGATCCGTCAGCATGGCCTGGCCCTGTGGGACAGCCAATGGTTCGCCGGCCACTGGATGCTCGGCTACAGCGTGCTGTATCCGGCCCTGGCCGCCACCATCGGCCTCAGCGTGACGAGCGTGCTCTCGGCCATGGCCGCAGCGTCGGCCTTCGACCGATTGGTCCATGTCCATTTCGCCCGGGCCGCGGCCCGCCCGGCATCGATCGTCTTCACCGTCAGCCTGATCGTGGAGACCGCCATCGGGCAGCTCCCCTTCCTCGCCGGCGAGGCTGCCGGACTCTGGTGTTGCCTGGCGCTGGCCCGGCGGCGCCCGTGGTTGGCCGCCGTGGCTGCCGTCGCCGCCGGGCTCCTCAGCCCGCTGGCCGCCGCATTCGTCGCCCTGGCCGTTGCCGCCTGGCTGCTGGCCACGTGGTGGCCGGCGACCTCGGCTGCCCCCGGTCGGGGGGCGGGGGCCATCGGTCTGGGGGTGGGCGCCACCGGTCTGGGGGCGGGCGCCACGGGCGCCACCCGTCGCCTGCTCGCGTGGGTCGCGGCACGATGGCGCCGTCCCGGTGTGGGCGGGGCGGTCGCAGTGATGATCGCCATCGGCGCCCCGCTCGGCCTGGTAGGCCTGCTGTTCCCCGGACAGGGGCCCATGCCCTACCCGGTCGCCGACTGGGCCTGGGAGCTCGCCATCGCCGCCGTCCTGTGGGTGATCACGCCGGCCGCCGAGAGGGCCGTGCGCGCCGGCCTGCTCCTGTTCGCGGTGGTGGCCGGGGCCAGCGTCGCCGTCCCCTCCGCCCTGGGGGGCAACATCGGTCGCATCGAGGACTGCCTGGCCCTGCCGCTGGCCGTCGCCCTGCTGTGGTCCCGCCGGCGCCTGCTCCTCGCCCTCCTGGCTGTCCCCCTCGTGCTGTCCCAAGGGGGGCCGGCATGGAGCGCCATGACCAGCGACACCGGTCATCCCTGGATGAACCAGGCCTATTACCAGCCCCTGGTCCGGTGGCTGCACCATGCCGGGGGCCCCAGCAGTCGAGTCGAGGTGGTGCCCACCGCCGACCACTGGGAGTCCGCTTACGTGGCGCCGACCGTCGCCCTGGCCCGAGGCTGGGAGCGGCAGCTCGACGTGGCCGACAACCCCATCTTCTACGAGGCCGGAGCCCTCAACGATGCCGCCTATCAGGCATGGCTGCTCGACAACGGTGTCCGCTACGTGGCTCTGCCGTCGGCTCCCCTCGATTACGCCGGCGTGGCCGAAGGCAAGCTGGTGGCCTCCGGGGTACCCGGGCTGCGCCCGGTCATGCGTAGCGCCCGTTGGCGTGTCTATCAGGTCGACGGGGCCACCGGCATCGTCTCGGGGCCTGGTTACCTCTCCCGGATCGACGGCAGCCAGATGGCGATCACCGCCACCCAGCCCGGCACGGTAGAGGTCCGGGTCCATGACAACCCGGCGTGGAAGGTGTCGTCGGGCGCGGCCATCCTCGACACCTCCCCCGATGGCTGGATCCTGGTGCACGCCTTCGAGCCCGGACCGGTCCGCTTGGCCCTGGGCCTCCCCTTTCCCTGAGAAGGTCCTGAGCGCGACGCGACCGCCGCACCTTTCGAGTAGTTTTCGGTCTTCGTTGCTTGTTGCGTTGCTCCGGTCTTCGCGACGGGACCTGCGTTCGGGTCATGCCCCGAGGAGAAGAGCGTTTGTCGGTAGCCCCAGGTCTTGAGCGTCGTACGGACTACGGGGAGTTGTGCCATCAGCTCCGACTCGCAGGCCTCCTCGACCGCCGGACCGGCTACTACACCCTGAAGATCGCCTTGACGCTGCTCGTTGTGGCGGGGGGATGGGCCGGGTTCGCCCTCCTCGGCAACTCCTGGGCCACCCTCGCGGTCGCTGCCTTCCTCGGGTTGGCCTTCAGCCAGGTGGTCTTCTTGGGCCACGATGCCGGTCATCAGCAGATCTGCTCCAGCAAACGGAACAATCGGCGCTTGGGCCTGGTCGTGGGAAACCTTCTGACCGGCCTGAGCTTCGGATGGTGGGTGCCGAAGCACAATGCTCATCACGCCTTCCCCAATCAGGAGAACCGGGATCCTGACATTGCGGCCGGGGTCATCTCATTCACCGCCGCTCACACCGCGGCCCGCCGCGGCATCGGGCGCGCCTTTTCCAAGCACCAGGCCGCGCTGTTCTTCCCCCTGCTGTTCCTCGAGGGCCTCAACCTCCACGTGTCCAGCGTGCAGACGTTGCGTCGCCAGAGAGCCGACCGCTCCATCAAGGCCGAGGTGATCCTGCTGAGTGTGCACGCCGTGGTCTACCTGGGCGCGGTCTTCGCCGTCCTGCCGGTGGGCAAGGCGGTGGCCTTCATCGCCGTCCAGCAGGGTGTGTTCGGTTTCTGCCTGGGTTGCTCGTTCGCCCCCAACCACAAGGGCATGCCGCTCATCACCCCGGACAGCCAACGGAGCTTCGCCCACCGTCAGGTGATCACGGCCCGAAACGTCAAGGGGGGATGGCTGGGCTCGTTGCTCCTCGGCGGCCTGGACTACCAGATCGAGCACCACCTGTTCCCGACCATGCCCCGCCCCAACCTGGGTCGGGCCCAGCCCTACGTGCGGGCGTTCTGCCTCGAGCACGGTCTGCCCTACCAGGAGGACACCGTGGTGAGCTCCTACCGACAGGCCCTGCACCACCTCCGCGCCATTGGGTCGGGCGCCGGCGCTGACCCCCGTGATCCGTGCCCGGCCTGAGCGGAGCAGCGACCGCGAGCGACGCCTTGGACCTATCCTTCCCCTGGCGGAGTCACGGCGCGACGTTGAGCGAGCCAGTGACGCTCAGGGACGGTAGTCGTCTCTGAACGACACTTCGTTGCTGACTGACACCCCCGCCGCGCCTCCGACCGACCGCCGCCGACCGACCGCCCGCCGCCGAGCGACCGCCGGCCGGTCCCGGCCGGTCCCGGCGGGGCGGGGCGGGGCGGGGCGTAGGCATCCAGGCCCGACCACGGCCAGTCGGGAGCCCCGAGCGCCGGAACGAACGTGTTGCGGCCCATGATCCCGGCATCGCAGGGGGCGATGAGCTCGGGATAACCGTGCGATCTTCCGGGAGCGAAGTCGGGCCGGTGGGCGGGTCGGACTGGGGAGAGCTGGACCGGGGCGGGCCGGACTGGGGAGACAGTCGGCCTAGCCCAGGCGTGTCTAGCCCGGCGCCGGCACGAACACGAGCGTCCCGTTGTGCCCACCGAAGCCGAACGAGTTGGAGAGGGCCGGTCCCGGCTCCCATGCCCGCGCCTCGCCGGTGACCACGTCGATCTTCATGGCCGGATCGAGCTCGGTAAGCCCCACGGTCGGGGGGATGGCCCGGTGCTGCATGGACAGGGCCAGAGCGACCGCCTCGAGGGAGCCGGCGGCCCCCAGGGAGTGACCGGTGATGCCCTTGATGGAAGTGACTGCCGGACCGGGCATGCCGAACACCTCCGCGATCGCCGCCGCCTCCGCTCCGTCGTTGGCCTGGGTGGAGGTGCCGTGGGCGTTCACGTGGGAGATGTCGTCGGGTTGGAGGCCGGCGTCGAGGAGGGCGGTGCGCATGCAGACGATGGCCCCGACCCCGCCCGGCGACGGGGCGGTGATGTGGTGGGCGTCGGCGTTGCTGGCCGCCCCGGCCACCTCGGCGTAGATGCGAGCGCCCCGGGCGACCGCCCGGTCCAGCTCCTCGAGCACCAGGATGGCTCCGCCCTCACCGATCATGAATCCGTCCCGGTTGGTGTCGAAGGGCATGGACACCCCGCTCGTGGACAGAGCGGTCATGTTGGTGAAGCCGGCGATGCCGATCTCGGCCAGGGCCGCTTCGGAGGAACCGGCGATGACGGTGTCGCATCGGCCCGTGGCGATGAGGCGGGCGCCGTTGGCCACGCTGTGGGTCCCTGCCGCGCAGGCCGTCACCGTCGTCTCGCAGGGACCGGTGAAGCCGTAGCGCATGGAGATGTCGGCGGCCGCCCGGTTGCCCATCATCATCGGAACGAGGAACGGGCTGACCCGCTTGGAGCCCTTGTCGACGAGGACGCGCTCTTGCGCCTCCAGGCTTTCGAGCCCGCCGACGCCGGTCCCGACGATGACACCGGTCCGGGCCGGGTCAGGGGCGGGGGTGTTGGAACCGCCGGCGTCGGCCAGGGCCTCGGCGGCTGCCACCGCCGAGAACTGGGTGAAGCGATCGACGCGGCGCAACTCCTTCGTCCCGTAGATCTTGGCCGCGTCGAGACCCTCGACACGCCGGGGGCCGTCCGGGGCGGGGCCGAGCAAGCCGGCCCAGAAGGCCTCGGCGCCGATGCCGCAGGGGGCCACAACCCCGACGCCGGTGATCGCGATCCTCCGGCCGGGGACCGCACCGTTGCCCTCCGCGTCGGGCCAGCGCGACAGCATCAGCGCTTCGAGTTGATGAGGTCGAACGCCTGTTGGACCGTCTCGACCCCCTCCAGCTCCGACTCGTCGACAGAGATGTCGAACTTCTCCTCGAGGGCCATGACCAGCTCCACCAGGTCGAGGCTGTCGGCGTCGAGGTCCTTGTCGAAGCGGGCCTCGGGCACGACTTTGTCGGCGTCAACCTGAAGCACCTCGACGGCGCACTCCTTGAATTCTTCGAACGCTTTATCGTCGGCCATGACAACCTCCATCGGGAATGAGCAAGAACAGCGAATGTACCCCGGGGTTCAAGAACCCCAACGCCACACGGCGGACGCCCAGGTCATCCCCGCGCCGAAGCCGGCCAGCAGGACCAGGTCCCCGTCTTTGAGCCGACCGCGCTCGGCGGCATCGACCAGCGCCAGCGGGATGGAGGCGGCCGACGTGTTGCCTGTCTCGGCGATGACCGACGCCACCCGATCACGGGGCAGCCCGATGCGGTCGGCGGCGGCGTCCATGATCCGGATGTTGGCCTGATGGGGCACGAACAGGGCGATGTCGTCAGCGGTCACCTTGGCTTGTTCCATGGAGGTCCGGGCCGAGTCGACGGTGGCGCGCACGGCCCGGCGGAACACCTCTTGGCCCCTCATCACCATCCCGAAGCCGTGGTTGGCGTAGAGGAGGGGAGTGAGGGTCCCATCCACGCCGAGATCCCAGCCCAGCAGCGACCCGGGCCCGGCCACGGCCTCCACGACGACCGCCCCGGCCCCGTCACCGAAGAGGAAGGCGTTGGTGCGATCCTCGAAGTTGGTCATCCGGGTCAGGGTGTCGGCACCGACGAGGAGGACCCGGTCGAGGCCCATGGTGATCAGGCCGGCCGCGGTGACCAGGCCGTAGGTGAAACCGGCGCAGGCGGCATTGACGTCCATGGCTCCGCCGGCGATGCCGAGGATGGCGGAGGCCGGTGCCGAGGTGGCCGGTGTCATCTGGTCCGGGGTGGTCGTGCACACGATCAGCATGTCCATGTCGGAGGGCTGCCGGCCCGCCGCTTCGAGGGCTCGTTGGCCGGCGGCGACGGACATCCGGGCAGTCGTGCCGACGCCGTCGGGGGCGTGCTGGTCGGGCGGATCGGATACGAAGGGCCCGAGGGCGTGATGGCGTGTCCGGATGCCGGTGCGTTCGACGATCCATTCGTCGCTGGTGTCGAACAGGGTGGTGATGTCCTTGTTGGTGACGACCGTCTCGGGCAGATCCTTGCCCCAGCCGGTGATGACGCACCCGCGCTCCGAGCTGGTCATGACGCTCGCAGCCAGGCGATGGGCTGGCCGGTCTGGACCCGCTCGCCGGGATGGGCGAGCATGCCCATCAGCCACCCGGAGAATGGTGAGCGCACCTCGCGGCCTGCCACCGAACCGAGCAGGGTGCCCACATCGACGGCCGCCTCGGTGGCCGGGGCGCTGTCCGCCGGCTCGAACAAGCCGGGTCCCGGCGAGATGACCATGCGCTCGGAGACGTAGAGGTGCTCCCCTTGGTGCCCGGCGGCGAACGCCCGCAGGGCGGTGTTGCCGGCGACGGCGTCGACCAGGCCGTCGAGATCGTCCGGGGTCGATACCGACACCGCGGTCATGGCAGGCAGGGTCTGGCGCACCATCCTCGACAACGCTCCTCCGGGACCGAGCTCCACGAAGAGGTGCCGGGTGTCGGCGTCGGCGGTCAGCCCGCCGAGGCGGAGGAGGCTCTGGCGCCAACGGACGGGTGAGCACATTTGCGCTGTCAGCAGCAGCTCCCAGTCGCCGGCGACGCTGTGCGCCAAGGCGTCGACGTTGGCCACGACCGGAAGATCCGGGGCGTGGAAGGTGAGCGCTGCCAGGGCCTTGCGCAACCGGCTACGAGCCGGGTCCATCAAGGGGGTGTGGAAAGCCCCTCCGACGGCCACCGGCGCCAACGAGGTGGCCCCGAGGGTCCGGGCCCAGCGACCGGCTCGTTCGACGGCCTGGCGCTCGCCGGCAATCACCGTCTCCGTCGCCGAGTTGTAGTTGGCCAGCCATACGTCACCGTCGGCCAACCGGCAGGCGATGTCGACCGTCTCGGCGTCGCAGCCGGCGACGACGGTCATGATCCCGGGGGCGGCATCGGCGGCGTCCTGCATGGCCTCGCCCCGCTCCGCGACGAGGTGCAGACCGTCCTCGAAGCCGAGGGTGCCGGCGGCGATCAGGGCGCTGTACTCACCCAGGCTGTGGCCGGCGCAGACGGTGGGCTCGATGCCCAGGCGCTCGACGGCGTCGAGGACGACCAGGCTCATGGTGAGCGTGGCCAGCTGGGCGTTGCGGGTGGCGGTGAGCTCGTCGGCGTCGGCTTCGAGGAGCAGACGAGCCAGGTCACGCCCGGAGGCGTCGGAGGCGTCGTGGACCAGCTCCCAGGACGGATGCTCGGTCCACGGCCTGCCCATGCCGGGACGCTGGGATCCCTGGCCGGGAAACAGGAACGCTGGCACTCGTCTGTCCTCTCTGCTCGAACGCTGCGAAACACGGCGAAATGGTGCGACCGGTGTAGTAGCCACGAGGCCGCGGTCGTATGGAGAGTCTGACCGACCCAGACCCCCAGAAGGTGACATTCCGGGGCGGCGGGCCGGGGGCCCATCCCGAACCGGGCGCTACACTCGCGACCCACCGGCCCGGATGGCGGAACAGGCAGACGCGACGGTCTCAAACACCGTTACTCGAGAGGGTGTGCGGGTTCAAGTCCCGCTCCGGGCACCCACGTCCCCGACCGGCGGGGAGTCGCCGTCGGTCGGGCCGGCCTGGTCGCCGCCGTCGGTCGAGGCCGGCCACCGGGGGTCGAACGGCTCCGTCTCGGACACGATGGGCAGTTCGATGTGCACCACCGTGCCTCCATCGGCGGGGGCGTTGATCGATACCGTGCCCCCGTGGGCGGAGACGACCTGGCGAACGATGGCCAGCCCCAGCCCCGAGCCAGGCATCGATCGGGCCGTCTCGGCGCGGTAGAAGCGGTCGAAGACCTTCGGGCGGTCCGCCTCCGCGATGCCCGGCCCCCGGTCCCGGATGTCGAGCTGCCAGCGGTCGAGGCGGGCCAGGTGCACGTCGATGGTCGACCCCGGAGGGCTCCACTTGGCCGCGTTGTCGAGGACATTGAGCACGGCCCGTTCCAACATGGCCGGTTGGGCCCGGACCGAGCCGGGGGTGAGAGACACCGAGAACGGGAGGGCCGGGGCGCGCCGCTGGGCCCGGTCGATGGCCCGATGGACGATCTCGTCGAGGCGGACCTCGGTGGGCTCGGGCTGGCGCTCGTCCTGGCGGGCCAGCTCCACCACGTCGCCGATGAGGGTGGTCAGCTCCTCCAACTGGGCCTTGACGTCGCTGAGCAGGTCGGTGCGGTCGGCGTCGGGCAGGTCGTGGACCCGCATCAGGACCTCGATGTTGGTGCGGAGGCTGGTGAGCGGGGTGCGCAGCTCGTGGCCGGCGTCGGAGACGAGCTGGGCCTGCTGGTGCCGGGAGGCGCCGAGGGCGCTGAGCATGCCGTTGAAGGCGTGAGCCAGCCGGCTGAGCTCGTCGTTGCCGTCCTCGTCGATGGTGGCCTCGAGATCCTGGGTGGCGGCCACGTGCTCGGCCGCCCGGGTCAGGCGCACGACGGGGCGGAGGGTGGTACGGGCCACCAGGTAGCCGAGCCCGACGGCCAGAGCCACCCCGCAGAGGGCCACGACCAGCAGCACCAGCTTGAGCACGGCGAGGGTGTGGTCCAGGTCGCCGAGCGGGTGGGCCACCTCGACGGCCACCCCTCCGCCGGCCGTGGACGGGCCCAGGGCGACGGTCAGCACCCGGAAGTGCAGGCCGCCGGAGCGCAGGTCGTGGAGGATCCCGTCGCTGCCCACATCGCCGGTGTTGCCGTTCACCGCAGCGGTGGCCACCGCCTTGTCCGAGCTGCCGATGCGGATGGTGTGGGAGCCGACCGGGAGCACCCCGCCGGTGCTGGAGATGAACTGGACCACATCGTTGTCGCGGCCCTCGATGGCGGAGGCGGCCCGGTCGAAGCTGACGGAACCGTCGGGGTTGGGGTGCGGGTTCTGGGTCAGGGTCTGCACGGCCAGGCGCAGGCTGGAGTCGACCTGGTTGTAGAGCTGGTGGCTGACGAAGAGGTAGGACGCCACCGCCGAGAGGGCGATGGCCAGGCCCACGGCGGCGGCGGCCAGGACCGACAGCCGGGCCCGGAACCCGATGCGCCTCGACCACGGCGCCCGGTGCCCTGCCTCCACCATCAGTCTCTGCCGCCCATCAGTCTCTGCCGCCCATCAGTCTTCCACCGGGAGGCGGAGGACGTAGCCGACACCGCGCACGGTGTGGATGAGGCGGGGCTCGCCGTCGAACTCGGTCTTGCGCCGCAGGTAGCCGACGTAGACCTCGAGGGAGTTGGAGTTGGCCCCGAAGTCGTAGCCCCAGACTCGGTCGAAGATGACCTCCCGGGCCAGCACCTGGCGGGGGTTGCGCAAGAACAGCTCCAGGAGGAGGAACTCGGTGCGGGTCAGCTCGATGCGACGATCCCCCCGGAACACATCCCGGGTGCCGGGGTCGAGGGACAGGTCGGCGAAGCGCATGATCTCGCTCTCGTCGAGCGGTGCCCCCCGGCGCAGCAGGGCGCGGATGCGGGCCAGGAGCTCTTCGAGGGAGAAGGGCTTGACCACGTAGTCGTCGGCCCCGGCGTCGAGACCGACGACCCGTTCGTCGATGGCGGCGCGGGCCGTGAGCAGCAGGATGGGCGTGGTGTCGGCCGCCGCCCGCAGGCGCCGGCACACCTCCAGCCCGTCGAGGCGGGGCATGGACACATCGAGGACGATGGCATCGGCGGGCCGCTCCGCATGGGCGGCGAGAGCGGCGCTTCCGTCCTCGGACAGCTCCGTCTCGTAACCCTCGAAGCGGAGGGCTCGATCGAGGGCCTGACGGACCGCCGGTTCGTCGTCGACGACGAGAACACGCATGGCCATCAGTGTGGCTGACGGATCTGAGAATGGGATGAAAAGCCCGGTAACTTACGCCCGGTGCGCTATCCCGATGCTCCCCGCAGCGATGCCGTCGACTCCTTCGCCGGTCGGGACGTGCCGGACCCCTACCGGTGGTTGGAGGACCCCGAGGACCCCCGGACCCGGGCCTGGTCGGCAGCGGAGAAAGAGCTGACCGACACCTGGCTCTCCGAGCGGCCCGCCCGGGCCGCCCTGGCCGAACGCCTCGAGGCCCTCCTGCCCGGCTTCGTAAGTGCGCCGGCGGTGGTGGGGGAGAGGCGGTTCATCACCGAACGCCGACCCGGTCAGGATCACGCCGTCCTCCGGGTCGAGCAGGCCGGGCGGGAGCCCCGGGTGCTGGTGGACCCCAACCTGCTCAGCGAAGACGGGACCGTGACCCTGGACTACTGGTCCCCCTCGATCGAGGGGGACCGTCTCGCCTACCAGCTGTCGTCGGGGGGCGACGAGGAGAGCCAGCTGTGGGTCATCGACGTGGAGACGGGCCAGTTCCTCGAAGGGCCGATCGGCCGTCTGCGGTACTCCCCGGTGGCGTGGTTGCCGGGAGGCGATGAGCTGTTCTACGTCCGCCGTCTCGCTCCGGACCTGGTGCCGGCGGGCGAGGAGGCCTATCACCGGCGGGTGTGGCGGCACCGCATCGGCACCGACCCCCACGCCGACACCATGATCTTCGGCGACGGGTCGGCGGGGGAGGGCAGCGAGCCGACCGCCTATTACGGGGTGGGGACCTCCGAGGACGGGCGGTGGGTGGTGGTGTCGCTGTCGCTCGGCACCGCACCCCGCAACGAGGTCTGGGTCAGCGCGGTGGCCGACGGCCCGTCCTGGCGGCGGGTGCTGTCCGGTGTCGACGCCCAGGCCTGGCCCCACCTGGACCGGGAGGGCCGGCTGTGGCTGCTCACCGACCTGGACGCGCCCCGCGGGCGCCTGTGCGTGGTCGACGCGGGGGCAGCGGACCCGGGGCCGTCGGGATGGCGGGAGGTGGTGGGCGAAGATCCCGAGGCGGTCCTCGAGGACGCCACCCTGGCCGGCGGTCATCTGGTCGTCGTGCGCAGCCGCCACGCCACCTCCGAGGTCAGCGTGGTCGACCCCGGCAACGGGGTGGCGCTGCGGGAGGTGACGCTGCCGGGACCGGGGAGCGTCAACGTGACCGGTCGCCGGGACGAGGGCCCCGAGGTCTGGGTGGGCTTCACCGACTACACCCGGCCCTACCAGGTGGGACGCCTTGACGCGACGACGGGCCAGTTGGAGGAGCCGACCTCGGGCAATGGCGTCCCCGGCGCCGGGCCGGCCGTCCCCGGCGCACGGACCGACGTGGTCTCCCAGCTCGTCACCTACCGTTCGGCCGACGGGACCGAGGTCAGACTGACCGTGATCGCCGCCGGCGACAACGGGGCCGGGCCCCGGCCCACGGTCCTGTACGGCTACGGCGGGTTCGGGGTGTCCATGACCCCGGCCTATTCGTCGACGATCCTCGGCTGGGTGGCCGCCGGTGGGGTGTGGGCGGTGGCCAACCTTCGGGGCGGTTCGGAGGAGGGTGAGGCCTGGCACCGGGCCGGCATGCGGGAGAACAAGGAGCGGGTCTTCGAGGACTTCGAGGCGGCCGGCGAGTGGTTGGTGGCGCAGGGGTGGACGACGCCGGACATGCTCGGGATCCTCGGGGGCAGCAACGGGGGGCTGCTCGTGGGGGCGGCCATCACCCGCCGCCCGGACCTGTGGCGGGCCGCGGTGTGCTCCGCCCCCCTGCTCGACATGGTCCGCTACGAGCAGTTCGGGTTGGGCGCCACGTGGTCCGACGAGTTCGGTACGGCGTCGGAGCCCACCGAGCTGTCCTGGCTCCTCGGCTACTCGCCCTACCATCACGTAACCGCCGGTGTGGCCTACCCGGCGGTGCTGTTCACCGTATTCGACAGCGACACCAGGGTGGATCCCCTGCATGCCCGCAAGATGGCCGCCGCCCTGCAGGGTGCCACCAGCGTCTCGGCCGAGGATCGCCCCGTGCTGATGCGGGCAGAGGCGGACGTCGGCCACGGCTCGCGATCGGTCCGTCGGAGTGTGGCTCTGGCGGCCGACGAGCTGGCCTTCCTCGGCGACCAGGTGGGCCTCGACGTCGCCACCCTCCCTTGACCGCCGGTGGCGGTGAATCGAGCCTCTAGGATGGGCGGACCGTGTCACGAGCCCTGATCGAACGCCGGCTGATGGACGTCGCCCAGCGGTTGCGGCGCGCCCGGGAGGAGCTGGCCGTGACCGATGAGCAACTCGAGGTGCTCAACGACGCCGCCGAGGAGGCCCGCGTCCGGTCCCTGGTCTCCGAGACGCCCCTGGCCCAGCGCGAGTACGTGGAGGCCCAGCGCCACGCCGCGGCCATGACCCGCAGCCGGATGGTCGTCGCCGGCTCGATCGCGGAGATGACCGCCACCCAGGACGAGCTGCTGGATCGGCTCGTCGCCGGGGGGACGGCCGCCTCATGACCTGCGCCTGTCCCGAGGAGATGCCATGTCCGTTCGTGTGGTGATCGCCGAGGACGAGGCGATCGTCCGTCTCGACCTGAAGGAGATCCTCGAGGAGGAGGGCTACGACGTGGTCGGTGAGACCGGACGCGGCGACGAAGCCGTGGACCTGGTCCGGGAGCACCGCCCCGACCTGGCCATCCTCGACATCAAGATGCCCGGCGCGGACGGCCTGACCGCGGCCCGCCAGATCAGCGCCGAGCGCCTGTCGGCGGTGCTGATCCTCACCGCCTTCTCCCAGCGCAACCTGATCGACCAGGCCCGTGCCGCCGGGGCCCTGGCCTACCTGGTCAAGCCGTTCCAGAAGAGCGAACTGCTCCCCGCCATCGAGATGGCCATCGGACGATTCGCCGAGATGCGGGCCCTCGACGAGCAGGTGAAGAACCTCGAGGATCGCCTCGAGGTCCGCAAGGTCGTCGAACGGGCCAAGGGCATCCTGATGGACGAATGTGGCCTCAAGGAGCACGACTCCTTCACCTGGATCCGGACCACGGCCATGGCCGAGCGGGTCCGGATGGACGAGATCGCCCGCCGGGTCATCGACCGTGGGCTCCGCCCTGACGCGGCTTCGTAGCGCCACCGTGGTGGCCGGGTTGGCCCTCGTCGCGGGGCTGGCCGCCTGCGGATCGAATGCGCCCCACCGGCCAGCTCCCGCCTCGACAACCCCCGCCCCGACGTCAGCCACCACGTCGGGAGCGGCGCCCACCACGGCCGGCGGACCGACGTCCACCTCTTCGACGTCCACCTCATCGGCGTCCACCTCATCGACGACGGCGGGCGCACCGGGCGTCCCGGCATGTGCCAGCGACGGCCTCACGGTGAGCGGGTCGGTCACCGATCCGGGGGCGGGCAGCTACAGCGAGGTGCTCACCTTCGTCAACAAGGGAACGGCCCCGTGCACCCTGTCCGGTTACCCGGGTGTCTCCGCCGTCGGCGCCGGAGGAGCCCAGATCGGACCGGCCGCGGCGCGAACCGGGAAGCCGTCGGGGGCCGTCACCGTCAAACCGGGTCAGGCGGCCAGCGCCGTGCTGCGGGTGGCCCAGGCCGGCAACTTCGGACCTCCCACCTGCCAACCTGAGCCCGCCACCGGCTTCCGGGTCTACCCGCCCGGCCAGACGGTGCCGGTGTTCGTCGGGGCCAGCCTCCAGGCCTGCGCCGGCACCGCCGTGCAGTTCCAGATCAACCCTGTCGTGGCCGGGATCGCCGCCGGTTGACCCGCCCTCCGTCGGTCCCCGACCTCAGGCGGCAGCCACGAACAGTTGCTGGGCCAGGGCCGGGCCGAGGGAGATGGCGTGATCGGCCAACTCCAGGGTGAGGGTGCCGTCCGGCGCCCGGGACGAGACCGTGGCCTCCGCTCCCGGCACGAACCCGTGGGCCGACAGGTAGGTCAGCGTCTCGATGTCGATCTCGACCAGCTCGGTCACCCGCTCCAAGCGGACGTGGTCTCCGCCCACCGCGTCGGCCAGGGCCGTCACCTTGGTGTCGCTGGGCCGGGTCCCCGGGATCGGGTTGCCATGCGGGCAGGTCGTCGGGTGGCCCAGCAGGATCACCAGGTGGGCCTCGACCTCGTCGGAGATGACGTGCTCCCAACGGCAGGCCTCGAGATGGGACTTCTCCCACGGCAGACCGATCACGTCGGTCAGGAGCCGCTCCGCCAGCCGGTGGCGGCGCACCACCCGTTCGGCCACCTCCCGGCCCTCGCGGGTCAGCTGCAGAGCCCGGTGGTCGAGGTTGACGTAACCCTCGTCGCTGAGCCGGTGGACCATCTCCGAGACGGCGGGAGCGGAGTGGCCCAGTCGCTCGGCCAGCCGGGCCTGGATGACGACGGTCCCCTCTTCCTCCATCTCGTGGACGGCCTCGAGGTACTCCTCCAGCGGAGGATGGAAACCGTCGGACACACAACCATCTTACCTCCGTTCCGGCCCGGGAACGGGGCCGAATCCGGCCCGGTTCGGTCGGTGGGCGGGGAGGCCTACCATCGACGGTGATGGCCCGGCTCATGCTGATCGACGGCAACTCGCTGACCTACCGGGCGTTCTTCGCCCTTCCGACCGATATGGCCACGGCCGCCGGGCAGGTGACCAACGCCGTGTACGGGTTCACCTCGATGCTCGTCAACCTGATCAAGGACCACCATCCCGACCAGGTCGTCGCCAGCTTCGACCGCCCCGAACCCACCTTCCGCCACCAGATGATCGACGACTACAAGGCCGGTCGGGCCGCAACCCCCGACATCCTGCGCCAGCAGATGGGCCTGGTCCGCCAGTTGGTCGAGACCCTCAGGATCCCCCTTCTGGAGCTCGCCGGCTTCGAGGCCGACGACATCCTGGCCACCCTCGCCACCAAGGCGGGGGCCGCCGGCGACGACGTCATGGTGGTGACCGGCGACCGCGACGCCTACCAGCTGGTCGCCGATCCGCACATCAAGGTCCTCTACAACCGGCGCGGTGTCTCTGACTACGTCCTCTACGACGAGGCGGGCATCGAGGCCCGCACCGGGGTCACCCCGGAGCGTTACCCGCAGTACGCGGCGTTGCGGGGCGATCCGTCGGACAACCTTCCGGGGGTCCCCGGGGTGGGGGAGAAGACGGCCGCCAAGCTGATCAACACCTACGGCGACCTGGACGGGATCTTCGCCCACCTCGATGATCTGACCCCCAAGCTGCGCTCCAGCCTGACCGCGTCCGAGGAGCGGGTTCGTCTCAATGCGGCCGCCACGCCGCTGGTGCGTGACGTCGATGTGAGCATCGACGCCGCCGAGGCCGCCCTCGGCGGTTGGGACACCGAGGAGGTCAGGCGACTGTTCGACTTCCTCGAGTTCCGTAGCCTGTGGGACCGCTTCGTTGAGGCCACCGACACCAACGACTCGGAGGGCGGAGGGGACGAGCCCCAGACCGGCGCATCTCTGGGTGTCGCCATCGACCGGCCCCAACCGACCCGCATCGTCGACATGATCGACGGGTGGGTGGCGGCCGACACGGCCGTCACCGTGGCCGGCGGGTGGGCGGGCACCGAGGGCCGCTCGCCGCTCATCGGTGTCGCCCTGGTGGCTCTGCCCCCCTCGGTGGCACCCGATCCGGTGGCGGTGACCTGGATCGACGAGGCCGCCCTCGGCACCCCCCCGATGCTCGCCGCCCTGGGACGCCTGCTCGGCGACGGCGGGGTGGAGGTCAGCACCCACGACGCCAAGGCACTCATGCGGGGACTGTCGGTGATCGGGGTGTCCTTCTCCTCCCTGGAGCTCGACACCGCCATCGCCGCCTACCTGGTCGACCCCGCCGGCGACCAGTACCTCCTCGAGGCCCTGGCCCTGCGCTACGCCGAGATCGACCTGACCGCGCCCGACGCGCCGCCCGCCGGTCAGCTCGACCTCGACGGCACGGCCACCGATGTCGCCGAGGTCGCCGGCCGACGAGCGGCCGCCGTGGCCCGGCTGGTCGAGCCCCTCGGCTCCGCCCTGTCCGCCCGGGGCATGTCCCGGCTCTACGACGAGGTCGAACGCCCCCTCGTGCGGGTCCTGGCCCTGATGGAGGAGATGGGCGTCCGAGTCGACGTGACCGAGCTCAAGGCCCTGGCCGACGAGCTGGCCGGCGAGGCCAAGCGGCTCGAGGGCCTCATCCAGGAGCTGGCGGGCGAACCCTTCACCGTCGGATCGACGCCCCAGCTGCGCCAGATCCTGTTCACCAAGCTCGGCCTCACCCCCCAGAAGCGGACCAAGACCGGCTTCTCCACCGACGCCCAGACCCTCGAGAAGCTCCGCGGCGAGCACCCCATCATCGAGGCCCTGTTGCGGTGGCGGGAGGTCGAGAAGCTGCGCTCGACCTACGGCGAGTCCCTGCTGGCCGAGGTGGCCCCCGACGGCCGCATCCACGCCACGTTCAACCAGACCGTGGCCCGCACCGGGCGGCTCAGCTCCGATCAGCCCAACCTCCACAACATCCCGATCCGCTCCGAGGAGGGCCGGCGGTTCCGGCGGTGCTTCGTGCCGACCGTGGGCCGGCGCTTCCTGGTCGCCGACTACAACCAGATCGAGCTGCGGGTCATCGCCCACCTGGCCGAGGACCCCGGCCTGGTGGAGGCATTCCTGACTGGGACCGACATCCACACCGCCACCGCGTCGAGGATCTACGGGGTCCAACCGGCGGACGTGACCATCGCCATGCGCTCCAAGGCCAAGATGGTCTCCTACGGCCTGGCCTACGGCATGGAGGCGTACGGGCTGGCCCAGCGCCTGGCCATACCGGTCGTCGAGGCCGACGAGATCCTGCGGGCCTACTTCGAAGGGTTCCCGAGCGTGCGGGCCTACATGGACCGGGTCATCGCCGAAGCCCGGGACCGGGGATACACCGAGACCCTGATGGGCCGGCGCCGGTTGATCCCCGAGCTCCAGTCCGGACGTTACCAGGTGCGGGCCGCGGGTGAGCGCCAGGCCATGAACGCCGGGATCCAGGGCCTGGCCGCCGACATCTTCAAGGTGGCCCTGGTCCGCCTCGATGCCGCTCTGGCGGCCGAGGGCCTCACCAGCGGCCTGGTCCTGCAGGTCCACGACGAGGTGATCGTCGAGGTCCCCTCCGATGAGGCCGTGGCGGCCGAGAAGGCGGTCATCGACGCCATGACCGGCGCCGTCGAGCTCCGGGTGCCGCTCACCGTCAACGTGTCGTGGGGCGACACCTGGGCCGCGGCCAAGGGATAGCGGGGCCTGGGACAGCGCGGCCTGGGACAGCGCGCGCCGGTGGCCGGTACCACCGCCAGCGTCGAGCCCGCCACACCTCGATATGCTTTGGGTGCGGCGCTCCAGGAGTGAGCGGCATGGGGGGTGTGGCCAGGCCTTTTGCGGTCTGGGACCGTTTGAGGCCGTGATGAGGGTGCTATCGGGGCGGGGGGTCCGGGTGGCGGTGGCGCTATG
>JBPCNZ010000154.1:0-87723 GCA_051000755.1 Acidimicrobiales bacterium | reverse complement strand
CCAAGGACCAGTTCATCTTCGGCGACGAGTTGCGGGCCATGGCCGAGGCCCATCCCACCCTCCATCTGGTGGAGAACTTCGACGACGTCGACGGGCGACTCGATGCAGGCCGGCTGACTGACATCTGCCCCGATTGGCGGGACCGCCAGGCGTGGGTGTGTGGGCCGGGTCCCATGCTCGAAGCGGCCGAGCGGCACTGGGACAAGGCGGGCCTGAAGTCCAGCCTCCATGTGGAGCGCTTCTCCGTTGCCCTCTCCAGCTCCGCCGAGGGGGGCGAGGTCACCTTCGCCCAGGCCGGCAAGACCATTCATGCTGACGGGGCCACCACCCTGCTCGAAGCCGGCGAGCAGGCGGGCATGCAGATGCCCTTCGGCTGCCGCATGGGGATCTGCCACACCTGCGTCTTGCCCCTGAAGAAGGGGCTGGTCAAGGATCTGCGAAACGGCAACGAGTACACCGAGAACCAAGGCATCCAGACGTGTGTCACCGCCGCCGCGGGCGACTGCACCATCGACCTGTAAGGAGCTGTTCATGGCCATATCCGACGTCAAAGTCTTTGCTCACCTGTCCGAAGGAGACGTGGCCGAGCTGGGCCGCGAGTTCGACACCATCCGGGCCGAGATCGAGGAATCCCTCGGTCCCGACGACGCCGCCTACATCCGCTGGATCATCAAGCTTCAGCGCCGGTTGGTCGTCGCCTCCCGCCTCACCCTCTTCGCCAGCCCTCTGCCCCCGGCATGGGTGGCAGGCACGGCGATGCTGGGCCTCAGCAAGATCCTCGAGAACATGGAGATCGGCCACAACGTCATGCACGGCCAGTGGGACTGGATGAACGACCCGGAGATCCACTCGGGGACCTGGGAGTGGGACACCACCTGTCCGGCCGAGGGTTGGAAACACTCCCACAACTACGTCCATCACACGTTCACCAATGTGATCGGTAAGGACAACGACGTCGGCTACGGCATCCTGCGGGTGACCCCGGACCAGAAGTGGACCCCGGCCAACCTGGGCCAGCCCGTCTACAACGCCCTGCTGGCGTTGTTGTTCGAGTGGGGCGTGGCCCTCCACGACCTCGACATCGAGGCCGTCCGTCAGCGCCGGAAGGACACCACCGAGACCAAGCGCCAGCTGAAGGTGATCTGGCACAAGGTCCGCCGCCAGGTCGGCAAGGACTACATCGTCTTCCCCCTCCTGTCGGGGCCGGCCTTCCTCTCGACGCTGACCGCCAACGCCACGGCCAACATCATCCGGAACCTGTGGTCCTACATGATCATCTTCTGCGGGCACTTCCCCGACGGGGCCGAGAAGTTCTCCGAGGAGCAACTCGAGCATGAGAACGGCGCCGAGTGGTACCTCCGCCAGCTGCTCGGTTCCGCCAACTTCGAGGGCAGCCGACTGCTCCACATCCTCTCCGGCAGCCTTGGCTACCAGATCGAGCATCACCTCTTCCCCGATCTGCCCAGCAACCGCTACCCCGAGATCGCCGAACGGGTCCGGGCCCTGTGCGAGAAGTACAACCTGCCCTACACGACCGGTCCCCTCTACCGGCAGTACGCCCAGACCCTGCGCACCATCTGGAAGCTCAGTCTGCCCAACAAGAAGACGGCACAGATCACGCCGTTGTGGCCCATGGGCCCGAAGCGGGCGTCGAACGAGGAGCTGCGCCACCACGTCGGCCCGGTCGCTCCCCAGGCGGCCGTGTCCTAGGCCTGCGCGGATCTACTGCCCTGGCCGGTCACCCTTCCCCCAGGTGGGGGCGGGGCGACCGGGGGCGACGGGGCGGATGGGAGGGCCGCGCAGGGGGCGACGTGAACCGTTCGTACCGGTCTCGATCCGGGCGAGAACCGTACGTGCCGCAGGACGGGGCGAACGGTTCACGAAGGTCCGAAAATCGACACAATCGGTTCACGCCAGCCGCCGCCGCCGCCGACAATTCGGTTCAGAACGCCGGCCAGCCCACCACCGCCGGCTAGCCCACCGCCGGCCAGCCCACCGCCGGCCAAAGCTACGCGAGGCTGCCCTACGTAGTACCCTATGTAGGTGCGCAAGAGCTCGGTGTACCTGCCCGACGCCCTGAAGCGCCGGCTGGCGACCCGGGCGGATCAGACCGGGCGGTCCGAGGCAGACCTGATCCGCAGCGCCATCGACGCCCTCCTCGACGACCGGGCACAGAGGGCGCCGGGGGCCCAGAGGGCGCCGGCCGACCCACCGGTACCGGGGCGCCTGGTTGGCGTCGGCGTCGGTCCCGGCGACCCCCGCCTGCTCACCACCGCCGCCCTCGCCGCTCTGCGTCGGGCGGACCGGGTGGTCGCCCCCTGCACCGCGCTCGACGCCGTCGGCCGGGCCGAGATGATCGTGCGGGAGGCGGCCCCAGACGTGCTCATGGAGCGGGTGCGCTTCGTCATGGCCAAGGACCCGGCGGCCCGGGCGGGAGCGATCGACGAGGCGTGCGAGTCCCTCGCCGGCCACCTCGACGCCGGCGAGGAGGTGGCGTTCATCACCCTCGGCGACCCCATGATCTATTCCACCGTCGGATCGGTCGTCAGCGGTGTGCTGGCCCGGCGCCCGGCCACCACCTGGGTGCTCGTCCCCGGGATCTTGGCCTTTCAGGCGGTGGCCGCCGCCGGGCGGATGCTGCTCACCGATGAGCAACAGTCCCTGGTCGTCCTGGCGGCCAACACCGGCCTCGACCAACTCGACCGGGAGCTGACCGATCCCACCCGGACCGTCGTGGTCTACAAGGGCGGAGGGCGCCTACCGGCCATCGCCGAGCGCCTGGATGTCGCCGGGCGCCTCGACAACGCCGTGCTCGGTGAGCTCGTCGGCCTGCCCGGCGAGCGGGTCACGGCCGTGGCCGGCGTAGCCGACCGACCGGCCAGCTACCTGTCGTCGATCGTCGTTCCCGCTACCAGCCATGCCGTCCCGACCGACGGACACGAACCCGCATCGGAGCGACCCGCATGATCTCCTTCGTCGGCGCCGGCCCCGGTGCCGTTGACCTCATCACCCTGCGCGGTGCCGATCGTCTGGCCGCCGCCGACATCGTCATCTGGGCCAGCTCCCTGGTCCCCGCCGAGCTCCTCGAGCATTGCCGGCCGGGGGCGGAGATCCACGACTCGAAGACCATGACCCTCGAGGATGTGCTCGGCGTCTACCAGGGCCACGCCGGGGCGACCATCGTCCGGCTGCACTCGGGGGACCCGAGCATCTACGGGGCCATAGCCGAACAGATCGACTGGTGCCGGGACAATGACCGGGCCTTCGAGATCGTGCCCGGGGTGACGTCGGTGTCGGCCGCAGCCGCGGTGCTCGGCCGGGAGCTCACGGTGCCGACCCTCAGCCAGAGCGTGATCGCCACCCGCCTGGCCGGGCGGACCAAGGCGTCGATGCCCGCCGGTGAGGGCGTCGCCGCCTTGGCCCCCCATGGGGCCACCATGGCCGTGTTCCTGGCCGGGGCCCGACCCGAGGAGCTGGTGGCGGAGCTGCTGGCTGACGGGTCCGGCTACCGCCACAGCACCCCGGCCGCCGTGGTGGTGCGGGCCACGTGGCCCGACCAGCAGCTGGTGAGGACGACGGTGGGCGAATTGGCCGGCGCCATCGCCTCGACGGGCGCGACCATGACCCTGCTGGTCCTGGTCGGCGACGTGCTGGCCGACGAGACGGTCCCGGCCCGCAGCCACCTGTACCACCCGACCTACACCACCGCCTACCGGTTGCGCTCCGAGCGGGGCTCCACCGCAGGACGGCCCAGCCGGAACCGGTGAGCGACGACGCCACGTTCGAACCGGAGCTGTCGCCGGAGATGGCGGCACCGTCGGGTCTGCGCACGGGGTGGACGACCGGCACCTGCGCAGCGGCGGCCACCAAGGCGGCCGTGACCTGGCTGGCGACCGGCGTGGTGCCGGCCACGGTCGAGGTCGGCCTGCCGAAGGGCGACCGGGTGAGCTTCGAGTTGGCCGACGTCGACCCGTCCGTGACCCACCGCTGCGCCGTGATCAAGGACGCCGGCGACGACCCCGACTGCACCGACCGGGCCCATGTGACAGCGACCGTGCGGTGGGCGACGGTCGCCGACGGACCTGAGCGGGTCACCATCGAGGCCGGAGACGGCATCGGGGTCGTGACCCGCCCGGGCCTGGGCCTGCCGGTCGGCGCCCCGTCGGTGACCGCCGTGCCCCGCCGGATGATCGGCGCCGCCGTCGCCGAGATCACCGACCGCCCCGTGCACGTGATCCTGTCCGTACCGGGCGGCCAGGCCATGGCCGCCAAGACGTCGAACGCCAGGCTGGGGATCGTCGGCGGCATCTCCATCCTCGGCACCACGGGCATCGTGCGGCCGTTCTCCACCGCCGCCTTCCGGGCCAGCGTGGTCCAGCAGATCAACGTGGCCGCGGCCCAGGGGGAGGGCATCGTGATCCTGTCAACCGGGTCGCGCACCGACGCCTGGGCCCAGGGTGCGTGGCCCGAGCTGGCCCCGGTGTGCTTTGTCGAGGTCGGCGACTTCACCGGCATCGCCTTGCGCCGGGCCGCGACGGTGGGGATCACCGAGGTTCGCTTCGTGGGCATGGCCGGCAAGATCACCAAGCTGGCCGCCGGGGTGATGATGACCCACTTCCGGCGGACGAAGGTGGACAACGACCTGATGGCGGAGGTAGCCGCCGCCACCGGGGCTCCAGCCGAGGTTGTCGCCGCCGCTGGGGAGACGACCACCGCCCGCCATTTCTTCGAGGTCTGTCAGGCCCATGAGGCGTGGGCGCCCCTGGTCGAGCTGTGCCGTCGGGCGGCGAGCAGGTGCGCGGCGCACGCCGGCGGAACGGTCGCCGTCGAAGTGGTCATGGTCGACTTCGCCGGATCGGTGGAGGTGGCCCATGGTTGAGCGCAGCGTGTCGGTGATCGGCCTCCAGGGTGGGGAATGGTTCGGCCGTGCTGCGGGGACCGCCCTCGGTGCCGCCAACGTCGTCATCGGGGCCCGCCGCCACCTCGATGCCCTGCCGTCGTCCATACCGGCCGAGCGGGTTCCCTACACCTCGGTCGGTCAACTTCTCGACCTGGTCGCCGACCAGGTCGACGCGCCCCGCTCGGTCTGCGTCCTGGCGTCGGGCGACCCCGGCTTCTTCGGGGTGGTACGGATCCTTTCGGCTCGTTTCGGCTCTGCCGTCGCCGTGCACCCGGCGCCGTCGTCGGTCTCCCTGGCCTTCGCCCGGGCCGGCCTGCCGTGGGATGACGCCGTCGTTGTCTCCGCCCACGGGCGCAGTCTCGAAGCGGGCCTGGCGACCATCGTGGCCGCCCCCAAGGTCGCCGTGCTCACCAGCCCCGACACGCCTCCCGACGCGGTCGGCGCCGCGCTCGGTGCCGATGCCGAGCGGGAGGTGTGGGTGTGCAGCCGCCTGGGCGAGACCGACGAGACGGTGGTCCGCACCGACACCGCGGGCCTGGCCGCGGGGCGCTTCGATCCCCTCTCGGTGGTCGTCCTGGCCCGGCCCCGCCCCGAGGGGGTGGGCCCGGCCTCGGTGGCGTGGGGCCCCGGTGTCGACGACCCCGGGCCTCGGTTTGGACGCCCTGTCACCGCCTTCGCCCACCGGGCCGGGATGATCACCAAGCCCGAGGTTCGAGCCGTGATCCTGAGCAAGCTCGACCTGCATCCGGCGGTCACCTTGTGGGACGTCGGGGCGGGCAGCGGCAGCGTGGCGGTGGAAGCGGCCCGCCTGGTCCCGGGGGTGCGGGCCTGGGCCATCGAGCGCCACCCCGACGACAGCCGGCGCATCGCGGCCAACGCTGAGGGCTTGGCGGTCACCGTGGTGGAAGCCGACGCCCCCGCGTGCTTCGCCGGGTTGGCCGACCCGGATCGGGCCTTCGTGGGCGGTGGCGGGATCGAGGTCCTCGATGCCGTGTGTGCCCGGATGGCTCCCGGCGGCGTGGTGGTCGCCAGCTATGCGGCCCTGGACCGGGCCGGCGCCGCCGCCGGCCGGCTGGGGAACCTGGTGCAGGTCAGCGTCAACCGGGCCAAGGCCATCGGGTCCGACGGGCCCGTGCGCCTCGACGCCGACAATCCCATCTTCGTGGCCTGGGGTCCTGTCGGCTGATGAACGTCCTGACCGTCTCCATCACCGTCGCCGGGCAAGCCCTAGCTGGCCGCCTCCCCTACCGGCATCGGCACGGATCGCTGCTGGCCACGGTCGCCGAGGAGTGGGCTCAGGTCGACGGCCTGGTGCTGTGCTGTGCCACTGGCATCGCCACCCGGGCCGTCGCCCCGCTGCTGGCAAGCAAGCACACCGATCCGGCCGTGGTGGTCGTCGACGAGGCCGGGCGCTTCGCCATCGCCCTGACCGGCGGCCATGCCGGGGGGGCCAACTCGCTGGCCGTCGAGGTGGCCGGCCTCCTCCACGCCCAACCGGTGATCACGACCGCCACCGACACCGCGGCCATCCCCGCCCTGGATCAGCTGCCCGGTTTCACCGCTCGCGGCGACATCGCCGGCGTCAGCCACGCCTGGCTCGACGGACACCCGCCCCGTGTCGACGCCCGCCTGGATTGGCCCCTGCCGTTCGAGCCCGGGGCCGGTCCAACCCAGGTGATCGTCACCGACGGGCGGATCCCGGACCGCGACGGCGTCGTGGTGCTGTGCCCACCGTCGCTGGTCGTCGGGGTCGGCGCGTCGAGTGACGCCCCCTCCACCGCGGCCGCCGACCTGCTCGGCCCGGCCCTGGCCGCCGCCGGCCTCGACCTCGCCGCCGTGGGCCTGGTGGCCACCATCGACCGGCGGGCCTGCGATCCCGTGGTCAGCGCCCTCGGCCACCCAGTGCGTTCTTTCGCCGCCGCCCAACTCGCTTCGGTCCAGGTACCCAACCCATCCGAGGTCGTCGCCGCCGAGGTCGGCACGGCCAGCGTCGCTGAAGCCGCCGCCCTCCTGGCCGCCGGTCCCGGAGCCGATCTGGTGGTGACCAAGCGCAAAGGCGCCGCCGCCACCGTCGCGGTGGCCCGGCGGAAGGGACCGGTCGGATCCGTGCGAGTCGTCGGCCTCGGCCCCGGGGGCGTCGAGCACCGCACCCCGGCGGCGACGGCCGCGGTCCGCCATGCCGACGTCCTCATCGGCTACACCGGCTACGTGAGCCAGTGCCGGGATCTGGTCGGCCCTGCGACCGAAGTGGTCGACAGTCCCATCGGCGCTGAAGTCGAGCGCTGTGACGAGGCCCTGCTCAGGGCCGCCGGCGGTCAGCAGGTGGCCCTGGTGTGCTCCGGCGACACCGGCATCTTCGCCATGGCCACCCTCGTGCTCGAGCGGGCCCCGGCCTTCGGAGGGCCGGCCGTCGAGGTCATCCCCGGAGTCACCGCCAGCCTGGCCGCGGCCGCCGTCCTCGGCGCTCCCCTGGCCCACGACCACGCCCTGATCAGCCTGTCCGATCTGCTCACCCCGTGGTCGGTGATCGCCACCCGGGTGACCGCCGCCGCCGAGTCGGATCTGGTCATCGCCCTCTACAATCCGCGTTCGGCCACCCGGACCGAGCCGTTCGCTGCGGCCATGGCCATCCTGGCCCACCACCGACCGGCGTCGACTCCGGTCGGGATCGTCACCAACGCCACCCGAACGGATCAGCACGCCGTGCGGACCACCCTCGGCGAGCTCGATCCCGCCACGGTGGGGATGTTCACCATCGTCATCATCGGATCGACGACGACACGCGTCATCGACGACCGCATGGTCACCCCGCGGGGGTACCAACCATGACCGGCACCACCGTGGTGATCGACGAGCGCTGCACGGCGTGCGGCCTGTGCCTGGTCACCTGCCCCGAAAGCGCTCTCGTGCCGGCCGCCCGCAGGCCCGCCGTCGACGACGACCGCTGCACCGCCTGTCTGGCCTGCGTCGAGGTGTGCCCGACCGATGCCATCACCGAGGCGATCCGAACGTGACCCATCCCATCGAGATCGAGAGCTACCGGATCCTCCATGCCCGGGTCGACTTGTCGGCCTGGCCCGACGGGGACCGGGACGTCGTAGCCCGGATCATCCACGCCGCCGCAGACGTGTCCTTCGCCGACACCTGCATCATCGGCGCCGACGCCGTCGCCCGGTTGGAGGAGGCGTTGGCCGCCGGCGCCCCGGTGATCGTCGACGCCACCATGGTCGCCGCCGGCATCACCCGTCACCCGACCGTCTGCCTGCTCGATGACGTCCCGACCGCCCCCGACGGGATGACCCGATCGGCGGCGGCCATCGCCATGGCCGCCCGGAGATGGCCGGAAGGGGCCGTGTTCGTCATCGGCAACGCTCCGACCGCTCTGTCCGAGCTCCTCCGCCTCCACGAGGCCGGCGTGGTCGACCCGGCCGCCGTTGTCGGTCTCCCCGTCGGCTTCGTCGGCGCCGCCGAAGCCAAAGGGGCCCTCGCCGCCCATCGGTTGGCGCCCCGCAGCATCACCAACCAGGGCGAGCGGGGCGGCAGCCCGGCCGCGGCCGCCGCTGTCAACGCCGTGCTGCGCCGGCTCGGTCGATGACGCGTGCTAGCACGGAGTCCGTGAACACGCTGCATGACGCCGACCGGCGAGGCTTCGCCTCCGACAACTACGCCGGCGCCCATCCCGAGGTCCTCGCCGCCCTGGTCGCCGCCAACGGCGGCCACCAGACCTCCTACGGGGCGGACGTCTACACCGAACGCCTCGCCGAGGTCATGGCCGGCCACTTCGGCTCCCAGGCCGAGGTCTTTCCCGTCTTCAACGGGACTGGGGCCAACGTGCTGGCCCTCCAGTCGGTCCTCCCCCGGTGGGGGGCGGTGGTGTGCAGCGCGTCGGCCCACATCAACACCGACGAGAACGCCGCTCCCGAACGGGTCGGCGCTCTGAAGCTGCTCACCGTCGACACCCCCGACGGCAAGCTCACCCCCGACCTCATCGACCGCCAAGCGTGGGGCTGGGGGTTCGAGCACCGGGCCCAACCGCTGGCCGTGTCCATCACCCAGTCCACCGAGCTGGGCACGTTGTACTCTGTCGCCGAGGTGACGGCGATCGCCGAGCACGTCCACGCCCTCGGGATGTGGCTGCACGTGGACGGCGCCCGCCTGGCCAACGCCGCCGCCTCGCTGGGCACCACCCTGGGCGAGATCACCACAGCTGCCGGCGTCGACATCCTCTCCTTCGGTGGGACCAAGAACGGGTTGCTGTTCGGGGAGGCGGTCGTCGTTGTCAACCCGGATGCGTCCTCGGGCCTGCTCTACCTCCGCAAGATGAACATGCAGTTGGCGTCAAAGATGCGCTTCGTTTCAGCCCAACTGCTGGCCCTTCTCGACGGGGACCTGTGGTTGCGTTCGGCCCGCCACGCCAACGCCATGGCCGCCCGCCTGCGCGCCGCCGTCTCCGGGCTCGACGGGGTGACGTTGACCCAGCCGACCGACGTCAATGCCGTGTTCGCGGTGGTGGCCCCCGACGCCGCTGAACGACTGCGGGCGTCGTTCCCGTTCTACGAGTGGGACCCGGCCACCCACGAGGTCCGGTGGATGTGCTCGTTCGACACCACCCCCGACGACGTCGACCGGTTTGCGGCGGCCATCAGGCGGGAGGTGGCGGCCTCCCACCCGGCCTGACCGCCGCTGGGGACGGGCCCACGGGCCCCGCCCCTGGCCCGCCCGATCAGCGGGCGAGGACGCCGGCCAGATCCTCCAGCGATTCGATGGTGTGCACGGGTGGCGTAAAATGCCCGGGGTAGGGCAGGCCGGTCCGGTTGAGCCAGGCGGTGGCCATCCCCGCCCGGGCCGCGCCATCGATGTCCCAGGGGTGTATGGCCACGAGCACCATGTCGGCCATGGCGGTATCGCACCTTCGGCCCGCGTACCGGTAGGCGTCGGGAGCCGGCTTCCACACGCCGGCATCTTCCACGGACAGGACCTGGTCGAACTCCGAGCGGAGGCCGGCGGATCCGAGGAGCGCTTCGGCGACGGCCGCAGCCCCGTTGGAGAGGGTCAGAAGGCGTAGGCCGGCAGCCCGCAGGGCCCGGACGCCAGCGGGGACGTCGGGGTGTACAGAGAGGGCCATGAACCCGCCCAACACGTGATCGATGGCCGCGTCGATGTCACGGTCGATAGACAAGGGCATCAGCAGGCTCCGCAGTGTCTCCGCTCCGATCCGGGCGAACGGCTGGGCGGAACCCGTCGCCGCCAGCGCCAACCCGTCACGCAGCACCGAGGTGAACCACAGCCGGGCCATGGTTTCGGGAACCCCCAGGTCCGCGAACCGGGCTGAGAGGGGCTCCAGGTCGGAGAGGGTCTCGTTGACGTCGAAGACGACGACGGGCAGTTGTTGGCTCATGAGAGCCTTCTACCCCGGGTCTCCCGTCGGCCGCACCTCGTCTCCGTGGGCCGCACCTCCTCTCCCGGGCGAAAGCGTCTCGTCAGGGCCCTCCCGCTCCGCCATCCTCCCGATCCTCACCGTCGCCGAGGACACGATCGGTGAATCGCTGCAGGGGCGCGGTGAAGGTGGCGATGGCCGTGGCCACGATCAGGAGGATGACCACGGCGACGATGAGGGTGAGGATCGCCGCTGGCAGCCGGGCCATGCCTGAGGAGAGGACGTCGACGACCACCAGCGACAGCACACCCGCAATCACCCCGATGGCGGCGACCTGCCCACGGGGCAGCGTGTCCCCCCGGGGGAACTGGATCCTCACCGCGCCCAGCGTAGGAGAACGCCGGACCGAGCCGGTCGGCGGCACTAAGTTCAGCCCATGCCCAGTGACCTGGCCCTGAAGACCATGAACGCCGTTCATCGCGTGATCCTCACCGCCAGCGGCGGACGACTCGGGTGGAAGGCATCAGCCATGCCTGTCATCCGGCTCACCACGACGGGACGCAAGAGCGGTCAGCCCCGGTCGGTGATGTTGACGTCGCCCCTGCAGGAGGGCTCCACCCTGGTCATCGTGGCCTCGCGAGGCGGCGACGACCATCACCCGGCGTGGTTCCTCAACCTCCGGGATCATCCCGAGGTCGATGTCGTCGTCCAGGGTGGGCCGTCTCAACGCATGCACGCCCACATCGCCACTGACGAGGAGCGGGCCCGCTTGTGGCCGCCCCTCATCGCCGCCCACAGGAACTACGGCGGTTACCAGGACAAGACCACCCGGGAGATCCCCCTGGTCATGCTCCAGCCCACGACGTAGGTACCCGGCGTCGGTCACTCGGCGGCGTCGGGCACGCCGAGGGGCCGGGCGAAACTGTCGGGGATCACAAGGTCGGCCGGGCTCAGCTCGTGGACCGTGGCGTGCCCGAGGCCGAGCATGGCCGAGTCGATGCCGCCCCGGAGGATGTCGAGCACGTTCTCCACTCCGGCTTGCCCGTTGGCGGCCAGACCCCACAGGTAGGCGCGACCGATCATGACTGCCCGGGCGCCGAGGGCCAGGGCCTTGACCACGTCACTGCCGCGGCGGATGCCGCCGTCGAGCAGCACCTCGATCTGCTCCCCGACGGCGTCGGCGACCGCCGGCAGGACCCGGATCGTCGCCGGCGTCCCGTCCAGGTTGTTGCCGCCATGGTTGGACACCGAGATGGCGGTAACTCCTGCGTCGACCGCCCGTCTGGCGTCATCGACCCGGGTCACGCCCTTGAGCATGAACGGGCCGGCCCACTGCTCGCGCAGCCAGGCCACGTCCTCCCAGCTGGGCGGCGGTGTCTGCATCCACTCCCCGTAGGCCCCGAAGAACGTGGGGCCGGTCTGGCCCGGAGGCACCAGGTTGGGTGTCGTCAGGTCCGGGACCTTGCGGGTCCGGGCGAAGTCGCGCAACCATTGAGGGCGGGCCAGGGCCTCCGGGGCGAAGCGGATCATGGTCTTGAGATCCATCTTCTCGGGGATGGACGGGCTGCCCCAGTCCCGGCCGTGGGAGAAGGACCAGTCCAGGGTGGCAATCAACCCGACGGCGCCGGCTGAGCGGGCCCGCTCCATGCGTTCGATGATCCGGTCTTTCGTCCCCACCCAGTACATCTGGAAGAAGGTCTGGGGGTTGGCCGCCACCACGTCCTCGATCGGCTTGCTGGCAAACGAGCTCAGCCCCATCGCCGTCCCTCGCGCCGCCGCCGCCCGGGCTACGGCCACCTCGCCGTCGGGGTGTACGGCCTGCACCCCGGTCGGCGAGATGATCACGGGGAAGGAGATCTCCTGGCCCATCACCTTGGTGGCCAGGTCCCGCTCGGCGGCCAGGCCGGCCACGTGGGGGGCGAAACCCAGCTCGGCGAAAGCGGCGATGTTGTCCTCGACGGTGAGCCCCTTCTCCGACCCGGCGATCAGGGCCCCGTACACCGACTTCGGCAGCCGCTTCTGGGCCCGGCGCTGCGCCTCGGCCACCGTCTCGAACCAACCGTTGCTCATAGCTCACCTTCTTGTGACAGAACGTCCGCCCCCGAATGTAATCGCCGCTGGCCACGGCGCCACCCCGGCCCGGGGCGCTCAGCAACCGGCCCGGGGCGCTCAGGAACCGGGCTCCTTGATGAATCCGAAGAGGTGGCCGGCGACGGTGCGGATCTGGATCTCTTCGGCGCCCTCGGTGATGCGGTACCGGCGGTGGTGGCGGTAGATGTGCTCGAACGGGAGGTGCCGGCTGTAGCCCATCCCGCCGTGCACCTGCATGGCCCGGTCCGCGGCGTCGCAAACCAACCGGTTGGCCCGGTAGTTGCAGATTGACACCCGGTCGGGGACGTATTCTCCCCGGTCGACCCGGACGGCGGTCTCCCGGATGTAGCTCGACACCAACTCGCAGTCGGCGTGCAGTTCGACGAGGGGCCACTGGACCGCCTGGCGCTCGGCCAGGGGATGGCCGAACGTGGTTCGCTCCCGGGCGTGGCGCACCGATTCGTCGATGCAGTAGCGGGCCGCGCCCGTGCCCGACGCGGCCTGGCGTATGCGGTTCTCGTTGACGAACGCCCGGGCCACGTCGAGGCCCCGGCCCTCCTCCCCGAAGACGGCACTGCCGGGCACCCGCACCTCGTCGAGGGTGAACTCAGCATGGTCGGTCGGCATGTTGAAGGTCCACAGGAACTGCGGGGTCCCGAATCCGACAGCGTCGGTGGGGACGATGAAGGTGGTGATGCCCCGCGCCGATCCGTCGGCGCCGGACGTGCGGGCGAAGATCAGCACGTGCCCGGCGGCGTGAACCCCCGATATCCACCGCTTCGCTCCGGTGATCAACCAGTCGTCACCGTCGCGCACCGCCCTGGTCGACATCCAGGTGGCGTCGCTGCCGTGCTCGGGTTCGGTCAGGCCGAAGGCCATACCCACCTCTCCCGTGATCGCCCCGTCCAGGAACTGCTGGCGCTGCTCGTCGGTTCCGAAGCGCAGCAACAGCAGGGGGAAGATGAGGTTGCCAACGACCGATGACTCGTTCTGGAGGTCGTTGTGCAACCCCAGTCCCCTGGCGGCCAGATGCTCACGGATGACGGCCATGTCCAGGTTCGTGCCGTCCCGCCCGCCGAGGGAGCGCGGGAGGGCGTAGCGCAGGAAGCCGGCGGCGTCGGCCCGCCGCCGCAGCTCCCTCAGGAGCTCCTCCCATGCCGCTCGGGGGGTGCCGCCCGCCTCCCAGTCCGTTCGGGCGTGCTCCCGGCGGTGATCGAAGTACTGGGGGTGTTCGGCCTGCAGCGGCACGATCTCCGCCTCGATGAAGTCGTCGATCTCCCCCAGCAGGGAGACGAGCCGTTCGGGAATGTCGACGTCCATGGTGGTCTCCTCACTCGACCGGCGGCGCTACCCCTGGCGACGCGCCGGCGATGGCTGCTCAGTCTGACCGACGTCGGGGCTTGGGACGAAGCCAGTCCAGGTGCGCGTTCCGGCCGGCGGTGAGGTGGCGGGCAGCGTCGTGCATGGCGGACTCCACGCGGGCGGCGGCCACGGCGGGATCCTCATCGTCACCGATGAGGACCGGCTCGAGGATCCGGCCGCGCATCTTGGCCGGCCACGGCAGGTAGGCGTAGAGGGCAAGACCGACGTTGAGACCCCATGGCAGGGCGAAGCTCACCGGCAACGCCTTCTGCCGGGTGAGCCGCTCCAGCCCGACGACCCGGGCCAGGCCCCGCCCGGTGGAGAGGTTGACGAGGGAGGGCGGGAAGGGGATCGAGCTCGAAGTGGGTGTAGGCCGCAGCTATCCGCCCGGCGGCCTCGAACACCCGACGGATGGCCCTTCCCCGCGGCGTCGGGCCCTGAGCGATGTCGCCGTCCGGCTGATCGTCAGGGCCCCCGGGCACACCCCCAGTGTGCCCGTTCCGCGGCTCCCGGCTGCTACAGGCCCAGCGCCTCCGAGGCCATCGCTGCTCCCTGGACGCGGTTGGTGATCTTCTCGAACGCCACGTCGCGGGCATGGTCCGGTGAGCCGTGCTTGGGCTTGACATCGACACTGAAGGGCGAGAACCCGCAGTCGTCGGTGGCGCCCAGGCGTTCCTTGGGGATGAAGTTGGCGGCCTGGACCAGCGCGTCGTTGACCTCCTGGGCCGTCTCCACCCGGGGGTTGAGCGGGTCGATGACACCGACGTAGGCGATCTGGGGGACACCGTTGGCGTCGTCCCGGCTGTTCTGGCCGATCAGCTTGTAGACGTGATCCTTGTCCTTCTCGCTGGCCAACTGAATCAAGAAGTAGCCGGCATTCATCTTGAACATGTCGCCCAACAGTTCGGCGTAGTCGACCTCCGCGGAGTGCACCGAGTCGCAGTCACCGCCGGGGCAGGTGTGAATGCCGATCTTGGCCCGCTCCTCGGGCGTGAAGCGGTCGATGGTCCGGTTGTTGAGCTCGACGAAGAAATCGAGCATCTTGCGCCCGGTCCACGGGTTGCGAGGGTCGTTCTTGTTGGCCAGGCGGCCTTCGGTGAAGTCGATCGACACGTGGGTGGCGCCGGCGGCGAACGCCTGGCGGATGTCCTTCTCGGCCTCGTCGCAGAGGTCGGCGTGGAAGTCGTCACGCGAGTAGCCGTCGAGCTCGCCCTCGAGGGGGTAGAGCAACGACAGCATCGACGGGGCGATGACGGCCTGCTTCATGGGCTTGGTGGCATAGGGCATCGACTTGGACAGGTAGTCCGACGCGAAGGTCTTGTAACGGAACGGCCCTCCGGTCAGGCGGGGCAGCTGGCGGTTGTGGCCATCGTCGAAGATCGCGAAGTACTGACCGTCACCGGCCAGATGGTCGGCCAGGCCCGTTCCGGCGAGGGTGTCGGCGAGGGGGTAGGTGGCGAAGCTCGATGCCCGCTGCTCCCCATCGGAGTTGATGGGCGAGCCGGTCGCCTCCATGCGCTCGATCGAGTCCTTGCACGCGGCGTCCTGCTGGGCCTCGAGGGTAGCGTGATCGATCTTGCCGGCGTCATAGTCGGCAATCGCTTCCTGCAACTTCATGGGGCGGGGCAGGGACCCCACGTTTTCGGTCGGGATGGTCATCGTTTCGTAATCCTCACTGTTCGGGAAAGCACGACAAAGAGACAGGGTCCGGCTGTGGGCTTAATCTTGACCCGCGCGTCAACGGGCGATTCCCCCACGATCAACCTACACCGATACCTCCGCAACGACCCCCGCCCGAGAGATCGTTCCTCGGCTGGGAATGGCGTCTCGGTGCGGGCGGCACGGAGGTGGACCAGGAGGATCCGGGATGGGTGGAGGAGGGGGGTGTCGCCTCGTCGTCGCCACCCTTCACCCCGTGGGCCAGCAGCAGGTGGTAAAGGAGGATCAGCTGGACCACGGCGAGCGGCTCGCTGCGAACGCCGGGCTCGACGATGCCGAGCGAGTTGGGGACCTCGCCGTCGATGCCCAACGTGGTCCAGATGGCCATCTCCACCAGCCGGGTGATCTCCCGCGACGCGTGGGCGTGGACGTGGAGGGCATCGACCGGCCTTCCGTCGTCGTCCCGGGCCAGCTTGAGGTGGACGGCCTCGCGGGTGTCCTCGGTGAAGATGTCGCTGAAATCGGGATGGGGGGCCGTCGGCCGCAGGAGGATGGTCGCCGAGAGGTCGTCGCCGTGGCCCCGGGTGCGTCCCTCGAAGGGGGCGAAGGTGACGACGATGTCGGCCCACCGGCGCTGGGGGCGGATGAACGCGACCGAGTCCGGCTCTCGGCGGCGGAGATCCTCGATGACCTGGTCCGGTTCGTAGCCCCGGTCGCGGGTGTCTCGCTTGATCTTCCACCCCCGTCGGATGGCCTCGGGAGGGTCCAGGTACACGCTGAGATCGAAGCAGGCCCGGGACCGGCGGCTGTGCAGCGGGAAGAGGCCCTCCACGATCACATGGTCGTCGGGTTCGAACATCACCGGGCGTTGCAGCGTCCCGCGGCCGTGGTCGTACACGGGCATGAGGATGGGTTCTCCCATGGCGACCAGTTGCAGGTGCTGCTCCATGATCCCGAGGTAGTTGCATGCCGGGTTGAGCGGGGTGAAAGGCAGACCCTTGCGCTCTTCGCGGTCGTAGCGGTGATAGGCATCGACGCACAGAGCGCTCACCCCATCGCCGCCCAACGCCCCCACCAGGCCCCGCGTCAGGGTGGTCTTGCCCGATGCGCTGTCGCCGGCGATGGCGAGCAGCACCGGTCGCTCCCGGTGACCACCAGACCTCGGAGTCGCCATGGCCGCATGCTACGGATCTGGGCCCCGCCCCACCTCCCCCACAAGGGGGACGGGGTGCGGGAGGGGGGGCCTGTCCCGCCTCGGGCCGCCGGCGATGGCGGCCAGCACCTCGTCGAGAGCCGCGACCGAGTGGCCGCTCAAGAAGGCGTCGACATGGGGGAGGGCGGCATCCATGCCTGCGGTCAGGGGCCGGTACTGGTCGCTGGCCCGGCGGGGGTTGACCCAGATCACCCGGTGGGCGAGGCGCCGCAGCCGGCCCATCTCCTGGGCCAGCAGGGCCGCGTCGCCTCGTTCCCAGCCGTCGGACAGCACCACCACCACCGCACCACGGGCCATGCCTCGCCGGCCGTAGCGGTCGTTGAACGCCTTGATCGCCTCGCCGATGCGCGTGCCCCCAGCCCAGTCCGGTGCCGCCCGACCGGCCCGCTCCAGCGCCGCATTGGGGTTGGTGGCGTGCAGGGCCCGGGTGACGCGGGTGAGCCGGGTGGCGAAGACGAACGCCTCGGCGTTGGTGGCGTCGACGGCGCAGAGCAGCAGTTGCAGGTAGGCCCGGGAGTACGACTCCATGGATCCCGAGATGTCGCAGAGGAGCACCAGGCGGCGGGGCCGGCTCCGGTGACGGCGCCGTTGCAGCCGGACGGGGTCGCCGCCGGTGCTCTGCGCCCGCCGCAGGGATGCCCGCAGGTCCACCTGCGAGCCCCGCTGACTTCGAACCCGGCGGCGGCTGCGCCGTGGTGGGGTGCTGAGGGTCAGGTTCCGCATCAACGCTCGCAGCTGGAGGAGCTCGTCGGGGCTGAGGGTGGCGAAATCCTGGGTCCGGAGCCGTTCGTCGGCGCTCACTGCGACCATCACGGTGTCCCGCTCCCCTTCCCTGTCCGGGCTGCCATCCCCGCCGGCCATGGGGGGAGCGGCCGCCGCCGCCGTATCCTCGGTGGTCCGGTCGGGTGGCGTACGCCCGGTTCTCGGCTGAAGTGCTTGGGGAATGGCCTCCAGCCGCGCCGCTCTCGCCTGGCCCCGGAACTCGGCCTCGTCGACCAGGCCGCCAAAGATCTGGGCGAACACCCGGTCCCAGACCGGGACCTGGTCGCGATCGGTCAGCAGGGTGACCCGGCCCAACCAGTACAGCTCGGCCAGCGTCACCGGTCGGGCCAGGGACACGACGGCGGCGAAGCGGCCACTGCGCTCCGGGGTGGCCGGGATGTCGGCGCCGTGCAGGAGCTGGCCGAGAAGGGCGGCGAAGGCGGCCAGGTCGGTCACCAGCCGGCCGGCCTCATCCCGACGGCACCGTTGACCCGGCTCCCACCACCCAGCCCAGTCCCTGGGCCCGGGCCGCATCGATATCCTCGCGGTACTTGAGGACCGAGCCGAGCGTGGCCCCGGCGCCATCCTCGTCGAGTTGGCCCAGGCCCAGCAGATCGAGGGCCATGGCCCAGTTGATCGCCTCCGCCACCCCCGGCGGCTTCTGGATGTCGAGGGTTCGTAGCCGTCGGACGGCCGACGCCACCTGGGCCGCGATCGTCTCGTTGCTGGCCGCCACCCGCCGGCGGATGATGGCGACGGAGCGCTCCAGGCTCGGGTAGTCGATCCAGTGGTAGAGGCAGCGGCGCTTCAGGGCATCGTGGAGGTCGCGGGTGCGGTTGGAGGTCAGCACCACGACCGGCGGGTGGGTGGCGCGGATCGTCCCCAGCTCGGGGATGGTGACACTGGACTCGGCCAGCAGCTCGAAGAGGAAAGCCTCGAACTCGTCGTCAGCCCGGTCGATCTCGTCGATGAGCAGGACCGCGGGGCGGGGACCGGGGTGCTCGAGGGCGCGCAGCAGGGGGCGGGCGACGAGATAGTCACGGGTGAACAGGTCGGTGTCGCCCAAGTTCCGTCCGGCCGCCTCCGCCAGCCGGATGCCGAGAAGCTGGCGGGGATAGTTCCACTCGTAGAGGGCCTCGGCCGCATCGATCCCCTCGTAGCACTGCAACCGGATGAGCGGCGTGTCGAGCACCTCGGCCAGGGCCTTGCCGGCCTCGGTCTTCCCCACACCGGCCTCGCCTTCGAGGAGCAGCGGTTGAGGGAGGCGGACGGCGCAGAACAGCGCAGTGGCGATCCCCTCGTCGGCCAGGTAGCCGACCCGGTCGAGGTGGGCTCCGAGGGCGGCCGTCGACGGGATCAGATCGGCAACGCCCGTCACGGGGCGTACATGGCCGGGGCGGCGCCAAACGCCTGCATGCAGCCGCTCCCGCAGAACCACACGACCTGACCGTCGTGCTCGAGGTGCAAGGCGTCGGCGCCCGCCTCCACGGTCATGCCACACACCGGGTCGACCCCGGCGGCGACCGGTCTGGCCACGGCGACCGCCGGTGGGGCGGGCCGGGGGCGGGCGGCGATGATCTCGGCGAGAACCGAGACGGCCACCTCGCCCGGAGTGCGGGCCCCGATGTCGATGCCGGCCGGTGTCCGCACCCGCTCCCGGAGGGCGGCGGGCAGGTCCAGTGCGTCGAGCACCGCTCGGCCTCGCTTGGCGCTGGCCACCAGGCCCACGTACGGCACCCCCGCCTCCAGGGCCGCACCGAGCGCCCGTTCCTCCCCCCGACCGTGCGATGCGACCACCATGGCGGCGGTGTCGGCGGGGATGTCGCCTTCGTAGGCGCCCATGGCGTAGCCCAGCTGGACACCGACGGCAACCAGGGCCTCGGCGATCGGGGCCACACCCACCACCAGGACGAGGGGCTGGGGCACGTTCGGGTCCAGGAACACCTCGAGGGTGCCCCCGGACAGGCACGGGTTGTGCACGACCACCCTCCCGGACGGAACGCCAGCGGTCCCGGCGGAACCCGATGGGGCGTCCTCGGCCACCGGGGTGATCCGCACGATGACCTTCTCGCCGGAGTCGAGGAGGGTCAGGGACAGGTCCCGGACGGTGGACTCCGCGCAGGTGCCACCCACGAACCCCTCCATCGAGCCGTCGGCGAGGACGAGGGCCTCGTCGCCCGGTTTCGCCGAGGTGGGCCGTTCGGCCAGGATGGAGCGCAGCTCGGACCGGCCGTCTGTCGTCGTGGAAGACTGTGACCATGCGGAGAGGTCCGGCCGGCCCGGGATCACGAGGCGGCAATTGACTCCTGGACACCGGCGAAGACGCCCGCGACTACGTGGCCGCCTATCCAGAGGACTTCGGAGGGATGCGCGTCGACGGGGAGGTCGTGATCGTCTCGTTCACCTCCGACCTTGACAGGCACTTGCGAGGCTTGCGGGCGTCGGTCGAGTACCCAGAGTTGGTGCGGGTCGAGCGTGCGGAGCATCCCCTTGCCCAGCAGCAGGCCGACATCGGTGAGATCTATCAGCGGCTGAGAAACGACCCTCGGAGGCCACTCAGCATGAGCGCCCCCGGCCGGGTGCACCTTCGGGCGCCCTTCGTAGCCTTGGCCGCCGAGCTGCACCGCAAGTACGGGTCCTCGCTGGAGATCAACGTGGGCCACAAGCCGTACCCTCCGGAGCGGATCGGTGACCGTCAGCCCGTGCCGGTCCCGACTCCCGCGGTCACCGTTCCCGGTCTCGAGCTGACGGTCACCGTCGACGAGGCCCTCGTGGCCCCGGGCGAGGACTTCGGTGGACGGGTGGTCTTTTCCAACCGGGGATCACAACAGGTGCTCGGCATGACCGGAGTACTCACGGGGGGTGTCCGGGCCGAGGGTGACGAGGTCATGGCCGGCAACCTCGCCGGGGCGGTTGCCGCCATCGGGCAGCACATCCGGTTGGACCCGGGGGCGAGCATGGAGATGTCGCTGACGGTCGGGACGGCTTCGTGCCTACCCGATGCTTCCTACGTAGTGCCGCCGGGACGCTACGAGGTTGTCGCCGCCATCCCATTCAACCGGCCCGGCACGTCGCCAACCCTGCGATCGGTACTCGTCGCCCGCGGGACCTGGGTCACCGTAACCCCTCACACGATCAACCAGTAACGAGGGCACCAGTTTGCCCGCCTGGATGTCGGCGGCTGCCGTCAGCTTCCCCGGCCGTCAACGTGCGCCCGGGACGAGTGGTCTTCCGTCCGCCCCGAGCTACCGAACGAATCATCTGCGCTGCGTGATGTAGGAAACCCGAGCGCTCGGCCACGCGCCATATCGACGGGTATGGCGCCTACCGACGCCGGTGCCCGGTCGTCCCGCAGGCCAAGGAACCCCCCTGCGGGAACAGCCCTGGTCAGCGGTCCGCCCGGCCTAGCGCTGTCCGTATAGGCCCTCGGTGACCTGCCTGGTCACCGGGGGCTATCCGTGGGACGAACCTGCTCAGACGTGGGATCCTCCTTGCTGGGATGGCCCAGCCTGCTCCGCGCGGCTGCGTGCGCTCAACATCGGGTTCCACTGCAGTTTTCTACCGCTCCGCGTCAGAGGTCCGGGGTGAGGCCGCGCTCCGGGACCGGCTGAGCGACCTCGGCCCCGTGCAGATAGCCGGCGGTCCTAGAGGCGGCCGGCTGGGGTTCGAGGTGGCGGTTGAGGCGACGGATGTGGCCGTCGAGGGCCTTGAGGTGTTGGAGGGCCGCTTGGGGCTCGGTAATCGGTTCGGCTCGCAGGGCAGCGACGAGCGCGGCTCGCTCGGCGGTGAGCCGTCCTCGGCCCAGGGTGGCCCGCAGGTCGGATGGCGCGGCGGGGTCGGCTTCCACGGCCAGGGGCCCCCTGCCGGCCAGATCCGGCTGGCCGGTGTCGATAGCCCAGCTCTGGCGCCGCTCGGCGGACCAGTCCCGGACCAGGTCCTCGACGGCCAGGTCGGCGCTGTCGGCGACGACGTGGACTTGACTGAAGTGCCGGGCCCTGCTCATCGCGACATATCCGAGTTCGCGTCCGCCGCCATCGGCGAAGAGATGAGCGACGTCGACGGTCGCTCCCTGGCTGCGGTGCACGGTTGTGGCGTACCCGTGGCTCAGGCGGTCCGCTCCTATGTCATCGGGTCCGAAGCGGTGTTCACGCCCATCGTCCATACGCACCAGGAGGCCATGGACGTCCACGACGCTGGTGACGACGCCGCGTTGGGAGGTGACGGTGTCTCTGTTGCTGCCGGGGGCGAGGGTCACGATCCGATCTCCGGCCCGATAGCCGGCCCCGTCGACGTCCAGCTCCGCTCCGGTCAGCCTGCCGGTGTCGGTCATGATCGCCCGAGCCCGGGCGTTGAGGGCTGCGACGTTCGCTCGCCGCCACGCCAGCATCGTGGTGTCCCGACCGGACCGCCTGCATCCCGCCTTTTACCTCGCGGCCAACACCGGCATGCGCCGCGGTGAGGTCCTTGGGCTGCGCTGGCGAGACGTCGACCTCGACGCCCGCCGCCTCTCGGTTCACCAAGCGGTCATCTCTGTCGCGTACGCCCTCCAAGTCGCAGATGTCAAGACTGGCACGAGCCGCCGGACGATCGACCTCGACCCGCGAACGGTCGCCGCCCTGCACTCCTGGCGGAAGCGCCAGCTCGAAGGACGCCTCGCCCTCGGCGAACAGCACGAGGATCACGGACTGGTGTTCGCCCGCCCCGAGGGCGCCCCGATCCACCCTGACCTGTTCTCCAAGACCTTCGACCGCCTGGTCGCCCGCTCCGGCTTGCCCGTCATTCGCCTTCACGACCTCCGTCACAGCCACGCCAGCCTGCTGCTGAAATCGCGTGTTCCGGTCAAGGTCGTGAGCGAACGACTCGGCCATGCGACCCCTGCGTTCACCATGACCGTCTACCAGCACGTCCTGCCCGGCATGCAAGCCGAAGCGGCCACCACCTTCGCCGACCTCCTATTCGGCCCGGAGTGACGAAGACGAAGCGTGGCTGACGACCGCGGGCGGGAGGAACTGCGGCCCCGACTACGAGCCGGAAGCCGACCAGCAGACGCCCTTGTCGTTCTTCGTGGCGGCCCGGACACTGTCTCGCTACTGCGGACTCACGGCCGCCGGACACAACGCCTCTACTGCCTCGACGGTGCTCCCTTGCTGGGCATCTCCGCGTTCGGCGCGCTCGACGATGAGGGCACCGCATCCCGTGACGGTCTGCTCGCCGGGCGCTTGGTCACCTATCCGCTTGTTCACGAGGTGACAGTCGGGGTGCTGGCCTCTGCCGGCTTCGAGGTCCTCGCCACCTTTCGCCGGCCCCACTTCACCATCCTGCTCCCCACCGACTCGGACGCCGAGGCCAGCCGACTACTGGACGCTCTCGGGCCGGCGCAAGAGAACCCTTACAATGGCGAGGTACAGCGCCGCCGAGCACCGAGACCCCTATGACCGCAGTCGACATCACCGCTGATCTCAACGATGAGGACGACACCGGCTATGTCTGGACGTTCCTCGACGAGGCACGCGACCCCTCGGTCGTCGTGCCGGGCGCCATCGTCGTGGCCGGTACGCCTGACGCACCGGCCGTAGCCGAGGTTGTCGACCTCGTCCCCAAGCCGGCCGGCATGGTCGTGCACTTGCGCATCCTTCCCGGGTCGGTCAGCGACTACGCCGCCGCGGTCCTTCGCGCCACGGCGTCGGCCTGACCCCTTTCGCGACCCGAGCGACACGCTCGACTCGGTGCCGGCTGGCGTCGACGGCTCAGCGTGCCATCCAGTGCGGTAGACGAGTGATCGGTGCCAGGCCCTGCCGGTCGGTCCGGTAGAAAACCCGGTAGAAATCCGGAGAGACAAGAGGGGCCTCCTCGAAGGGGACCCCTCTTGACCTGCACTTTCTTGGTGGCGGGGGCTGGATTTGAACCAGCGACCTTCGGGTTATGAGCCCGACGAGCTACCAGACTGCTCCACCCCGCGGCGGTCCGGACACTCTAACACCGAGCTCACACGTTTCGGAAGGCGTGGCTCCCGCCTCAGCGCAGACCGGCGAAGAGGTCATCCTCCGGCAGGGGGACGCCGGTCCGGTCGACCACGCGAAGGAAGGCCTCCGCGCCCATGAGCTCGGAGAAGACCTCCCGACCCATGCGCAGGAAGAAGATGTTGTCACTCTGGCTGGCGTGCGCGGCCAGCGCGTCGTACTTGCGATCGGCGAAGGCGGCGACGTCAACCCAGGCGGCGATGTCCTCGTCGTCTGATCCCATGGGCGGCCCATGCTCGGCATCTGGATCAGCGTCCTCGGCCCGCTCCGGGTCGAGAGGCTCGGGCAGGTCCACCCCGGCCTCCCGCATGCGCTGGGCGAACTCTCCCATCCGCGACCGGGGGATCGTCGGCCAGTACACCTTGGCCGGGATGCCGGTCTTCTCCGCCGCCACCATGGTGATGCGGTGGGCCTGGATGTGGTCCGGGTGGCCGTAGAAACCGTTCGGGTCGTAGGTGACCACGACGTCCGGCTGGTACTGCTCCATGAGCTCGGCCAACCGGTCAGCACCATCTTCAACCGGTGTGGTCCAGAACGAGCCGGGCGCATCATTGTCGGCCCAGCCCATCATCCCAGAGTCTCTGTACTCGAGAAGCTCGAGATGGCGGACGCCCAGGATGAGGCAGCTGGCCTCGAGCTCCTGGCGGCGCAGGGCCACAATGGCATCGCGATCGTGGCCCGGCTCCCCCGGTTTGACCCCGCCCGGACCGTCGCCGCAGGCCCCGTCAGTACAGGTGACGAGGACCGTGCGGATGCCCTCGGCGCTGTAGCGGGCCAGGATCCCGCCGGTGCTCGTGGCCTCGTCGTCGGGATGGGCATGCACTGCCATCAGGGTCAGAGATCGCTCAGCCATTGCGGCAGCGTACGGCCGGAGACGACGGACGCGGCTGACGGGCCTGGTCAGCCGACCCGGCTGGCTCGCTTCTGCGCCTTGGCCGCGGCCTTGGCGGCGGCCTTTCGGCTCCGCTTCGCCGCCCGGCGAGAAGCGTCCTCGGCAGCGTGACGGGCTGATGCCGCCACCTGGCGGCCCTGCTTGCGCGCCTTGCGGCCCGTCACCGCCGCCTGCTTGCCCGCTTTGCGACCCTTCACCGCCGCCTGCTTACCGGCCTTGCGACCATGAACGGCGGCCTGCTTACCGGCCTTGCGGCCGCGCACGGCCGCCTTCTTGGCCGCCTTGCGCCCTTCCACCGCAGCCTTCTTGCTGGCCTTGCCGCCTCGCTTGGCCGCCTTCTTGCGGGCCTTGCGGCTGGCGTCGACGAGGGCTGCGACCTTGACCGCCCGACGGGCCTTACGCCGGCGGCGGAGAAGGATGGCAACCAGGATGACAACGACCCCGCCGACCACCGGAGCAGCCCGCTTCATGGTGCTGCCGGCCGCATCGAACAGGTCGACCGGCTCCGGCTCGGGCGAATCGATCTTGCGGGGACCCGATTGCTTTGCGCTCGAGGAGGTCGAGGCCGCGGTGGTCCCGCCGGACGTCGAGCTCGTGCCGGTCGTGGTGGGCGCCGTGGTCCCTGGCCCCACCGGTCCGGAAGCCGTCTGGCTGGAGCCAGTGGAACCGTTGGTCTCCGCCTTGTCGGCGTTTCCGACCAGGGCCTCACCGGGCGCCTCGTCCGGGACGTCGTCGCCCGGTCCCGGGTTAGACCCTCCCTTGGGCTTGGTCGCCTGCTCGCCGGCGTTGAGGTCGGCCTCGAGGTTGTCGACGAACTGACCGATGAGCTTGCTACTCACGTCGGCCAGGACACCCCGTCCAAACTGAGCGACCTTGCCGCTGATCGTCAGGTCGGTGTTGGCAGTGACCTTCGTCCCGCTCCCATCGGCCGTCATCGTCAGGGTGATCGTGGCGCTGGCATTGCCCTGACCACGAGTGTCCCGACCCGACGCCTTCATGACCATCTTGCCGGCCGACTGGTCCGTCTCGACCAGGGTGGCGGTGCCCTTGTACTGCGCCTGGATGGGCCCGACCTTGACCTTGACGATCCCCCGGTACTCGTCACCCTCCACCTCTTGAAGCTGGGCACCGGGAAGCAAGGGAGCTATCCGCTCCAGGTCCGTGAGCACGTCCCACGTGGTGTCGCGGTCCACGCCTACCCGGAAATCGTTGTTCAGCTCCATCGGGTCAGATCCTCCACAGTGTCAATGTCAGCCGGATTGCCGTTGCACGCTACTTCCCAAACCAGATCGGGGCGCTCCCGGATCAATACCCTCGCGCCCTCGTCGCCAGTCTTCGGGAGCTCGCCCCACACCTCGCGACCCAGTCGGACGGGGTTGCGACGGCGCTGTGCGTAGGTGGCGACGGCGATCGGCGAGGTTGCCGCGGCCACGGCCCGCCACGACTCGACCGACAGGAGAGGCTGATCTGCGAGGCCGATGACGATGGCGCCCAAGCCTCGGCCCTCGGCCTCGGAGACCGCCACCTGCAGCGACGAGGCCTGCCCATCGGCCCACGCCAGGTTGCTCAGCACCGTGACCTCGGGGGGCAGCACGCCGGTCAGGTCGATGGCTCCCGTCACCACCCACACCGGGCCGATGCCCGCCTCGACGGCGGTGTCGACCGCCCACCTCACCAGGGGCCGACCGCGCCACGAGGCCAGCAACTTGTGGCCCACGGCCCCGGGGCTCTCGGCAAATCGGCTCCCCCCTCCGGCGGCGAGGATCACCGCCGCGGTCGACAGGGCCTCCGTCATGGCTGCGCAAGACGCTCGTCGACCGTCATCATCGGCGAATCCCTCGTTCTGGTGGATGATAAAGCGCACTGGCGCGCTTTATCGCCCATGAGAACCGCCCACCAGGGCACCAGGACCCAGGGCACCCACCGCCCACCGCCCACCGCCACGCTCATCGCCACCGCCCCCAGCCGCCACCTGCCCGGCCCGCCCCGACCCACCCAGGAGGCGACTCACGCCGGCGCCGGGTCGTAGTGGATCGGCCCCGCCCGGTCCCGAAGCGAAGGCGCCTCCTTGCCGGTGCGCAAGGCGATGATCTCGGCGCAGATGGCCACACCGGTCTCCTCGGGGGTGCGGGCCCCGATGTCGAGCCCGATGGGTGAGAGGAGCCGGTCCAGCCCGGCGTCGTCCACCCCGGCCTGGCGCAGGCGGGCGGTCCGGTCCTCATGGGTCCGGCGCGAGCCCATCACCCCGAGATAGCCGACGTCGGTGGCCAACGACGACACCACCGCGGGAACATCGAACTTGGGGTCATGGGTCAACACGCACACCGCGTCGCGGGGCCCGAGCGAATCGCCCACCTTGGCCAGGTGCCGGTCGGGCCAGTCCACCACGACCTCGTCGGCCATGGGGAACCGGGCCGGGGTGGCGAACACGGGCCGGGCGTCGCACACGGTGACCCGGAAACCGAGGATCTTGGCCACCTTGGCCAGGGCGGCGGTGAAGTCCACGGCGCCGAAGATGATCATCACCGGCGGGGGGGCGAACGACTCGATGAACACCGACAGGGCCCGGTCCCGGGCCTCGCCATGCAGACCGTAGTGGCGGGCCGCGGTCACGCCCACGGCCAGCTCCCCGAGGGCGTCGCGGCGCACCACCCGGTCGAGGCCGGGATCCCCCAGGCTGCCCACGGCGTCGGGGTCGGCTCCGGGGCGGACCAGCATCTTGGCGCCCAACATCTCGTCGGGGCCCTCGATGACCTCGGCCAGGGCAACCGGTTGCTCGGCCCGCAGGGCGGCGGCCAACAGCGAGTACAGGTCGCTCACCGACGCACCACCGCGCCGGCGGATTCGGCCCGCACCACGGGGGTCACCAGTCCAAGGCTTCGATGAACAAGCGGATGGTGCCACCACAGGTCAAGCCCACCGCGAACGCCTCGTCGTCGGAGTAGCCAAACGTGGTGAGGCGGGCCCCGTTGCCGTCGAGGACGTCGAGGGCCTCGGTGACGACCGCCCCCTCGACGCAACCACCGGAGACCGACCCGGCCACCTCGCCGGCCTCGCTGACCACCATGGTGGCGCCCGGCAGGCGGGGCCCGGATCCCTCGACGCCGACAACGCGGGCCACGGCCACCCGCTTGCCCTCCGCATGCCAGCGGTCGATGTCGTCGAGCACTTCTTTCATCGTCTACCTCCAATGAGCACGGCCAGCTCCTCGAGTGCAGCCAGCGAGTGCCCTTCCACGAACTGGTCAACATGCGGAAGGGCGGCAGCCATTCCGCGGGCCAACGGTTGGTAGCCGGGGGACGCCTTGAGGGGGTTCACCCACACCACCCGGTGGGCCACCCGGGAGAGGCGGCCCATCTCCTCGCCGAGCTCCGCGGGGTCGCCCCGGTCCCATCCGTCGGAGACGATCACGACCACCGAGCCCCGGGCCATGCCCCGGGCTCCCCACCGGTCGTTGAACTCCCGCAGACCCGCACCTAGCCGGGTGCCGCCGGAGTAGTCCACGACACTGGCCGCGGCCCGGCGCACGGCGATGTCGGGATCGCGCCCGCCGAGCTCGCGGGTCAGGCGGGTCAACCGGGTGCCGAGGGCAAAGGCCTCGACCCGCCCGGGGCCCCGGGCCGCGACGGCGGCCTGGGCGAAGCGCAGCATGGCCCGGGCGTAGGGCTCCATGGACCCCGAGACGTCGGCGATCAGGACCAGGCGACGGGGCCGCTGCGACGGTGCCTTGCGGCCGGGGCGAATGACCTCACCGTCGGTCCGCATGGCCCGCCGTAGGGTCCCGCGGAGGTCGGGCTGGCCCCGTTGGTGGCGGCTGCGGCGCAGGCGGCGGCTGCGGCGCAGGTCGGCCGTGGTGCGCAGGACCGTGAGCAACCGAGCCGCTTCGGTCCATTCGGCCCTGCTGAGGGAAGCCAGATCCTTGTTGCGGAGGACCTCGGTGGCGCTGTAGCGCACGCTGACGGTGGGATCGTTGGCCTCCTCGTCGGGGGAGATGTCGTCTTGATCCTCGGTCCCGTCCTCGTCATCGAAGGCGATGGTCATGGGCGAGCCCGGGGGCGGGAGGGCCACCCAGGTGGCCCGGTCCAGCCAGAACGACTCGAAGACTCGGTCGTAGAGGGCGATGTCCTCCGGCCTTCGAATCAGGGTGGCCCGACCGGCCCAGTAGACGGCGTCGCGGCTGTCGATCCCGACGGCGCCGAGAGCCTCAACGAAGCTGATGACCGAGCCGACCGGTTCGGACACTCCGGCGCCGGTCAGGACCCGGGCGAAAGCGACGGCGATCCGCTCGCCCTGCTGGTCGACCTCCCCGCCACCGGAGGGGCCCGGCGGGCCGACCACGCCGCCCGGCGGCCCGACCACCCCGCCTGACGGCCCGGCGTCACCGCCCACGGCCCGAACCTCTCGGGAGCAGGGCCGAGCGGACCAGCTCGGCGATCCCCGACTCCCGGACCCGGGCCTGGTCCTCCTGGTACTTGAGCACGGTGCCGAGGGTCAGGTCGATGCTTCGCTCGTCGATCTCGGTGCGACCGAGGGCGGCGAGGGCCGCCGCCCAGTCGATGGTCTCCGCCACCCCCGGCGGTTTGTAGAGGTGCATGCCTCGCACCGTCTCCACCGCGGCGGCGACCTGCTCGGCCAGGACCGGAGCGGCATGGGGGGCCCGGCGGCGGACGATGGCCACCTCCCGCTCGAAGTCGGGATGGGCCACCCAGTGGTACAGGCAGCGCCGCTTGAGGGCGTCATGGACGTCCCGCGTCCTATTCGATGTGATGATGACCACGGGCGGAACCTTGGCCCGCAGGGTGCCGAGCTCGGGGACGGTCACCGCGTACTCGGAGAGCACCTCGAGCAGGAACGCCTCGAACTCGTCATCGGCCCGGTCGACCTCGTCGATGAGCAACACCGGCGGCGGCCCTTCCCCGTGGTCGATGGCGGCCAGGATGGCCCGGCGGATCAAGAACCGCTCGGTGTACAGCTCGTTCTCCACCGCTGAGCCCACCGGAGCCGCACCCGACTCGGCGGTGACCGACGCGGCCCGCAGGTGCAACAACTGGCGGGCGTAGTCCCATTCGTAGACGGCCTGGGCCACATCGATGCCCTCGTAGCACTGGAGGCGCAGGAGCTGGCCACCGGTCCAGGCCGAGAGGACCTTGGCCACCTCGGTCTTGCCCACCCCGGCCTCCCCTTCGAGCAGGAGAGGCCGGTGCAGGACCAGGGCCAGGAAGATCGACGTGGCCAGGCCCTCGTCGGCCAGGTATCCCTGGTCGGCGAGAGCTGCAGCGACGTCTTCGACACTCAGAGCCGGCGGATCGGCGGGTCCGGATGTGGCGGCGGCAGAGGCCAACGGTCTCAGCTGACCCCGGCTTCCTCCAGCGCCCTCCGGACGAGCACCTGGGCCAGGTGCTGGCGGTACTCGACGCTGGCGTTGAGGTCGGCGGGCGGGTCGAGGCCGTCGGCCGCCTTGGCCGCCGCCTCCGCGGCCGACGCTCCCCCGGCGAGGGCCTCCTCGGTGGCGGCCGCCCGCACGGGGGTGGAGCCCATGTTGACCAGTCCGACGCCGGTGGTGCCGTTGTGGATGGCGGCCACGCCGACGATGGCCCAGTCCTGGGCCCGGCGGTTGAACTTCTGGAACGACCAGCCGGCGCCGGCCGACTTCGGGACGCTGATCTCGGTGAGGATCTCGTTGTCGGCCAGCGTCGTCTCCAAGAATCCCTCGAAGAAGTCGTTGGCTTCGATCTGGCGCTCCCCGCCCGGGCCGACGACGGTGAACGTGGCGTTCAAGGCCAGCATCACCGCCGGCAGGTCCGAGGCCGGGTCGCCGTGGGCGATGGCCCCGCCGATGGTGCCGCGATGGCGGACCTGGGGGTCGCCGACCTTGCCGGTGGCGTGGGCCAGGAGGGGAACCTCCCGACCGAGCAGGTCGCTGGCCTGCACCGTGTGGTGGCGGGTCAGGGCCCCGATGGCGATGCGGTCACCTGCCTCTTTGATGTAGTTCAGCTCGTCGAGGCGGCCGATGTCGATGATCACGCTGGGGGCGGCCAGGCGCAGCTTCATGAGGGGCAGCAGCGAGTGGCCCCCGGCCATCAACTTGGCGTCCTCGTCGTTGTCGGCCAGGGCCTGGAGGGCCTGGTCGAGGGATGTGGGCCTCTGGTAGTCGAATGCGGACGGGATCATGCCGCACCCCCTTTCGCACTTGAGCTGGCTGAGCCGCCGGCGGCGGCGGCCTGAATGGCGTACCACACCCGCTGCGGGGACGCGGGCATCTCCATGTTGGTGATGCCGAGGGGTCGCAGGGCATCGATGATGGCGTTCATGACCGCAGGGGCGGCACCGATGGTTCCGGCTTCCCCGACGCCCTTGACGCCCATGGGGTTGGTGGGGCTGGGGGTGACGGTGTGGTCGAGCGTGAAGCTCGGGAACTCGGTGGCCGAGGGGACCATGTAGTCCATCAACGTGGCGGTCAGCAGGGTGCCGTCCTCGTCGTAGACGGCCTCCTCGAGGAGAGCCTGGGCCGCACCCTGGACGATGCCGCCGTGGAGCTGGCCCTCGACGATGAGGGGGTTGACCTGGTTGCCGCAGTCGTCGACGGCGACGTACTTGTCGATGTCCACCGAGCCGGTCTCGGTGTCGACCTCGACGACGCAGATGTGGGTGCCGAAGGGGAAGGTGAAGTTCGGTGGGTCCCAGTGGCTGATCCCCTCCAGGTTGGGCTCCATGCCCTCGGGGAGGTTGTGGGCGGTGAAGGCGGCGAACGCCACCTCCGCGAGGGCCATCTTGCGGTCGGGCGAGCCCTTGACCTCGAACGACCCGCCCCGAAGCTGCAGGTCCTCCTCGGCCACCTCCATGTGGTGCGCGGCCAGCTTGGCCGCCTTGTCGACGACACGGTCGGTGGCGTTGTAGACGGCGGTGCCGCCCACGGCCAGCGAACGCGACCCGTAGGTGTCCAGCCCGAAGGGTGATATGGCCGTGTCGGAGTGGAGGACGTCGATGTCGTCGGGGCTGATCCCGAGCTTGTCGGCCACGATCATCGACCACGACGTCTCGTGTCCCTGGCCGTGGGGGGTCGTCCCCGTGACCACCTGGACCTTGCCCGTGGGCTGGATGCGGACGGTGGCCGCCTCCCAACCACCGGCGCCGAATCCGAGGCCGCCGAGGGCCCGGGATGGGGCCAGGCCGCACATCTCGAAATACGACGAGATGCCAATGCCGACCAGCTTGGTGTCGCCCGCGTCACGCCGCCGCTGCTGTTCGGCGCGCAACTCCGTGTAGTGGGCGTGCTCGAGGGCCTTGTCGAGGGCGGGCTCGTAGTCGCCGCTGTCGTAGACCAGACCGGCCGCCGCCGAGTAGGGGAACTGGTCGGGCTGGATGAAGTTGCGCCGGCGCAGCTCGGCGGGGTCGAGGTCCATCTCGTGGGCCAGGGCGGTGATGGCCCGCTCGATGGCGTAGGTGGCTTCCGGCCGGCCGGCGCCGCGGTAGGCATCGGTGGGCGTCTTGGTGGTGAACACCCCGGTGCAGGTGAAGCCGAAGTTGGGGATGTCATAGACGCCGCCGTAGATGAACCCGCCGAGGAGGGGGATGCCGGGGGTGATCAGCTGCAGGTAGCCGCCCATGTCGGCGAGCAGCTTGACCCGCACCCCGGTGATCTTGCCGTCGGCGGTGGCGGCCAGCTCGATGTTCTGGATCTGACCCCGACCCTGGATGGTGGCCGTGGCGTGCTCGGAGCGCTCCTCGATCCAGCGGATGGGCTTGCGCAGCTTCTTGGCCAGGACCACGCCGAGGATCTCTTCGGCGTACACGTTGAGCTTGGCGCCGAAGCCCCCGCCGACCGACGGGGCGACGACGCGCAGCTGCGTCTCGTTGATGCCCGTGGTCACAGCCAGCATCACCTTCAGGATGTGAGGGATCTGGGTGGACGAGTAGATCGTGTAGTCGCCGCCGAAGGGTTGGGGAACGACCACGACCCCGCGGGTCTCCATCGGCGAGGGGATGAGGCGCTGTTGGACGTAACGCTCGCTGACCGTGTGGGCCGCGTCGGCGAATGCCTGCTCGAGGGCGGCGGCGTCGGGATAGAGCTCCCACGTGTAGCACTTGTTGGTGCCGAGGTCGTCGTGGACCAGCACCCGGTCGGAGAGGGCGTCGTCGAGATCGACCACCGCCGGCAGGGACTCGATGTCGACGATGACGGCATCGGCCGCGTCGTGGGCCTGGTACTCGGTCTTGGCCAGCACGACCGCCACCCCGTCGCCGACGTAGTTGACCGTGCCCACCGCCAAGGGGTAGTGGGTCGGGTTCTTCATGTCCTCGGTGACCGGCCAGGCGCACGGCATCGGCGCGGCCCAGTCGCCCTGGAGGTCCTCGCCGCTGAAGGCGGCGACCACGCCGGGCATGGCCAGGGCGTCGGAGAAGTCGATGTTGGTGATGGTGCCGTGGGCGACGGGGCTGCGGACGATGGCCGCATGGAGCGCGCCCGGGACGACCAGGTCGGCGATGTAGCGGGATTCGCCCGAGAGCAGGGCGGGGTCCTCGCGGCGGACCCGGCGCTTGCCCATCACCTTCAGAGATTCGTCTGGCGGTGCCTCGGTAGCGGTCATGACGCGCTCCCAGCGGGAGCCTTGGCGGCGGCCAGGACGGCGCGCACGATGTTGTGATAGCCGGTGCAGCGGCACAGGTTGCCCTCGAGGCCTTCGCGGACCTGGTCCTCGGTCGGGTCGGGGTTGGCCTCGAGCAGGGAGACGGCGGCCATGACCATTCCGGGGGTGCAGTAGCCGCACTGCAGGCCGTGCTCGTCCTGGAAGGCCTTCTGCATCGGGTGCATGGTGGCGCCGTCCGCCAGGCCTTCGATGGTGGTGATCTCGGCGCCGTCGGCCTGGACAGCCAGGACCGTGCACGACTTCACGGACTCGCCGTCCAGGTGGATGGTGCACGCCCCACATGAGGACGTGTCACATCCGATGTTGGTCCCGGTGAGACCGACCACGTCGCGTAGGTAGTGGACCAGGAGCAGGCGAGGTTCGACCTCGTGTTCGGCCTGCTGCCCGTTGACGATCATGGACACCTTCATGCGGTTCCCCCTTGGTTTGGGATGGTTCAGATTGACGACGAAACGGGTGCTGGGGTGTCGGCCTAGGTGCCGGCCTCGGAGATGGCCCGCCACACCCGCTCCGGGGTGGCCGGCATGTCGAGGTGGCGCACACCGAGATGGCTGAGGGCGTCGACCACCGCGCTCTGCACGGCCGGTGTGGAGCCGATGGTGCCTGACTCGCCGATGCCCTTGGCCCCGAGCTGGTTGATTGGCGTCGGGGTGGCCATCGGGACGAGTTCGAAGCTGGGCAGTTCGGTGGACGAGATCATGGCGTAGTCGGCCAGGTTCGAGGTCACGGGGTTGCCGTCGGTGTCGTAGCGGACTTCTTCGAGGAGGGCCTGGGCCGCGCCCTGGGCCAGGCCGCTGTGACGCTGGCCTTCGGCAAGGAGCGGGTTGAGGATGGTGCCGGCGTCGTCCACCGCGACCAGGCGGCGCAGGCGGACCGCTCCGGTCCCCATGTCGATCTCGACCACGGCGACGTGGGCACCGAAGGGGAAGGTGGGACCGGACGGGGCGGAGCTCTGCTCCACCCGCAGGCCTTTGGTGGCGTCGGACGAGGCGGCCACCTCGGCCCAGGTGCGGGCCACCGACGGTGTGCCGGTCACATGGAAGCGACCCTCGGTCTTGTCGAGCACCACGTCGTCGGGGTTGGCCTCGAGCAGCTCGGCGGCCAGCTTGCGGGCCTCGGCGACGAGGGTGATGGACGCCTCGTGCACCGCCAGTCCACCGGACTGCAGCGAACGCGAACCCATGGTCCCGCCGCCCTCGCGCACCAGATCGGTGTCGCTGGCGATCACCTCGATGTCGTCCATGGAGATGCCCAGCTGCTCGGAGGCGAGCATCGACCAGGCCGTGTGGTGGCCCTGGCCGTGAGGGGAGGTGCCGGTGTAGACCTTGGCCTTGCCGTCGGGGAGGATCTCGACGGCACTGAACTCACCGGGGGGACCAGCGCCGTTGGTGATCTCCACGTAGGTGGAGACACCAATGCCCATCTGCACCGTGTCGCCGGCCCTGCGCCGGCGGTCCTGCTCGGCCCGCAGGTCCTGGTAGCCGGCGGACTCCAGGGCCAGGTCCAGCGCCCCCTCGTAGTCCCCACAGTCGTAGACGGTCTGGGTGGGGGTGGTGAACGGGAAAGCGTCCTTGGCGATGAGGTTCGTCCGGCGCACCTCGGCCGGGTCCTTGCCGAGCTCGGCGGCGAAGAGGTCCATGGCCCGCTCGACGCAGGCCGTGGCCTCGGGGCGGCCGGCGCCGCGGTAGGCGACCGTGGGGGTGGTGTTGGTCACGATGGAACGGGCGGAGAACTCGACGTTGGCGATGTCGTAGGTGCCCGACGCCATCATCCGGGTCAGCGCCGGCAGGAACCCGCCGAGCGACGGATAGGCACCGCAGTCCTGCAGCACCTCCAGGCGGTAGTGGCTCACCCGGCCGTTCCGGTTGCCGCCGATGACCATGTCCTGGACCTGGGCCCGCCCATGGCCCATGGCCAGCATCGACTCGGAGCGGTTCTCCGTCCAGCGCACCGTCCGGCCGGCCTTCTTGGCCAACCAGGGCAGGACCAGATCCTCGGCATAGAGGCCGATCTTGGCCCCGAAGCCGCCGCCGACATCGGGGGCGATGACCCGGACCTGGCCGGGATCGACCCCGTAGGCGTTGGCCAGGTCCGCCTTGGCTCCGTGGGGCGCCTGGTTGGACGCCCATTGGGTCAGGCGGCCGTCGTCGCCCCAGGTGGCCGCACCGGACCGCACCTCGAGGGGGCAGGGGGCCAACCGCTGGTTGATGATCCGCTGGCGGACGACGACCTCGCAGTCATCGAAGAAGTGGCCGTCGAGCGGCTGCTCGAAGGCGATGGCCACGTTGGAGCCGTGGTCGGGGAACAGCAGCGTCTCCGAGGTGGCGCCGCTGGCGGCGTCGACGACGGCGGGGAGCGGGTCGTACTCGACGAAGACGGCTTCGGCGGCATCCTCGCCCTGGTAGCGCTCCTCGGTCAGCACCACGGCGACAGCCTCCCCGGCGAATCGGACCACGTCGGTGGCCAGGACGGAGCGGCCCATGATCTCGGGAAACCCCGGCACCCCGGCTGGAACCGGCGGCAGATCGACGTCGGCACCGGTGTAGACGGCAACGACGCCGGGCAGGGTGCGGGCATCGTCGGCATTGATCTCGGCGATGCGAGCGTGGGCCACGGTGGACCGGACGAAGGTGGCCCACAGGGCCCCGTCAAGGGCCAGATCGTCCCCGTAGATGCCACCGCTGGTGAGGAACTTCGGGTCCTCTCGGCGCAGGACTCGATTGCCGAGGATGCTCATGCCTCGGATCCTAGGAGCATGATCGAGGTCACGTTTGCAGCGTCCTCACACCAGGTTGATCGGGTGGTGACAGCCTGTCCTGTTGGTCAGGTGGTCTCTTGGCCGGCATGTGCTTCTTCGTTGACCGAATATACCCGCAAACGCCGCTTGGTCACCCGCCGATCTGGCTCATCGACCGGTTGGGCCGGATGAAGTGCACCTGGCCGATCGAGTGGCCGGCCCACTTGCGGCCCACCTCCGCTTCGATGGCCGCGGCCAGATCGTCGTCGCTGCCACCATCGCGCAGGATGGCCCGCAGGTCGCATTCCCGGACGGCGAACAGGCAGTTGCGCAACTGACCCTCTGCTGTGAGCCGGATCCGGTCACAGGATTCGCAGAACGACTGGGTCACGCTGGCGACCACCCCTATCCGGCCCTTGCCATCCGCATAGGTGAAGCGTTCGGCCGGCATCGAACCCCGGTTTTCCTCGGCCCCGGCCAGAGGGAAGACGGCATTGATCCGATCGATGATCTCGGTGGCCGGCATGACCTGGCCGCCGGTCCAGTTGCCGTCGCCGTCGAGGGGCATCCATTCGATGAACCGGACCTCCACCCCGCGCTCCCGCCCGAAAGCGGCAAAGTCCTCGATCTCGTCGTCATTGACCCCCCGCACCACAACACAGTTGATCTTGACCGGATCCAGGCCGGCGGCGAGAGCGGCGTCGATGCCCGACAGCACGCGGGGCAGAGCGTCGCGCGCGGTGATCGACGCAAACCGCTCGGGTTTGAGGGAGTCACACGAGATGTTGATCCGCCGCAGGCCGGCTTGGCGCAAGTCGGCGGCCAGGACGTCGAGGGTGGCGGCGTTGGTGGTCATCGACAGGTCGACGCCGAGGTCGGCCAGGCGCCTGATCAGCACCGGAAGATGGGCCCGCACCGTCGGCTCCCCGCCGGTGAGGCGGATGCTCCCGAAGCCGAACCGCTCCACGCACACCCTGGCGATCCGGGTCAGCTCCTCGTAGCTGAGAAGTTCCTCGCGCGGCAGCCACTTCATGCCTTCCTCGGGCATGCAGTAGGTGCACCGAAAGTTGCACCGGTCGGTGATGGAGATGCGAAGGTCCCGAACGGTGCGACCGTGGGGATCCACGAGAGCGGTGGCCACAGCTCCAGCCTACGGGTGATCAGACGACTGCGACGGAGTGTCGCGGTCGCCGCCACCTCGCAAGAGCCAGGCTCCTGGCCCCTCCTTCCCCTTCGCTCAAGGGTCCCGGCGGGTCGGCGCCCGCAGATGCCAGCCTCGCTAACCCGGGAGCAGAATGATGGCGACCTCGCCCCCGGCGGCCACACCATCGCCGGGGGGAACGACGGCGAGGGCATCGGCGACGGCCATGGGCCACAGCAGATTGGAAGCCTGCCCTCCGGCGGTCCGGACGTGATAGCGGCCGTCGGCGCCCATGGTGGCGTTGACCCGGCTGTAGTTGGTCCGGGCGTCGGGACGCCGGTGCAGGCTGTCGTCGTCGACCACCGCCGGGATCAGGGGGTGGTGGAGGCGGTCTGGCGGATGACCCGCCATGGCCCGCAACCCGCTGCGGGCCAGCAGCTCGTAGCTCACCATCGACGACACCGGGTTGCCCGGCAGGCCGAAGACCGGCGTGGTGGCGATGGTGCCGAAGGCGAACGGCTTGGCCGGGCGGATCGCCACCTGCATCCAGCTCATGTCCCCGATCTCGTCAAGGACCTTCTTCACGTAGTCGAAGTCGCCCATGGACACGCCGCCACTGGTCAGCACCGCATCGCAGGAGGCGGCGGCCTCGGTCAGCTTCTGGTTGATCTCCGCTTCGTCGTCGCGGGCGATGCCCAGGTCGACCACCGGGTAGCCGTCCCGGCGCAGCAGGGCGAGCAGGGTCAGACGGTTGCTGTCACGGATCTGGCCCGGCCGCAGCGGTCCGCCGCCGGCGACCAGCTCGTCGCCTGTGGACAGCACCCCTACGCGGGGCGCGGGGATGATGGCGACGTCGACCCGACCGGTGGTGGCCAGCACGCCCAGGTGCCCCGGCCCGAGGACGGTTCCGATGGGGAACACCTCCTGACCGGCAGCCAGGTCCTCGCCCGCGGCCCGGATGTGGTCGCCGGCGCTGACGGGGCGTTCGACCAGCACCCCGCGGTCACCGTCGGGCCTGGTGGTCTCCACGATGGCGATGGCGTCGGCCCCGTCCGGGAACGGCGCCCCGGTCATGATCCGGACCGCCTCTCCCGGACCGACGGCCCGGTCCGGGGCGTGGCCGGCGGCGATGGTCCCGACGATCACCAGACGAGTCGGATGGTCCGCCGACGCGCCGCTCACGTCGGCGGCCCGCACCGCGAAGCCGTCCATCGCCGTGTTGGCAAAGGGTGGGACGGGCTCGGGGGCGTGGACGGGCTCGGCCAGCACCCGGTCCAGGGCGTCTCCCACCCCCACCCGCACGGTGGCCGCCGGCGGGCACGATCGCAGGACACGGTCGCGGGCTTCTTCGAGGCTGATCACCGGGCTGAATCTACGCCGAGGGCCTGGGCTGCCTCCCCGAGCACCCGCAGGTGGTCGTCGATCGTCTCCAACCCGGCGCGCATGGTGTCGACCGACAGGTGGGTGGCGCCGGCCCCCCGCCAGCGCCCGGCATGATCGGCCAGGCCGTCGACCCCGCCCCGGCCCCAGGTGACCCGCCCCTCCATCCCCATGGTCGACGGGTCCCGTCCGGCCTCGGTCGCCGCCTGGTCGATGATGGCTCGGGCCGCGTCGAGCTTCGGCCCGGGCACCACCTGGGGGAACCATCCGTCGGCCAACCGGCCCATGCGCTGGTAGGCGAGCGGGGACTGGCCCCCGAACCACACCGGGATGGGCCGTTGCACGGGCAGGGGGGCCAGGCCCGCCCCGGTCACCCGTTCGAAGGTCCCCTCGTGGGTCACCGATCTCTCCGTCCACAGGCGCCGCAGCAGGATCACGGCCTCGTCCGTGCGGCGGCCCCTGGTGGAGAAGTCCTGGCCCAACGCCTCGTACTCGACCGCGTTCCACCCCACGCCCACACCCAGGCGGAACCGGCCTTCGGTCAGCAGATCCACCTCCGCCGCCTGCTTGGCGACCAGGGCGGTCTGGCGTTGGGGGAGGATCAGGATGCCGGTCACCAACTCCAGCGAAGTCACCGCAGCCAGGAACCCGTAGAGCACGAGGGGCTCGTGGAAGGTGGTGGCGATGTCGTAGGGCCCGTTCCAGCCCTGGTGCACCGCCGGGTCGGCGCCGAGCACGTGGTCGTAGGCCAGGATGTGGGTGTAGCCGAGGGCCTCGACCCCCTGGGCGTAGGCCCGCAGCCCGCCAGGGTCGGCGGGAAGCTCGATCTGGGGCAGGACGACACCAATGCGCATGGAACCTGTCTAGCTCCGGTCCCGGCCCTTAGGGTGGGAGCCGTGCCTCAGCTCGATCGCCACGACGACGTCTTCGTCCTGAATCTCGGCGACACCGAGAACCGGATCAACCCATCGTGGAGCGCCGAAGTGCTGGGTCTCCTCGAGAGGGTCGACGTGGCGACGGGCCCCCGGGCCCTGGTCACCGCGGCCACCGGCAAGTTCTGGTCGAACGGTCTCGACCTGGCCTGGGTCGGCGACGACGTCGATCGGCTGAGCCAGGTGCTGAAGGCCGCCGAGTCGGTGCTCAGCAGGATCCTCACCCTGCCCGTTCCCACCGTCGCTGCCATCGGTGGCCACGCCTACGCCGCCGGCGGCCTCCTCGCTCTGGCCCACGACTACCGGGTCATGCGCGCCGACCGCGGGTACTTCTGCCTGCCCGAGATTGATCTGCGCCTGGCGTTCCCCGCCGGCATGAGCGCCCTGGTCCAGGCCAAGCTGACGCCCACGGCGGCGCGCGATGTCATGATCACCGGCCGCCGGTACGGGGCCCCTGGCGCCGAGGCGGCGGCCATCGTCGACGCCTCGGTACCATCCGACGAGGTCATTCCCCGAGCCGCGGCCATGGCCGCGGAGTTGGCCCCCAAGGCCGACCCGGTCATGGGCAAGATCAAGTACAGCATGTACCGCGACGTCTACCGCGCCCTGCGCCACGAGGGCTGAGGAGGGCGGCGTTCAGGACCCGGCGGCACCGAGGCCCGTCAACCACTCGACGAGGAGCCGGTTGACGTCGTCAGCCCGTTCCTGCTGGACCCAGTGACCGGTGCGCTCCAAGATGTGCGAGCCGACCAGGCCCGGCAGGGTCTCGGGGTAGCGGCTGATGGCCCCGGCTCCCCATGCGGTCGGCCCGTCCCACTCGCCACCGATGAACAGCGAGGGCTGGGTGATGGGCGCCCCGGTCCACGCGGCCAGGTCCTCCCAGTCCCGATCGATGTTGCGGTACCGGTTGAGCGGACCCCGGAACCCTCCCCGCTCGAACTCCTCGGCATAGACGTCGAGGTCCGCCTCGCTCAGCCAGGCGGGCAGCTCCTCGCCCACGACGAACCGGTCGGAGAGCCTCCCGCCCGGGCCGACGGTGATCATGCTGCCCCCGTCAGGAGGCCGGACCCGGTTGCCTGACGCCCCCACGTAGAACCCGGCCAACCAGCCCCGCACGTCGACCTCGATCTCCGCCTCGGCCCGCCCCGGCTCCTGGAAGTAGTTGATGTAGAACTCCTCGTCGCCTCCCATCCGGGCGAACGTCTCGGTCGGCCGGTGGCGGTTACGGGGGGCGTAGGGAACACTCATCAGGGCCACGGCCACAAACAGGTCGGGTCGCAGCAGGGCGGTGTTGGCGGCGATGGGCGATCCCCAGTCGTGGCCCACGATGATGGCTCGCTCCTCGCCGAGGGCCCGGACCACCCCGGCGTTGTCGGCCACGTGGAGCAGCATCCGGTAGGCCTCCACCTCGAGGGGCTTGGAGGACCGGCCATAGCCCCGCACGTCGATGGCCACGGCCCGGAAACCGGAGGCGGCCACGGCGGGAAGCTGGTGGCGCCACGAGTACCACGACTCGGGAAAGCCGTGCACCATGAGCACCAGCGGCCCCTCCCCCTGTTCGACCAGGTGGATGCGCGCCCCCTCGACATCGACCAACCGGTGCGAGGCCTTCCCCGTCGCGGTGTCCGCGTCGACCATGGCGGCCATCCTAGGGTGGACCCGCCGGTCGCCCCGCGGCGACAAAATTCAGGCAAGGAGCGGCGGTTCCCACCGGTACCGTCAGGCCATGCGCCTCCTGCGACAGGGGCCGTTCGCCCGCCTGTTCGCCGGCAGCGACGCCGTCGTAGGGTGAGCTCATGGCTCGGCCCCCGAAGAGCTCAGCCGGGATCGTGGCCGGCCGCCGCGACGAGCGGGGTGCTCTGGCACTGCTGGAAGCCTGTCACCCCGGGCCCAGCGTGGTCGTGACCGGGGTCGCCGTCGCCTTGGCCGCCGCCGAGGGCCGCGGCGCTACCGGGCTGGTCGCGGTGGGAGGGGCGGTGCTGAGCGGGCAGCTGTCCGTCGGTTGGCACAACGACTGGCTCGACGCCGAGCGCGACCGCCTCTCGGCTCGGGGCGACAAACCGGTGGCCCGAGGTGCGATACCCCGCCGGGTCGTGGGCCGGGCGGCGGGCATCGCCGTCGTGGCCGTGGTCCCCCTTTCGCTGCTCTCGGGCCCCAGGGCTGCCGCCGCCCACCTGACCGCCGTGGCCCTGGCCTGGGCCTACAACGCCCGACTCAAGGCAACGATGCTGTCCTTCGTCCCCTACGCCCTGGCGTTCCCCCTCCTCGTGGCTTTCGTCAGCCTGGGTCTGCCCGGAGCGCCGGGCCCGCCGTGGTGGCAGGTCGTGGCCGCCGCCCTCCTGGGAACCGGCGCCCATCTGGCCAACGCCGCTCCTGACCTCGACGACGACCGGGCGACCGGTGTACAGGGCCTGCCCCACCGCCTCGGCTACCGCGCCAGCGTCCTCGGGGCGGCGACGCTGCTGGTCATCGCCTCCGGGTTCCTGGCCTTCGGGGCCGGCCGCCCCCGCCTCCTGTCGGTCGGGGGGTTGGCCCTGGCCGTCCTCGTCGTCGGTGTCGGACTGGTCGCCGGGCGCCGCGGGCGGCCCCGGCTGCTGTTCGGGGTGGCCATGCTCGTCGCCCTCATCGACGTCGCCCTGCTCGTCGCGGAGAGCGCCAGCCGCTGACCGGGGCGTCCCGGGCGGATCTTCGGGACTGCCGTGACGAGGCGAACGTGCGTTCGCCTATCCTGGTGGGCGTGGTCATCGGACAAACCAGTCTCTTCGCTGCCGGACCGACCCAGGTGCGACCGGAATCCACCTTCGAGCGCACCGACCTCGGGGGCGGGGCCTGGGTCGAGGTCGCTCGCGACTGGTTGCGGGGGAGCGACGATCTGCTCGAACGGCTCGCAGGCCAGGTGGCATGGCACCAGCGCCGGCGCCGGATGTACGACCGGATGGTCGACGAGCCCCGCCTCACCCGCTGGTACCAGGCGGGTGCCGAGCTGCCCGATGCCGCTCTGGTGGCGTTCCGGGCCGGCATGGCCCGCCGCTACCGGGTCCGCTTCGCCTCCATGGGTCTCAACTACTACCGGGACGGCCGCGACAGTGTCGCCTTCCACGCTGACCGGGAACTGCGCCACCTCGACGACACGCTGGTGGCGATCCTGACCGTGGGTGCGCCTCGCCCGTTCCTGCTCCGGCCCTACGGCGGAGGCCGTTCCATCGATCTGCGGCCGGGACCCGGCGATCTCCTGGTCATGGGCGGAGCCTGCCAGGCCCGCTGGGAGCACGCCGTCCCCAAGGTGGCCTCCGGTGTCGGTCCCCGGATCAGCGCCTCGATTCGTTGGGTCCGCCGGCCAAGGGGGCTGGAGGCGCCATCGGGTCCAACCCCGACCGTCAGCCCGCCCCTCGCTGAGCACCAGCGAGGGCAGGTCCTGGCGGTAGCCCCCCCGCTGAGGACCAGCGAGGACCGGCGGGCTCAGGTGACCTAGCGGTCAGGGGCGGCGGTCACGGGCCGGCGGGCGGGGGCGTCGAAGGCGGGGCGGTCGTGGGAGGTGTGGTCGTGGGAGGTGTGGTCGGCGAACCTGGCTGGCTGGCAGCCAGCGCCGCCGCCTGGTTGACCGCGTTGTCGGCGCTGGTGACGGCCTGCTGGTAGGCGGCCAGGTTGCCGGTCTTGAGGGCGTTCATGGCCGCCGTGAACTGGGCCTGCGCCGTGCTCAGCAGGCTCTGGACGGTCGGCGCCGCTCCCCCGGCAGGCGGAGCTGTCGACGGCGGGGAGCCGGGGGGGGTGGTGGTTGTCGTCGTCCCCCCATTCGGGCCGGTCCCACCTCCGGCGGCCCCCTGGCCCTGGGCGGTCTTGGTCGCCGCCGAAGTCCCGCAATACGTGCTGAAAGGCTGCGACCCGTCGATGTTGGTGACCTTGCACAGGGCCGCGTCGAGGGACGCGTTGCCGGAGTTGTAGGCGGTGCCGTTGTAGACCACGACGGCGTCCTTGAGCGTGGGCACCTGGTTCGTGGACGACTGTACGTAGATGGGCTGGACGTAGAGAAGCGTCTGATCGATGGGGATGGCCTCGACCTGACCGAGCACCACCTCGGAGCTCCCCTGATTGAGGAGGCTCAGCTCACTCGATATGGCGGTGTTCGATTTGATGGCGTTGGTGATCAGGGCGGGTCCATCGACGTTGTCCGCCGGCGGTGTCTCGTAGACATTCAACTGGCCGTAGTCGTTCGGATCCGCGGACGCGGTCATGAACGCCGTCAGGTTCTGCTGTTTGGTCGACGACGACACGGGTTCGAACGGCTGCAGCGAGAGGAACCGCTGCTCGGTCGAGTCGGGAAGGTGAGCCAGGATGTATTCCGGCTGCAGGCGCGGGGTGGTCGGGACCTGGGCGACGCCGCCGGTCACGTTGGGGGACAGCGCCGTGGCCAGCTGGGTCTGCCCGAGGTTCCCTGAACCGGGATCTTGGCTGATGGTCCACGCCTGGGCCTGGCTGTAGAAGTCGGCGGCCCGGGTCAGGTGGTACCGGCCGTACATGTTGGTCTGCACCCGGAACAGGTCCGCCGGGTAGCGCCAGTGGGCGGTGATGCCCGGTATCAGGGTCTCGGCCTTGTCGACGGAGGTGAACAGATCCGGGAAGGCCTTCTCGTAGACCTTGATGATCGGATCGTTGTTGTTCATCACGAAGAACTTCATCGATCCGTTGTAGGCGTTGATGACGACCTTGACCGAGTTGCGCACGTAGTTGAACTGGCTCGCCAGACCGCTGCTCTGGTCCACCCGGTTGACGTTCGCATCCTGGGCGTAGGGATAGTTGTTCGAGGTCGTGTACGCGTCCTGGATCCAGTAGATCTGGTTGTTGAGGACGACCGAGTAGGGGTCGGAGTCGTACTTGAGGAAGGGCGCCGCCTTGCGGACCCGGTCGCCGATGTTGCGGATGTACATCACCTTCGATGCCGACGTGATCTGCCCGGACAGCACCATGTTGGGGTCACCGAAGCGCAAGGCGAACGCCAGCCGGCGCACGAGGCTCCCGGCGTCGACGCCTCCGGATCCGGTGTAGTGATTGGAGACCTGGGTGCCGGAGGAGTTCTCGTAGTCGAGCTCCGCCTGCTTGGACTTGGCCACCACATACCCGCTGGCCGAGGCCCCCTGGCCGTAATAGACCTGCGATCCGTTTCCGGCCACGGCCGGAGTCCCCACCGGCGGGATGTTCTGGAGCGAGAAGTTCGGGGTGCCGTCGGCGTTGACGCCCGCCTGGCTGGCCGGGGCGACGGCCGCACCGTAGCCATGGGTGTACTCGAGGTGCTGGTTGACGAATCCGCTCGGCACGTTCTGGCCGTACAGCTCGCGCACGGACGTGACGACCTGGGTCAGCTGGTCGCCGAATCCTGCGCCGAGGCTGTAGCGGTCGGTGTTGAGACCCCCGAACTGGTAGTAGCTGCGCAGGGCCTGGTACTTGTCGAAGGTCTGTACCACCTGCTGGGGGTCGAGAAGGGGCACGTTGGCCAACGTGGCCTGGTTGGCGACGGCCTGGGGGCTGGTGCCTTGGATCTGTGATGCGGAGAGGGTGGCGTTGCCCTGGTAGTTCTGCTTGACGGCGACGTTGCTCAACCCGTAGGCGGCCCGAGTGGCGTCGATGTTGCGCTGGATGTAGGGCGTCTCTCTGGTCAGCTCGGACGGGCTCACCCGCAGAGCCTGGTAGGCAGTCGGATACACCCCGCCGACCAAAACCCACACCAGGGCCCAGACCACGACCGCGACTATCGGCAGCGTCCATCCCCGCCGGAAGATGTTGTAGAAGAACAGGGCGGCGGCGATGACAGCGATGGCGATCAGCAGGACCTTGGCCGGGATCTCGGCGTGGACCCCGGTCGCCGTCGCCCCGTCGACCAGGTGGTTGCGAGCGAGAACGACCTCCAGGCGCTGGAAGTAGTAGTCCACCCCCTTGACCAGCGCCAGGACCCCGAGCAGGACCGACACATGGGTCTTGACCGCCGTCGTCGAGCGCTGCGATGGAGATTGGAACCGTATCCCCCCGTTGAGGTAGTGGGCGATGACCGTGACGATCAAGACGACGATGATGGCCAGGAACACCCAGTTCAGGAGCCAGTCGATAAAGGGGAGTTGGAAGACGTAGAAGCCGACGTTCTTGTGGAACTGGGCGTCAGAGCTCGGAAAGTTGACGTGGTAACGGAACAGATCCCAGTTGTTCCACTCCTTGTTGGCGCCCACCCCGGCGAACAGGGCGAAGATCACGGCCGTAGCGATGCGGATCCAACGCCCCCGCTTGACCTGGATCTCTCGGTACCGCTCCACCAGGTCATCCTGCGGGCCGACCGCGGGCACGTCCGGCGCCACCCGGTCGGCGACCGTCAGGCTGACGAACAGCATGACGAAGAAGATGACGATGAAGACCGTGGCCAGGGCGATCTTGGTGAGCAGCACGCCGCGGAACACGGAGGTGAAGTGGACCTCGGAGAACCACAGGTAATCGGTCCAGAAACGAGACAGACCCCGCAGCGAGGTCAGCAGCAGGATCGCGACCACGATGACGACCAGAACACCGATCCGGAACCGGCGTGAGGTGCGCGGCAGACGACGGGGAAGATCCGCGGGGGTTCTCATGCGAACGGGGAGCCTATCGGTGGGTGGTCATCGTAGCGAAGGCAGGTCCGCCATACCCCTCAGCGGAGGTCCGGAACGACCAGGCACCGGCAGCCGGTGTGAGCCGGGGGATGGGCCTGGCCGGTCGGGAAGCCCTCATGGCGGGGAAGGGCCCCGGCCAGGGCATTGTCGTCGCAGTCGGGGCAGGGGCCGTCGATGTCCTCGACCACCCAGCGCAGCGGGACCCGGTCCCCTGCCGCCTCCCAGATGCCCCGGGAGAACGCTGCCGTCACCTGATCACCGGCCGTGCGCTCCACCCGCTGGGTCTTGGTCTCCCGGTAGGCGGCACCCAGGGCCTCGGTCATGGCCGACTGGTCGTCGCCCCTTCCCGATTGCACGGCCTGCTCGACCCGACGCCGGATCTGATCGCAGAGGGTGACGGCCAGATCGGCGGCCAGATCGTCGACCTTCGCCGGTCGCTTGGGGGCACCGACCTTTCGGCCACCGTCTTTGACCACCTCGAGGGCAAAACGGGACCCCGCCCGCCCCGCCAACTCGAGCTGGGGGAGGGCCGCATCGACGTAGCGCTGCCGGTGCTCGGCGATGGGGCCGAGGAGCACGTCCGGGTCCGGTTCGCCTCGTGAGCTGCGCAGGCGGTCCAGCAGGCTGTTCTGCTCGTCCTGCAGGGCCCGCTTGAGCTTTCGGGTCAGGATCACCTCGACCTCGCCCAGGGCCGCCTCCCGGCGTTCCAGGAGAGTTTCGTCCTCGGTCGTGCGGGTCAATCCCGAATCTGTGTCGTCATCGGATTCCGATGACGATTCAGTCGAGAAGGAACCGCCGCTGAGCACCTGACGAGCCTGGGTCACCGCCTCCTCTCGTCCGGCGCGGATACGGGCGAAGAGGCCGTCCACGGACGGGGATTCCGAGCCCGCCGCCTCCTGTCCCGGCTCGCCTGGCGCGGTTCCGGCCTCGATCGGCTGACCATCGCCCGGCTCTGCCGTCCCGGCCCCAGCCACCCCAGGGTCGCCATTCTCCGGCTCTTCGTGGGTAGCGGCATCGGCCGCCAAACCAGACTCGGGGGCGGTGACGATATGGGCAGAGGCGGCATCTTCGGCTGCTGCCGCCGCCTCCTCGGCCTGCTCGACGCCGCTGGTCATCGCATCCGAAGGGCGTACGGCCACGATTGGCGGATCGTCGCCCGGTACCTCCCGGCGGCGGGGTGTAGGGCGGGCGGGGGCCCGACCCGGGCTCGTCTTGCGCTTGCTCTGTCCGGTCTTGCGCCCGGCCATCGCGCCGGGCGTCTCCTGTTCGGCCGCCTCCGTCTCCACCTCCACGCCGGCGGTCGACGCCGCCACCTCCGACTCGGCGACGGCCGCCAACTCCACCCCCGTCTCAGCAGTGTCGTCGGCATCTGGGGCGCCGGGGTCAGGGTCGACGGGGTCGGTGGCGACGCCAACCTCCTCGCCGGCCACGGGCACGTCCGGCGCCGGAACCTGATCTTCCGGGGCCGGGGTCGGAGCAGGCTCGACACCGGAGGGTCCCAGGACCGCCTCCTCCGTAGCGGTGGGGGCGCCGAGCAGGTCGGGCGGCAGATCCAACGAGTCCCCTTCGTCCCAAGCCCGTCCTACCTGCTCGGCCGCACTCCGGGCCTCCGCGTCTGCTCGCTGCAGCTCGTCCTGGACCTCCTCGAGCGTGCGCCGGACAACGCCGTAGGACTCGAGGAGGCGCTCGCGACCGGCGCGCAGCTGCTCGATCTGGACCGTCGCCACCCGGCGCCGACGGGCCAGGTCGGCCAGGATCTTCTCCCGGATGGACTGGGCCCCCTCGACGATGAGCTTCCGCTCCTGCTCGGCCATCTGGCGGAGTGACTCGACCTCTTGACGGGCCCGCTCCACCATCTGATCGCCAGCCGCCTGGGCTCCCGCCCGGAGCTCCTCTGCTGAGCGGTTGGCCTCCTCCACGCTGCGAGCCATGGCCGCCTCCGCCTCCCCCCGGATGTCGCCGGCCCGCTGGTGGGCCTCATCCACGATCCGCGTGGCTTCCTCCGCGGCCCGGGTGCGCATGTCCCCGGCCGCGGCGCGCGCCGAGCGGAGGATGCTGGCCGTTTCCTCCCCCACCCGTTCCATGAGGACGTCTTCGTTGATCTCGGGGTGCAAGGCGCGTTGTTCCGCCTCCCGGCGTGCCTCGTCAGCTTGTTCGATGCGCTGGTGGAAGGTCCGTATCGCTCCCGCCACCTGCTTGAGGAACTCCTGGACCTCATCGCGGTCGAACCCCCGGCGGACGACGGCGAAGCTGCGCTCACCAATCAGATCAGCGGAAAGGAGATCCCTCCCGCCACTACTGGGAACTCGCTCGGAAGTCACCTGTCAAATGTAGGGCTGGAGACCCCCCTCAGTGGAGGATGCGCCGACGACGATCGCCGACAGTCAGGGCTCCCCCTCGGAGGGCGCCTCCCCGCTGGGGGCCGCCGTACCGTCGGGGGCCGCCGAGCCGTCGGTAGCCGCCGAGCCGTCGGTAGCGGCGGTGCTCTGCTCGTCTCTCTCCGTTCTGCGAGCGTCGGCGGGCATCCGGACGATGAACGTGGAGCCCTTGCCCGGCGCCGACCGGCAGCTGACCGTCCCCCCGTGACCCTCGACGACCCGCTTGACGAGGGCCAATCCGAGACCGAGACCGCCGAAGCGGCGGGTGTCGGAGGAGTCGGCCTGGACGAACTCGCCGAAGGCCATGGCCTCCTGCTCGGCCGTCATCCCCTCGCCGCGGTCACCGACGGAGATCTCCACCATCGGCCGGCGAGCGCCCAGCACGGAGCGGGGCCCGTCCGGGGGGTCACCGGAGGGGTTGCGGACTGGACCGGGGCCGGCGGTGATCGAGATTCGTCCGCCGACCGGGGAGAACTTGGCCGCGTTGTCGATCAACTCGTCGAGGGCCAGGACCAGCCAGCGGCGGTCAGCGAGGATCGGGGGCGTCTTCAGGTCCACCCGGCGGACAACGGGATGCTCGGCCCCGAGACGGTCTCCCCACTTGGTCGCCACGCCCGACACCAGGGACCGAACATCGAGGAGCTCGGGCCGCAACCGCACGTGCCCGGCCCCCGACGACGCGAAGAACTCGAGCATCTCCACGATCCGCAACAGCCGTTTGGCTCCACTGAAGATCTCCTGGTGCCAGCCGCTAGCCCGGGCCGGCTCGACCTCCCGGCGCAAGAGGATGTCGACGTAGCCCATGATCACGGTGAGTGGTGTCCGCAACTCGTGGCCCACCCGGGAGAGGAACTCGGTCTTCATCCGTTCCAGCTCCTGCTCACTGCGCAGGTCCCGCAGGACGACGACGGCACCGATGAGCTCGCCGGCGGGACCCCGAACGGGACCGGCCGAGATGGCGACATGCACGTCGCCACCGCCGGCCCCCTTGACCGTCGCCAGCGACTCCCACCCGGTGGCCGGGGGGCATCTGAGCAGGTCGTCGAGCGAGGCGCCGCCCTCCCCCTGGCCCACGATCACGGTATGGACAGGCGAGCCTCGGACGGCCGCCACCCGCACGCCGAAGAGCTCCTCTGCGGCGGCATTGACCTCGGTGACCCTTCCGTCGACATCGATGGCGACCAGGGAGTCACCGATCCCGGCGACGACCGCCTCCAGCCGGTTTCGCAGCCGCGTCTCGTCGTCGGCGGCGGTCCGCAGGGCGGCGGCGTGATCCTCGACGGAGTCGATCATCGAGTCGAAGGCGGCGGCCAGCACCCCAACCTCGTCGCGCCCGAGCGACCCGACCCGCTCCGAGGCCTGACCGGCTTGGATCCGGCCCGCCACATCGGTGAGGCGGCGTACCCCGGCGGTGATGCGCTCACCGACCACGACCGCCAGCACCAGGGCGGCCAGGGTGCTCCCCAGGGCAATGAGGAACAGCGTTCGGAACAGGTTCTGGGTGGCAGAGACCACGGTCGTGGTGGACGAGGACGCCACCACCGACAGGCTGTCGGCGGTCCCCACGCCGGAGGCAATGGGCTGCACGCTCACGAACTGCCCGCCCACCGTGGTGGTGTTCGACACTCCCGAGAGATCCGCCTCGGCGTCCAGGCTGCGCAGGGCGCCCTGGCTGGGCTGGCTGCCACTGGAGGCCAGCACCTGGCCATGGCCGACCAGGGCCAGCGAGACGTTGGGGTCCGCTTGGCGGCGCTGCACCAGGTAGGCGTTGTCGAGAGGCGCGACGCTGATCACCGTGCCCAGTAACAGCGAGCCGTCCGAGCCGCATTCTGGGAACGTGCCGACCGCCCACACGGCGTCGGCCCGCACCACGATCCGACCTGCTTCTCGCCCCGAGCAGGACGAGGGCTGCAAGCCGGGCACGGTCGTCACCGACTGGGCCTTCGCCGGCAGCCCTCCGGACGACGCTGCGAGGGCGTTGCCCGGCAGCACGTAGGCGAACCCGCCGACGGGGTAGAGCTGGCTGAGCTGGTTCAGCCGGACACCGATGGCGGCCTGGTCCGAGGCACCCCGCCCTGCCTGGGTCGTTCCCAGAGCGACCAACGGGTTCGGGTTGGACGACCGGAAGTAGCCCTGCAGGTCGCCGGCCACGAAGCGGGCGTCCTTGGCCGCGTCGTTGGCGGCGGCTGACGCCTGGATGCCCTCGCTCCGACCGCGTAGGGCCAGGCGGTTGAGATCCTGGCTGGTGACCGAGGAGGAGATGACGTCGGACATGGCCACCGACACCACGACGAGGACCAGGAGCAGCGTGCCGGCTGAGGCGACGGCCACCCGGGTGGCGATGGATTGACGACCGGCGACAACCAGGGGGAAGCCCACACTGGCGGCACCCACGGCGAGGAGGATGTCGCCGGCCACCACCGATGCGCCCGCTACCTCGACGAGGGCGGCGGCGGTGACAAGACCAAGACCGGCGAGGAGACAGACCCGGGGTCGGATCCCGGCCTGCCAGCGGAGGGACCCGGCGAGCAGGAAGGCGACCGCCACGAACCGGGACAGGGCCAGGCCCGTCCCGGGTTGGGCGGAGAGGATGAGCGAACCGTGCAGGAACGCACCGACTCCGAGCACCACGAACCCGACACCGAGCAGGCCCAGGGCGCTACGGGTCCGCTCCACCATCGACGATTGGCGAGCAGCCAACACCAGCCCTGACGCAGCCACGAGCATGGTGATCAGCTCGGCGGCGAAGGAGACCTGGGCGGTGGCGGATGACATGGCCGCGGCCCGCTCAGCCGCTCGGGGAGGCGGTGGCGGAGGTGGGGGCCGGGACCTTGCCCCCGAGCCCGGCCAGCACGTCGAGGGCCTGCCCCAGCGTCTGGACGGCATAGACCTTGAGATCGCTGCCGGCCTCGCTCTGGGCCGCCCGCAACTCCTGGGGTGGCACCAGGAAGACCCGGGCCCCGGCTTTGCGGACGGCGACGGTCTTCTGAGCCACGCCCCCCACGTCGCCGACCGTGCCGTCGGGGGCAATGGTGCCCGTCGCTGCCACCTTGTGGGACCCGGTCAGCTGGCCGTTCGACAACAGGTCGATGATCCCCAGCGTCAGGGCCAGCCCCGCGGAGGGGCCGCCGATGTCACCGACCTGGATGGAGACGTTGAACGGGAGGCTGTAGGTGGAGCGGGTCTCGAGCTCGACGCCGAGGAAGCCCTTGTCGGGCTGCGCCGCCACACCGGGCTGGGCGGGGGTCGATGTGAGCTGGACCTGGACGGTGCGCTGGGCCGGCCCCTTGTTGCCCGGCGACGAGATGCCAAGGCTGACGGTGCCCCCCGGCTTCTCCCCGACCAGCTTGGCCGAGACATCCTGGGAGCTCTTGACCGCTTGACCGTTGACCGAGTTGATGACGTCGTTGCAGGCGAGCCCGGCGGCGGCAGCGGGATAGCCGGGCATGACCAGATCGATCTGGGCGCCGTAGTCCTGTTGGCGAACGTCGTAGCCCAGCCGTTGCAGTGCAGCCACCGGCGCGTCGGTGGTGGCCTGGACCATCTGCTGGGTGTTCTGGCACGGGAGCTGGTCCGCCGGGGTGCTGCCCAGGATGGAGCTGGCGGGGAACAGCTGGCTCCCGTCGTGCACCGCCTTGAGCAGGTGGAGCCGGTTGAGGATGTAGTCGAACGTCGTCGCCGGCCCTTCGAGCACGTCCACCATGAACAGGCCCCCGCTGATCCCGTGGTCCCGCCCGGAGGGCACGATGAGACGGGCACAGGGCTGACCGTTGGCGAGGGTCAGGTCGCTGCTCCCGTCGGTGCGGTTCCGGCAGCCGGCGCTGGCAGTGAGCATCGGGGCCGAACCGGGACTGAGCACGTAGTAGTTCCGGGCGTCGTTGTGGGCGATGACGAGACCGGTGATGACCAAGGCCAGGACGGCGACGGATGACACGGCGGCGACGACCCGCCGGCGTCGGCGCCGGGGGGGCCCAACTCCGGCCGCCCAGCTCTCGGTGTCGATCAGGGCGGCGTCGGCGCCGAGGGGTCCGCTCAGAGCGGCCTCGTGAGCCGTCGGGTCGGGATCGTCGCAGGCGTCCTCGAGAACGGTGACGGCCAGGCCCCGGGCCCTTGCCCGGCGAGCCACCTCCGCCACCAGACCGCTTGTGGGCGTCCCGACGATGGCCATGTTCTCGGGGTCGCCTTCGAGGATGGTGTCGAGGGTGGAGTCGTCAACCCGTCCGTCCTGAGCCAGCGCCACGGTGACGTCCTCGGGCGCCCGGCCGACGCCAGGATGGGCAATGACCTGGCCGAACTCGCCGGCCCCGGGGCCAAGGTGGACGACTCTGGCGCGGGCTCGACGGGCCACGGCAGCCGCGGTGCCGGCCCGCTCCACCACGTCGGCGGGGACGTCGGCTCCCTCCGAGAGGCCGACCAGCACCATGACGAGCCCGGATCGGATCGGATGGTCAGCCACGGATACCGCCGCAGCGGCTGAGCTGCATCCATGTTGCCACCTGCTCGGCTGAGGCCACCGTGACCCGACGTTCGGAGGTGGGCCTGAGTAAGCTCCATGCGATCGTGGTCACGTGGCGAACATGTTCCCTTGGTCGTGGGCTCCTGGCGCTCGTCGATCCGTCTGGCTGGGCGCCGGCATCGGCCCAGCTTGCCATGACGACCATGGTTGCGCCGAGCGGCGCGTTGCGCCCGAGAAGCCTGCAATGACTGACCCCTCCCGGGAAGGCGATCCCGCTCCGGGCGGCGCCGCCTCAGCAGGGAGCCCGTCCTACCGGGCTGCCGACCGTTCCACGTACTACGACTCGGCACCCCTGATCGCCTTCTACGGGCCGGACGGCCAGGTGGCCTACCACCCCGCTCCCGACGGTTATCAGCCACCCCCCGACGCCACCTACGCGCCGCCGTCGTACCCGCCCGCGCCGGAGGTTGCCTCGCCTCGGGAGGACCGCGGGCTCCCTCCCGATCCCGGTTGGGCGGCCCTTCGCGACGCGGTCTGGGAACCAGGCCCCGCTCAGCCCCAACCCTGGCCCGAGGGCCGGGCGTGGGGTCGGGTCGGCGTACCGCAGGCGGCCTCCACGCCCCGGTCGATCCCGGCACCGCCCGATCCAGAGCCGACCGCCGCTACCCTCGCCACCCCGGTGACCACCGTCCCGGGTACCAAGACGGCGGCCCACAAGGTCGTGCCCCGGCCGACCGCCGCGCATCGCATCTCGACGGCGCGCCCGCCTGACGGCGCCGGGTTCCGGGCGTCGCAGGTGCCCTACCGCATCGGTATCGCCCGGCGCCTGCGATCTGCCTTCGCCCTCATCTTGATCTCCGTGGTCCTGGCCGGGGTGTTGGCGGCGGTGCTGGTGGCGATCGTGGCGGGGATCGCGTCGGCGATCTCGCATGCCGCCTCCAACTGAAGGGCCCGCCGCTCCCGACGAGGGACAACGGCGTCGGGCCGCGGTGATGGCCGGCCATCTCGACGATGCGCTCACGGCGCGCTCGGCGCGCATCGATCCGTCGCCACCAGTGCGGGTTGCCGCCCTGGGGGCACTCGACCGCCTCGGCCTCCTCGCGACGGCCGACCTCGGCGACGCCCTCGAGGACCGTTCGCCGCTGGTCCGTCGCCGGGCGTGCGAGCTGTGCGCCACCCGGGCCGAGACCGGCGCCCACCGGCTGCCCGCCATGCTGGGCGACGACGATGCCACCGTGGTCGAGGCCGCCTGCTTCGCCCTGGGGGAGCTCGGCTCGCCGTCCGGCTCCGAGGCCGTTCCCGCTCTGGCCGGCGTGGTGACCACCCACGAGGATCCTCTGTGCCGGGAGGCGGCCGTGGCTGCCCTCGGCGCCATCGGGGACGCCTCGGCCCTACCGGCGATCCTCGCCGCCACCACGGACAAAGCCGCGGTGCGCCGGCGGGCGGTCCTCGCCCTGGCCCCCTTCGACGGCGCCGAGGTCGATGCCGCCCTGGCTCGGGCGGGCTCCGATCGCGATTGGCAGGTGCGCCAGGCGGCCGAGGATCTCAGGGTCGTGCCGGACAGCCGCTGAGCTACATGAACAGGTCTTTGACGGCGTCGAACTCCTCGAGACACTTGCCGGCGCCGAGAACAACGCACTCGAGCGGAGCCTCGACCAGGCGGACGGGGAGCGCCGTCTCCTCGGAGAGGCGCTGATTGAGACCCGACAGCAGACCGCCGCCGCCGACCAGGTGAATGCCCTCGGTGATCAGGTCCTGGGCCAACTCGGGAGGGGCCGCCCCCAGGCACTTGACAACGGAGTCCACGATAGCGCCGGTCTGCTCCTCGATGGCCTCACGGACCTCTTCGGGGGAGAGGATCACCGTCTTCGGAAGCCCCGTCATCAGGTCCCGGCCCCGGACCTCGGCCTTGACCTGCTCGTCGGTCGGCCACGCCGACCCGATGGCTACCTTGATCTCCTCGGCGGTGCGTTCCCCGATGGCGATGCCGTATTCGCGCCGCACATAGGTCTGGATGGAGGCATCTATGTCGAAGCTGCCGACCCGGATGGCCTCGAGGGCTACGACGCCACCGAGGGAGATGACGGCTGTCTCGCTGGTCCCTCCTCCGACGTCGACGACCATGTTGCCGAGCGGCTCGTGGATCGGTAGGCCGGCTCCGATGGCTGCCGCCATGGGCTGCTCGATGAGGTAGGCGCCAGTGGCGCCGGCGCCGCGAGCCGCTTCCTCGACGGCCCGCCTCTCGACCTCGGTGATGGCCGAGGGCACGCAGATCAGCACCCGTGGCCGGTTGAAGCGGGACACCCCGGCCCGTTCCAGCAGGAGGCGGATCATGCGCTGGGTGATGTCGAAGTCGGTGATGGCCCCTTTGCGGAGCGGGCGGACGGCGACGATGTAGCCCGGCGTGCGCCCGATCATCTGCCACGCCTGCTGGCCCATGGCCAACACCTCTTGGGTGCGGGAGTTGAGGGCGATGACCGTCGGCTCGTTCAACACGATGCCCCGACCCCGCGAGTACACCAAGGTGTTGGCGGTACCGAGGTCGATGGCGAGATCCCTAGCCAGTACCGGCCTCCTCTGTCGGGACCTCAGATTCGTCGCTGGCCCGGCTCGCCGAGCCCGACGACGGACGCCGCTTCCTGGTCGTGAGGTGGACCGGATCGATCGCCGATGAGGCCTCGCCCGCATCGTCTTCCGAGGTCGCCGCCTCGGAATCCTCGGACGCGGAGGAGTCAGCGGCGGTGTGCTCGTCGATGGGCTCGTCGCCACCCCCGCGCTCGTCGTCAACCTCGAGCCCGCCGTCAACCTCGAGCCCGTCGTCAACCTCGAGCCCGTCGTCAACCTCGACGACCTGGTCGGCCTCCTCCGGATCCGCAGGATCGTCGTGGTTGGCAGGCGCCTCCGGTGCCGCATCCGGTGGAATGTCGCCACCGGATGTCCCGGACCGTTTGAACGCCGAGGGCGTGGTGGCGGCCCGGCGGCTGGCGCCCCCCCACGACGGACCGGATCCCGAAGGATCGGATGGCTGATCGGGGGCCAGGGCGCGCAGGCCCCGGTGGAACGAGGCCACGTTGGCCTCGACGGATTTTGGCTTGCGGTGGCGCAGGACCACCACGAGGGCTCCGATGACCGCGACGGCTAACGCCACGATGAGATAGAGAAGATTGGAGATGACCACCCCGACGATCACGAGCTCACCTCCGTGACCGGATGGGCGTCGAGGCCCCAGTCCTCCCCACCCGACCACACCTCCCGCTTCCACACCGGGATCGTCGACTTCAAGGTGTCGATGCACCACCGCGCCGCCACGAAGGCCTCGTCGCGATGCGGTGCGGATACGGCGACCACCACCGTGGTGTCCTCGATGGAAAGGACGCCGACCCGGTGCCTCAAGACGATGCGACCCAGTGCCGGCCACTGCCTCCGGGCCGCGGCGGCCAGCTCTGCGAGGCGGCCCTCCACCTGCTCGGTATAGGCCTCGTACTCCAACTGGGAGACCGCCGGACGCCCCTCGGAATGGTCGCGGACGCTTCCTGAGAAGATGACCGAAGCTCCGCAGTCGCGGCGCCGGACCCAGGCCAACGCTTCCTCGGGCGCGAGGGGCCCGCTGCTGAGACCCACCCAGTCCATAGGGTCAGCGGATTCGGGCACGCCCTCATGCTAAGGCGCCCGGCGTCCTCGTGTGACGACTTGGCCCCAGGCCGCCCGAGGCCGCGATGCCAGCCCTTCGATGGGCGGCGATAGTGTCGAGCGACGTGGAAGCGGACGACGCCCCTGAAGACGAGGGGCCTCTTTTGCCATGGATCGCACCTGACGATCGGCTGTGGCGGCATCCTTCGGAGATCGGCACCGCCGCCGCTTGGTCACGTCCGCACCCGTCGAGCCCACACCCATCGGCGTCTCGCTTCGCTCGGTCGTCCACCACGAGGATCTGGTCGGTGGCCGTCGTCGCCGGCGTGGTCGGAGCCATCATCGCATCCGGCGTGGGTGTGGTGGCGGGCCGCTTCGACAAGCACACCACCGTCCTGCAGTCGGTGACGAGGATGATGACGCCGACGTCGATGTCTGCCTCCTCGTCGGGCCCTTCCAGCCCCAACTGGCCGGCCGTAGCCGACTCCATCGCCCCGTCGGTGGTCTCGATCACCACGACCGGCTCGAGTGGCAATCAGACCGGCTCGGGCGTCCTCTACACCGCCGTGGGGGATCGGTCGTACATCCTCACCTCGGCCAGCCTGATCGGCGACGGCCGCGTCCAGGTGACCTTCAACGACAGCGAATCGCAGTACGCCCACGTCGTCGGCATTGACCGCAAGACGGGACTTGGACTCGTGTCCGTACCCGGGGGGTCGCGCATCTTCCCCACCTTCAGCTACGAGAGCGCGGTGCAGGTGGCGGAACCGGTCCTCGGCGTTGGAGCCCGCAATTCTGGTCTCACGGGCGCCCCTGTGGTGGCTGGATCGATCAGCTCGCTCGACCAGGCCATCAATGTGGGTGACGCCTCCACCATGGAGGGTCTGATCGGGATCGACACCTCGACCGCCGCAGACGGCAACGCCGGCGGCGCCCTGGCCGATCCTCAGGGCGCCGTGTTCGGCATCGAGGCGCACGTCAACTCGCCGGACGCCGGCTCGAACGGCCAGGCCTTCGTCGTCCCCATGGACACCGCCGAGCATGTGGCCCGCCAGATGCTGGCCGGCCAGCGGGTCACCCACCCGTGGCTCGGTACGGTCAACACCGCAGACCTGTCGACGGCGACCGCCCACCAGATGCAGCTTCCAGGCGGGGCCCAGATCACCGAGGTCACCCCGGGGAGCCCGGCTCAGCAGGCCGGGATGGCCCCCAGCGACATCATCACGGCCTTCGACGGGCACCTCGTGCAATCCACGGGCGCTCTGACCCAGTTGATTGCCGACTCCGACCCCGGCTACCGAGCAACCGTCTCCTACCTGCACAAAGGACAGCCGGCGACCGCGACCGCCACCCTGGCGGAAACGCCGGGCGACGTCGATCTGAGCTAAAGCTCAGCGCCATCGGCGACGGCCCCTCTCGGCGCTGAGGCCGATGCGCCACACCAGGCTCTGGGTGGTCTTGGCCCGACGTGACCGTCCGACCAGGATGGCGGCGGCCGAGCCGGCCACGGCCAGCACGCCACCGGCCGCGGCCAACACCGTCAGGTTCTGGCGCCGGCCTGGGGGCAGATCGTCCCAATGGGCCCGCTCGTCGGTCGCGACCAGAGCCTCCTCGCTGGTGTGCTGAGGGACCCACCCGGCGCCCAGCAGCCGGTCCGGGGCGATCACCCACGGCCATCGAACGTACGCCTGCGCCTCGCGCGGAGAACCGAGGCGCCACAGGTTCCAGCTCCAGGCGGCCACGGCATGGGCCACCTGGCTGGGGAGCGCCACCTTGGCCACGCCGCCGGCCAGGGCCCGGGCCGTGTCCTCGCCCACCCCTCGGTCGGGGGCCACGTTGTAGACGCCGCGCAGCCGATCCTGCCAGGCCAGCACCACCGCCGAGGCCAGATCGTCGACGTGGACGAACTGCACCGGCCTGCCGCCGTCGTCGCCCCGGGGGGAGCGGGTGCCGCCCAGAGCCTGATACAGGGGCCGGACCGGGGTACCGAGGGTCACCGTCGGCCTCAGGACGGCGACGGCGACGGCCGGGTGAGCCTCGGCCCACGCCGCCACCGTTCGTTCCGCCTCCGCCTTGCTGACCGCGAAGGAAAACTCGGGGTTCGGACGCAGGGCGGCATCCTCGCTGAGCGGCACGGGATTGTCCGGCCACGCCCCGTAGACCGTCCCACTGGACAGGTGGACGACCGTCTCCACACCCACCTCGGCGGCGATGTCGAGGACCTGGCGAAGCGACGCCAGGTTGGTGCTCCACGCTGCGACCTCGTCGTCCTTGGTGTGGTGCAGGGCATCCGGTGTCCGCCAGGCCAGGTGCAGCAACGCGGAAGCGCCCGCCATGGCCCGCCGGAGCGGCTCCGGGTCGCCTTCGAGGTCCGCCACCACCTCGACCACGTCGGGGGCCGGGGCCGGCAAAGGCTCGATGTCGATACCGACCAGGGTTGTCACCTGGGGGTGGGCGGCCAGCAGGCCGGCCACGCGCTGGCCGAGCGATCCGGCCAGTCCGGTGACGACAACGCTGCTCACCGCTCTACCATGCCTTAATGAGCACGTCGACGGCGAACGGACCAGCCGGACGCCACGTGGCGACGGGCGAGGCAGGTTGAGGCCATGAGTGAGATGGGGCCGTTCGGCGCGGGTGGGCCGTTTGAAGATGTGATGCGGAACCTGGCCCGGATGTTGACGACCCAGGGCCCGGTCAACTGGGAGATCGCCCGCCAACTGGCGACCTGGACGGCGACAGGCGGCGCTCCTGAGGCCAATCCCGAGCCGTCGTCGAGGGTGCGACTCGAGGAGCTGCTCAGGGTGGCGGAGCTTCATGTCACCGAGGCCACCGGGTTGACGTCGTCGACCGGAAAGGTGCTGTCGGTGCGAGCCGCAGGACGCAGCGACTGGGCCTTGCGGACCCTCGAGGCCTGGAAGCCGCGATTCGAACGCCTGGCCGGGGCCATGGCCGATGCCACCCCGTCCGGCCCGGACGAAACGGGCCCGGAAGACGCCTCCAACCCGATGGCCCAGCTGTTCTCGAACCTGCCCCAGATGCTCGGCCCCCTCCTCCTGGGGATGCAGGCCGGTTCGATGGTGGGCCAGCTCTCGACGCGTGCCATGGGCCAATACGAGCTGCCGATGCCCAGACCGCAGGCCGACGAACTGCTCATGATCCCGGTCACCATGGACGCCTTCGCCCAGGAATGGAGCCTCGACGCCGACGATGTCCGCCTGTGGGTCTGCCTCCGCGAGGTGATCAACCATGTGATTCTCTCCCGTCCCCACGTGCGGTCCAAGCTCGACGATCTGATCGACGCCTACGTCGGAGCCTGGCAACCCGATCCGCATGCTCTCGAGGAGCGCCTGGCCGGGTTCGACCCGACGGACATGGCCGCCCTGCAGTCCACCTTCTCCGACCCCTCCACCCTTCTGGGTGAGATGCAGACCGACGAGCAGCGGCGCCTCCAGGTCCCGTTGCGGGCCCTGTTGGTGGCCATCGCCGGGTACGCCGACCACATGATGGATACGGTCGGACGCCGGCTGATCGGCAGTTACCCCCAGCTCACCGAGGCCCTCCATCGGCGCCGGTTGGAGGAGCACGGTGGCGACAAGATCCTCGGACAGCTGTTCGGCGTGACCCTCGACGCCGGCGACTACGAGCGGGGACACACCTTCGTCACAGGCGTGGTGGAGCGAGCCGGGGAGGACGCCTTGGGCCGCCTGTGGAGGAGTGAGCAGGAGCTGCCCACACCGGCCGAGCTCGATGCGCCCGGTCTGTGGTTGGCTCGCATCGACCTGCCCGCCGGGGACTGAGCGAGCAGACCGGCGCCCTCAGTCGAGGGCGATGATCCGGTGGCCTACGATCGCTCCCCTACCGAGATGGAGCTCGCCGAGGGTATGGCGGGGCTGGGCCCGCCGCTGGGTCGGTGAACCCGGGTTGAAGAGACGCTGACCGTCGAGCCCCTCGTCATCGAGGGGGGCGTGGCTATGGCCGAACACCACCAACTGGGCGTCGGGGAATCGCCGCCGGAGGCGCCCGGCCCGCCCTCTGGTCGGCCCACTGTCGTGGATCATGGCGACCCGTACCCCCCCGAGGTCCACGTGGCGCACGGGCGGCAGGGTTCCGGCCAGATCCGTGTCGTTGTTGCCGAGGACGGCGTACACTGGAGGCCGGACCCCTCCGGCGGCGGCGGTGTCGGCGATGCGTTCGAGGGTGGGCTTGTCGACCACATCGCCGGCGTGGAGCACGGCGTCGCAGCCGGCCAGGACGCTCTCGGCCAGGGCGGGCAGCCACCGCCGGATCCGGCGACTCCCGACGGCGCCGCCGAGGTGGGTGTCGGCCAGAACCACCACCCGCAGGACGGCGTTCACGACGGTCCGGGATGGGGGTAGACCCGGGTCGGGTCGGGGCCAGTGCCGACCGGGCCGCTGATGGCGGAGGGAGGATGGGCGTCGGTCTGATCCCGGCTGCCGGGCTGCGAGGTCCCGGCTGGGGTCGACGCCACCGCCCCGACCGGCCACCAGCCCGGCAGGGTGCCGGCCCGGGCCTTGTGCCAGCCGATGACGAAGATCATCCCGGCACCGAGGCTCAGCGCCGCGACGGTCACGAAACCTGCCGTGAGGGACATGGTGATGAGGACGGGGGCGAGAGCGGCCAGGACCCAGCCGAGCTGGAACACCGCCTCGGAACGGGCGAACAGCCGGCTGCGGGCCACCTCGGGCGGGTCGCGCTGCACGATGGCGTCGAAGGCCATCTTGGCCACGCTGGCGGCCACCCCCACCGCCACGGCCAGGACGACGGCGGCGGGCCAACGGTGCTCCACCCGCAACTGGGTGACGGCGACGGCGGCGCCGCCGATGACGAAGGCGGCGGCAGGGACGATGCGCTCCTCGGCGACGCGGTCCCGCACGAACGGAGCCAGGGTGGCGCCCCCGAGGGTGCCGGCGACCGTGGCCACCCCGGCCAGCCCGTACCAGACGAGGGCCGCTCCGTCTCGGCGGAAGGCGAAGATGACGAGCAACGTCATCAGCCCGGCCACGGCCCGCATGGCGGTCATGGCCACACCGGCCAGGAGCAGACCACCGGGGGGCAGGCCCCGCGAGCCGTTGCCGCGGGCCCGACGGGCCCGAACCCGTGCCCCGGTGGCGCCGGCCGCAGCGGGGGCGGTGCCCTCCGTCGTAGGGGAGATCCAGGGGGCGGTGGTCGCCCACGTCGTCGACCACGGCCACTGCGGGAGACGGTCGTTGCGGGACGGCCGAAGACGCATGACCAGGACCGCGCAGACGGCCAACGTCACCATGTTCAGGTGCAGCACCGTCGGCGACCCGAACACCTTGTAGGTGCCCGCGCCGGCCGCGCCGGCCAGGGAGGTGGCGACGGAGGATCCGATGGCCAGCTTGGAGTTGGCCTCCACCAGTTCCTCGTCGCGCTCGACGGCGCTGGGCACGAGGGACGCCTTGGCCACCAGGTAGGTCTTCGAGCACACCAGGAAGGCGAACCCCGCCGGGAACAACCACAGGCTGTGGATGACCGCGGCCATGAAACCGCAGGCCACCAGCCGGCCCACCGACGACGCGGCCATGATCGCCCTGCGGCCACCCCGCACCCGCTCGATCGCCGGACCCACGAAAGGGCCGACGACCAGGAAGGGGAGAACGGTGCAGATCAGGCCGAGTGCCGTCTTGCCGCGCGCCGCGTGCAACGACACGCTGACGAAGACGGACCCGGCCAGGGCGACCGTCACCCACACGTCAGCGGCCGTGGACAGGACCTGGACGATGACCAGTCGGGTGAAGGGACCGGACGGGCGCTCCGGACGACTCGGCCCCAACCGCAACGGGTAGGTGACGATCGGCCAGATCCTCCCCCGAACAGGGGTGGTCGGTCGGGTCGCGTCCATGGCACCGCTCAGGCTAGAGCCTTTCGGCGCTGGCGACTGGGGCTCTCAGCGGGTTCGACGGGCGTCCGGGTCGTCCAGCAGGGACGCCACGGAGGCAGGCAGGGCCCCGGCGATCAGATCGGCCACCGTGACCTCCTCGAGCACGGAACGTAGACTGGCCCGCAGGGCGATCCACACCTCGGCCAACCCGTGGGCTGCCCCCTCGTAGCTGACATCCTCGGGTCGTTGGCCCCGCACGCTGGCCAGCGGGCCGTCGGTGGCCCGGACGACCTGGGCCACCGTGATCTGGTCGGCCGGACGGGCCAGCCAATACCCGCCCTCCACTCCCCGCCTCGAGACCAGCAGGCCGTGGTTGCGCAACTGGGAGAGGATGGCCTCGAGGAACTTGGGCGGCAAGCCCTGGCGCTGGGCCAGCTGCTCACCCCTGAGCGGACCTTCCTCGTGGCTGCCCAGTTCGACCAAGGCTCGTACCGCGTAGTCCGCCTTGGCGGAGATCTGCACGGCCGGGACCGGGCTCTCAGCCGCCGGGCGGCAGGTAGGTGGCCCTCGTGAACCGCCCGGCGGTGGCCTCGAGGATCCACACCGACCCCTTGGCCTGGCGCGGTCGGGGGCCGAGATCGATGCGATCCTCGTCAGCCAGCGGCACCAGCACGTCGGGTATGACGTCGCCGTGGGTGCACAGCGCCACCTTGTCGTCGACGAGGGAACGCACCAGCTTCAGGGCCTTGCTCCCCTCTCCCTCGGCCAGGGCCGGACAGGTCTCGACGGCGAGGCCGAGCTCCGAAGCCAACGGGGCCACGGTCTGCAGGCACCGCTCAAAGGGGCTGGCGAGGACGCGTTGCACAGCCCACGGCCCGAGCGTCGTCACCAGGGCCCCGGCCTGGCGCCGGCCCTTCCCCGACAGGGGGCGGAGCAGGTCGTCGCCCGCCCACTCCTTGCGTGCCCCCGCATGGGCGTGGCGGATCAGGAGCACGGGCACGGGGCCAGTTTGCCAGGCTCGGGCGCCACTTCCCACCTGGCCGCGGAGCCGACCTCTGACCCTCGCTGGGGCCGTGCCTGGTGCGGGGACTACGCTGGCCTCGATGACGGCGCAGACGGGGCGGGTCCCGGCCCAGTCTGAGTTCAGCGGCGAGCAGCTCAGGCTCGGGCCCGTGCGCCGGGGTGTCCGGGAGCTGGGGTTGGGGCTCATCACGGCCGGCGTGATCATCTTGGCGTTCGTGGCCTACCAGCTCCTGGGGACGAACCTGACCGAGGCCCACAACCAGAGTCGCCTGAAGACCAACTTCCTGGCCGCCCCGGCCGGCCCCGTCTCCGCCGATGCGCCGACCCTCGGGGGGGCGGGCCCGAGCGCGCCGAGCGGTGGTGCCATAGATCATCTGGTCATCCCCAAGATCGGGGTCGATACCTACGTGGTCGAGGGGATCGCCGAGAACGACCTGGTCAACGGACCGGGCCACTATTCCCAAACCGTGCTGCCAGGCCAGAACGGCAATGCCGCCATCGCCGGGCACCGCACCACCTACGGCGCGCCGTTCTTCCGGCTCAACGAGCTATCGCCCGGTGACGACATCGACATCACCGCCCGGGGCGGCACGCAGTTCCGCTATCAGGTCACGGGGTCAACGGTGGTGAGCCCCGATGACGTCGGCGTGCTCAACCCCACCCCTGACGCCCGCCTCACCCTCACCACCTGCAACCCCCGCTTCAGCGCCACCTCCCGCCTGATCGTCGTGGGCAAGCTCGTCGGTCTGCCGGTGGCCGCGACCACGTCCGCGGCCAATGTGGCGCCCCGGGCTCCGCAGAACCTCACCGGGGGAAACCACCAGGCCTATCCCCCCGCCCTCCTCTACGGGGGGCTGTTCGTGCTGGCCTGGATCCTCACCCGGCTGCTCATCAACCGGACCCGCCGCTGGACGCGGGCGGGGGCCTTCGTCGGCGGCATCGCGGTGTGCTGCGTCCCCTTGTGGTTCTGCTTCGAGAACGTCGTGCGCCTTCTGCCCCAGAGCATCTGACCCACCTCTGCGATGATCAGCTGATGCGCTTCGACCTCATGATCGGTGCCGCGTCCTGGGACCGGACGGCCCGCCTGGCCCAGGACGTGGAACAGGCCGGCTTCTCGGGAATGCTGTTCACAGAGACGACCCAGACCCCGTGGATGTCGATCGCCACCGCCGCCGTCGCCGCCCCCACCCTGGAGTTCGCCACCGGGATCGCGGTGGCGTTCCCCCGCAGCCCAATGCTCGCCGCCGGCCTGGCATGGGAACTGGCCGACAACACCGGAGGCCGGTTCCGTCTCGGGCTGGGAAGCCAGGTTCGAGCCCACGTGGAGCGGCGCTACGGCGCCGCCTTCGACCCGCCCGGACCCCGCCTGCGGGATTACGTCGAGGCGGTGAGGGCCTGTTTCCGCGCCTTCGGGGGGGACGGCCCGCTCTCCCACGATGGTCCCTACTACCGCCTGTCGCTCCTTCCCGACGCCTGGGCACCCCGCCGCCACCCCTACGGCGACATCAGCATCGACGTCTCGGCCGTGGCCCCGTGGATGTGCCGGATGGCCGGCGAGGTCGCCGATGGCATCCATGTGCACCCCCTGCACTCGGTCCCCTACCTGCACAACCGCCTGCTGCCGGCCGTCGCCGAGGGCACCGCTCGCGCCGGGCGGGAGCCTGGCGCCGTCCAGCTCATCGTGCCGGTCTTCGCCATACCTGGTGACACGCCCGAGGCACGAGCCGGTCTGCTGGAGCGGGCCCGCCAGCAGATCGGTTTCTACGGCTCCACGGCGAATTACGCCTTCCAGTTCGACGATCTCGGCTTCGAGGGCACCTCGGCCCGGCTCAACGAGCGCCTCAAGGCCGGTGACCCGGCCGGCATGGCTGCGGTCGTCACCGACGAGATGCTCGACCATTTCGTCGTGGTCGCACCGTGGGACGCCATGGCCGACGCCCTGATCGATCGCTACGGGGGTCTGGCCAGTCGCCTGGTCATGTATCTGGCGGGGGAGTCGATCGCCTCAGATCGCTCGACCCTCGGGCGATGGGGGGAGATCGCCAAGGCCGTGACGGCCGCCCCCTGGGAGCGTCCGGTGGGGTGAGGGATCCCGGACCGCTCAACCCATGACCAGCGCCCAGGCTTTCCTCGATGCCTACGATGCCGTCGCCGCCCAGTGGCCGCGGGGGACGGGGAGCTACCGCAACCGTGTGGTTCGCCGCCGCCGCCATCGTCGGCCGGACCCACCGCGTCTACGCCCTGGATCAGATCGGCGCCCCCGGCCGCAGCATCCACGACGGACGGGCGATCACGTCGACCGGCGACCTCATGGACTGGTTGGACGGCGTCCTCGACCAGCTCGGCCTGGGGCACATCGGGTTGTGCGGTCACTCCTATGGCGCCTACCTGGCGCTCCATTACGCCCTCCACGCTCCGGACCGGATTTCCCGGCTGGCTCTGCTCGACCCCACAGACTGCTTCGGCAAGCCGACCCTGACCTATCGACTGCACGCCGTTCCCCTCTTCGTGAGGGGAACCCCGGAGCGGATGCGCTCCTTCCTCGCCTGGGAGACGGGCCACGGCTCCTTGGACCCGGCGTGGCTGGAGGCCGTGACCCTCGGGACGACCGTCCCGGCAGCCAAGGTCGTCATGCCCCGCATCCCACCCGATGACCAGGCGCTGGGCGCCCTCAACACCCCAACGTTGGTGCTGCTCGCCGAGCGGGGCCGAGCCACGAAGGTCGACGGCGTCAGCGCCACCGCCCGCCGCCTGTTGCCCCACGTCACCACGGCCGTCCTGCCCGGCGCCACCCACCACACCATTCCTACCGAGCGCGCCGAGGACCTCAGCCGCCACCTCGTGACCTTCCTTGCCTGACGGGCGGGACGGGCTAGGACCCGTAGGTCCGCAGCTCGACGGTCGTCCCCTCCGGCGCCCGCACGTAGAGGGCGGCACCTTCGCCCCGGGCCCCGAATCGCGGGGCCGGGCCGTCGAGTACCTCGAAGACCCCTGAGGCGGCCAGCCGGTCGAGGTCGGCTCCGGTGACGACGACGCAGAGATGGTCCATGTTGGTACCCGACGGGCGGCCTGCGAGCAGGTCGATGATCGTCCCCTCGTTGATCCGGACCGAAGGGAACGGTGCCCGCCCCCCTCTCCAGTCGTCAACCCTGACGGGGGCCAGGCCCAGCAGCCCGCACCACCAGGCGAGCGACGCCTCCACGTCGCCGGTGTTGATCACGACATGGTCGAGATCGACGACGGTCATCTGGCTGACTGCGCCGAGGATGGCGAGGGCGCTGTCGAGCACCGGGCGGTCCCGGTCGTAGCTGAGTCGCCGGCGGGCCTCGTCGATCGGCAACCACTCGGCCACGTCGACCTCGTTGTCCGGCTGCACCGCTCCCCCGGCGACGGTCATGGCCCAGTAGCGGACCTTCTTGTTCCGGCCGTTGCGGTCGACGTAGGTGGTGGATGCCAGCTCCGGGCCGAGGAGGCCGATGACGCTCGATTCCTCCTGCACCTCCCGCCGGGCCGCGGCCTCGTCGTTCTCCCCGGGGTCGACCTTGCCCTTGGGGAAGCTCCAGTCGTCGTAGCGAGCCCGGTGGATGAGGACCACCTTGATGCCGGACCGCCCCCGCCGCCATACCACCCCGCCGGCGGCCCGGACGACCTCGGCGTCGGTGTCGGTGTCGGGCCCGGGCCCATCAGCGTTGGGGGCGCCGACGTTGGGGATCTGGGTCATCGCCGGGGCGCGGCCGGTCCCGGCTCGGCTGCCGGCACATGCAGGGCTTCGGGCTCGCGCCGCTGGCGGCCACGGTCGACGGCCCGCTGCTGGAAGTGTCGCTGGGCGTTGAAACCGGAGACCACTGGCACCTTCCGCCAGGTGGCGTCGCTGCGCAGCTCCCACGCCAGGGCGTCGTCGGCCAGTTCGATGTCGAGGATGCGGCGCAGGCGGGCGGCCAGGTCGGGTTCGGAAACCGACACCACGGCCTCGACCCGGCGGTCCAGGTTGCGTTCCATCATGTCGGCCGACCCCAGGTACACCTCACCACCATCGGGCAGGATGTGGGGGACCTCGAAGTGGCCGTCAGCAGTCGAGGTGGCCGTCCTGGACTGGTCCGGTCCGGGGCCTTCGGCGCCCCCGCCGAAGTAGAAGACCCGCGAGTGCTCCAGCCACCGCCCGACGAGGGAGCGAACCCGGATGTTGTCCGACAGGCCGGGCACCTGGGGGCGCAGGCAGCAGATGGCCCGGGTGATCAGGTCGATCGACACCCCGGCCGCCGAGGCTTCGTAGAGTGCGTCGATGATGACGCTGTCCACCAGGTTGTTGAGCTTCCAGACGATCCGGCCCCGCTCGCCCAGGTCGGCTTCGCGAGCGATGAGCTCGAGGACCCGGGGCCGGAGCGTGGCCGGGGCCACCAGCAGCCGGCGGTAGTCGACCCGACGGCTGTAGCCGGTGAGGAAGTTGAACAGGTCGGTGAGGTCCTCCCCCAGTTCGGGGGCAGCGGTCAGCAGGCCGAGGTCCTCGTAGAGCCGCGCCGTCGTCGGGTTGTAGTTGCCGGTCCCGATGTGGCAGTAGCGGCGGACCCCACTGCCCTCCTGTCGCACCACCAGCGCCGTCTTGGAGTGCGTCTTCAGCCCGACCAGCCCGTAGACCACGTGCACGCCGGCCTCCTCGAGGGCACGGGCCCAGCCGATGTTGGCCGCCTCGTCGCCCCTGGCCTTGAGCTCGACGAGGGCGGCAACCTGCTTGCCTCGTTCGGCCGCCCGGATCAGGGCCTGGATGATGGGGCTGTCCCCCGACGTCCGGTACAAGGTCTGCTTGATGGTGAGGACGCGGGGGTCGACGGCTGCCTGGTTGATGAACGCCTCGACCGAGGACGCGAAGCTGTCGTAGGGGTGGTGGACCAGGATGTCGCCCTGGCGGATGGCGGCGAACAGGTCGAGCGGCTCGTCGTCGGCGGTGGCCAACCGGGGGGCGGTGACCGGGGCGAACGCCTCGTCCTTCAGCTCTGGGCGGTCCAGGTCGTGGATGACCCACAGGGCCCCGAGGTCGAGCATCCCGGCGACGTCGTAGACATCGCTGGGTTGCAGGTCGAGCTCCCGGATCAGCAGGGTGCGGACCTCGTCGGTGACGGTCTCGTCGAGCTCGAGGCGCACGGCCCGCCCGAAGCGGCGGCGGCGCAACTCCATCTCGACGGCGGCCAGCAGGTCGTCGGCTTCGTCCTCCTCGAGGGTCAGGTCGGCGTTGCGGGTGACCCGGAAGAAGTGGTGGCTGGCAATCTCCATGCCCGGGAAGAGAGCGTCGAGGTAGGCGGCGATGACCTGCTCGAGGGGGAGAAACCGAACGCCGTCGGGCATGGAGATCAGCCCGGGCAGCAGCGGCGGGACCTTGAGGCGGGCGAAGCGGCGCTCGCCGGCCACCGGGTCCCGGACGATGACGGCGAGGTTGAGCGACAGGTTGGAGATGTAGGGGAATGGGTGGCCCGGGTCCACGGCCAGCGGGGTGAGGACCGGGAAGATCCGCTCGTCGAAGACGTTCTTGAGCCAGGCCCGCTCGTCGTCGTTGAGCTCGTCGACGCCCGACAGCCGGACGCCCCGCTCGGCGAGAGCCGGGAGCAGGTCGTCGTGGACCACCCGGCGGCGGCGCTCGAAGAGGGCCTCGGTCTCGCCCCGGATGGCCTTGAGCTGGTCGGAGGTGGACAGGCCATCGGGGGCGGTCCCTGACACCCCGGCTGCCAGCTGATCCTTGAGGCCGGCCACCCGGACCTGGAAGAACTCATCCATGTTGGAGGAGAAGATGGCCACGAACTTGGCCCGCTCGAGGAGGGGATCGGCCGGGTTCTCGGCCAGAGCCAGGACCCGGCTGTTGAAGTCGAGGGTGCTCAGCTCGCGGTTGAGAAAGTGCCGTTCGCCGCCGGCGATCACATCGGTGATGACCTCGGTTGGGGGGACGTCGTCGCCCACCGCGACACCCAGGCGGGCCGCCGACGCGGCCGGGTCCCCGAGAGCCCCGACACTGGCGGCGCTCCCATTGCGGGTGCCGGCAGTCGGCACGGATGGCGCCAGGTCCTCCGACTCGAGCGGAGCGGCGGAGCTGGCTGGATCCGCATCGTCGCCCGTCACCGCGGCCGGCGCTGGTAGGGCCAGGGGCGCTCCCCTCCGGTTGGCGCGTTCGACGAGGGTCTTGACACGGCGGCGCATCAGCGCCCAACGACCTGCGATCCAGGTCAGCGGAGCGAACCTCTGCCCGCCCGGAGCGCCGAGCCCACCGAGGTCTTGGCTTCGCTCGGCGCCTTGGCCGTCCAGGGCATCACAGGCTCTCCTCACGGGCTCGGGACGTCTCGATGGTAGGCGACGAACCGGCCACCACCATGGTCGTCCGGTTGGCCCGGTTCGATCGGGCGGGGCCGTTCGGAGACCCGGACGGCCCCGGACGCGGTGATGGTGCGATCCCGGGCCGCCAGGAGGCCGAACACGAGGGTCACCCCGGTGAGGACGGCCACCACCGCGAACGGCCCGACCCACGAGCCGGTGGCGGTGTGGAGGAGACCGATGGCCAACGGCCCGAGGGCGGCGATCACGTAGCCGATGCCCTGGGCCATGCCGGACAGGGTGCCGGCGATGCTCGGGCTCCCAGCACGGGCCATGATGAAGTACAGCGCAAGGGAGATGCTGACCCCCTGGCCCAGGCCGAGCAGGAGCATCAGCGCCAGGGCGCCGCCGAGGGGGACGACGAGAGCGCCGAGGGTGCCGATGATCGACACCACCGCCGAGCCGATGAGCAGGGGTGGTCCCCGCCGTCCCCGCCCCGAGCGCTGCACGATGATCGGGGCGACGACCGCGGTGACCAGGCCCCCGACGGAGAGCGAGGTGTTGACCAGCCCGGCCGTGGTGGCGTCGAGGCCCCGGCTCCGGAACAGGTCGGGCAGGAACGACAGGGTGGCGTAGTACGTCAGGCTCTGCAGCCCCATGAAGGCGGTGACCTGCCACGCCAGGGGGCACCGGGCCAGCGAGACCACGTCGTCGGCGACCGCCGGGTCGGGAACGGTGTGGCGCCCCAGTTGGGGCACCCACAGGACCAGGGCCACGAAAGCCGGGACGGCCCATGCCATCAGGGGCAGTCCGACGTCGTGGCCGGCGGCGTCGAAGAGGGGGACGCTGACCCCGGAGCTGACCATCGAGCCGATGTAGAGCATGGCCAGGTAGGCACCGAGCAGCTGGCCGGCCCGCTGCGGCGCCCGGCGCTTGACCAGGCTGGACAGCAGCACGTTCATGAAGGCGATGCCGCCGGCGGCGACGATCGTGCCCGGGAAGAAGCCCCAACCCGGTTCCAGGCTCCGCAGAGCCAGACCGAGGGCCACGGCGGCGATGGCCCCACCCAGACTGCGTTCGTCGCCGAAGCGCCGGCCGCTGCGGGCGGCGACGGGTGAGAAGATCCCGAAGCAGGCAACGGGCACGGTGGCCACCATGGTGAGCACCACCGAGGAGTAGCCGTACTGGTGACCGATGTCGTCGAGGATGGAGGGCACCGCGGTGACCGCGGGCCTGAGGTTGAGGGCGAGGGCCAGCACGCCGACGACGAACACGGCGCCGCCCATGGCGGCCGCCGGCCGTCCCGGCCGGTGGGTGCCGGCGGTGTCGAGGAGGGGTTCCCTCATCGCGCTCGCAGCGGCGAGCTGATCCTGCCTGCCGATCGGGTCCCTATAGGGACGAGCCGGCTTCGTCGTCCTCCGGCAAGCCGAGGTCCCAGTCGAGGAGGATGTTCTCCCGCTCGGCGTCGCGCGCCACCCGCTCCCGGTTGCGCCGGAACTGGGGGTCGTGGGGCGGCAGGAGCAACAATCGGGCCTCGGCCCGCTGGCGGAAGCTCTCGATCAGGGCCCGGTCGCCGAAATCCGAGTCGATGCGCCAGTGGGGGGCGACCGGTCCGAGGTAGACCACCCGGATGTGCCCCCGGGGTGGTGCCTGTTCTTCGGTCTGTGGCTCGGACATGGTCGACGATGCTACTCCGGGGGTGGTCGCAGCCGGTTGGCGGCGCTGATAACGGCCTGGAGGGAAGCTTCGAGGGTGCTCGTGTCCATGCCCACTCCCCACAGGCCGCGCCCGCCGCCGTCGGACACCTCGACGTAGGCGGCGGCCGAGGCCTCGCTCCCCGACGTCAGGGCGTGCTGGGTGTAGTCGAGGAACTCGAAGTCCAACCCCAGCTCCGTGCGGATGCCGTGCACGAGGGCGTCGATGGGACCGTTGCCCTGGCCGGTGACCGTGCGGTGGGCGCCGTCGACGAGCATCTGGGCCGTGATCTGGGTGGCGGCGCTGTCCCCCCCGGCGCTCGACGAGGTCACCTCCGAGGAGATGAGCCGCAGGCCGGCGTCATCGGGCAGGTAGGTCTGGGAGAACACGTCCCACAGCTCCCCGGAACGGATCTCGGTCCCGCTGGCCTCGGTGATGGCCTGCACCTCCTTGGAGAACTCGATCTGGAGGCGCCGGGGGAGGTCCAGGCCGTACTCAGCGTCCATCAGGTAGGCCACGCCGCCCTTGCCGCTCTGGGAGTTGACCCGGATGATGGCCTCGTAGGTTCGGCCCGTGTGCTTGGGGTCGATGGGCAGGTATGGCACCTCCCACCGCTCGTAGTGGCCGTCGAGGGCGTGCATGCCCTTCTTGATGGCGTCCTGGTGGCTACCGGAGAAGGCGGTGTAGACCAGTTCGCCGACGTAGGGGTGACGGGGGTGGACCGGCAGGCGGGTGCAGTGCTCCGCCACGCGGCGGAGGTGGTCGATGTCGGAGATGTCCAGGCGGGGATCGATTCCCTCGGAGAACAGGTTCATGGCCAGGGTGACGACGTCGACGTTGCCCGTCCGCTCGCCGTTGCCGAACAGGGTGCCCTCCACCCGCTGAGCGCCGGCCAGCTGGGCCAGCTCGGCGGCGGCGATCGCCGTGCCCCGATCGTTGTGGGGGTGCAGGCTGAGGACGACCGAGTCACGGTCGCGCACGGTGCGGCCGAACCACTCGATGACGTCGGCGTAGACGTTCGGGGTGAACATCTCGACGGTGGCCGGAAGGTTCAGGATCATGGGCTTGTGGGGGGTGGGGCCGACGACGTCCATGACCGCCTCACAGATCTCGACGGCGAAATCGGGTTCGGTGCCGGTGAAGCTCTCCGGCGAGTACTCGTAGGTCACGGCGGTACCGGGCAGGCGATCCTCCATCTTCATGATGAGGTCGGCCGCGGAGGTGGCGATGTCCATGATCCCGCCCTTGTCCAGGCCGAAGACCACCCGCCGTTGCAGGGTCGACGTCGAGTTGTAAAAGTGGATGATCGCAGAGTGGGCCCCGACCAGGGATTCGAAGGTGCGGTCCATCAGCTCGGCCCGGCACTGGACCAGGACCTGGATGGTGACGTCGTCGGGGATCCGGTCCTCGGTGATGATCTGGCGGATGAAGTCGAAGTCGGGTTGGGACGCCGAGGGGAAGCCGACCTCGATCTGCTTGAAGCCCATGGCGATGAGCGTCTCGAACATGGCCAGCTTGCGGGCCGAGTCCATGGGGTCGATGAGGGCCTGGTTGCCGTCCCTGAGGTCCACGCTGCACCACGTCGGCGCCCGGCTCAGCTTGGCGTCGGGCCAGGTCCGGTCGGGAAGCTCGAGCGGCCGCGTCGGCTGATACTTCTCGTACGGCATGTCGCAGGGCGTCGGGTAGGCGTAGGGGGCCATCGTGGACCTTTCGGCAGGGGGCTTGGGGAACGAAAAAACCTCCCGGCCCAGAGGGCGCAGGAGGCTCGGGCGAGCACCGATGGGGGTGCTCGCCTACACGAGAAGGAGGAGACCGGTCAGCGGGGCCATGTCGGCCCATCATCGGACGCACCGGCCCCGCTTGTCAAGGGCGCGGAGGTTGGGCAATGTCCCCGCTGGTCTCCACCGGGTCCCGCTCGGGGGCTCGGCCGGGGCCGCGCCCTCACCACTGGTGAACGGTGGCGGGAGAGCTGGTGGTGATGTAGCCGCCCGTCTCGCCCTGGTGGAACACCGATTTGATGGCGACGCGACCGGGGCCCCATAGCCGCAACCATACGTTGCGCATGCTGTAGCGGCGATTGAAGCTCACCCCCGAGGTGGCCGGGTACTCGATGTGCAGCTGCATCCCCACCGAGGGGTCCTTGTAGAGCAGGGCGCCAGGCTGCACGCAGATGGGCTCGCCCGGGGCCAGGTCGCGGAGAAACGTGTTGCCCGGCGAGTGCAACAGCAGCAGCCCCGGTTCGCGGGCCCAGAAGCGGTCCACCGCCCAACCCAGCGGGTAGTGGGTCTCTCGGTCGTCACCGGATCCGGTCACGTACCAGATGCCCGACTGGTCCCATGCGTAGTCGATGGAACCGGTGGCGGCCAGGAACGCATGCTCGCGGACCATCACCTCGCCTCCGGCCGGCAGGGGGATGGCGACGACCTCGCCGGGGGCATCGGCAGACAGAGCGATGTGGCCGGGACCGGCCGCCCGCATCATGACCAGGGGCAGGCCCGCCAGCTTGCGGTTCCAGCCGCCCGGCATGGGCATGCTCTCCATCTGAACGGTCGTCTCGGCCCACAACAGGACGTGGTGGGAGAAGTAGATCCAGTCCTCGGGGTGCAGCCCGAAGTCGGCGACGGGAACGTACAGGCCCTCGATCTGGGCCGAGGAACGGCCCATCTGGATGCGGGCCATGTCCTTGATGGCGGGGAGCTCGAGCCATCCCGAGTCGCTGCGCACCGCGGTGACATCAACGGGTGCCCCGCAGTTGGGGCACGATGGCCCCGACGCGTCGCTCGGCAACCGGCAGTACCGGCACACGTAGGTGGACGGGTCCTGGGTGGTCATCAGGAGGAGTGGTGGTGGACGTACATGGACTGGATGCCGACCCGTCCAGGCCCGGTCATCTCGGCCAGGTACATGCCGTGGCGGAGCATGCCGGTCTTGACGTTCTGCTGGACGGTCTGCATCTGGACCGACGAGTCCTTGTACAAGAAGCCGCCCGGCTCGACCAGGATCTTCTCGCCCTCTCCGAGCACCCGCTGGAACACGTTGCCATACCCGTGCAGCAACAGGATCCCCGGCTCGCCGGCGGTCACGAAGCGATCCATATACATGCCCTCGCCGTGCATCACGTTGGTCATGCCCTTGATGCGGACGAAGGAGTACGCGATCGAGTGGGACGCCACCAGGAAGGCGTGCTCGCGGACGTCGAGCTCCATGCCGGGGTGCAGGGGCAGTACCACGACCTCCCCGGAGGCATCCCGCGAGAACGCCACCCGGCCCGGGCCGTGGGCCATGGAGATGACGAAGGGCATCCCGCCCAGCATCCTCTTCATGCCACCGCCGGTCGACAGGGCCGACAGTGGTGCCGACTCGTCCTTCCAGAGCAGGACGTGATGCTCGAAGAAGACCGAGTCTCCCGGCGCCAGGTTGATCTCGGCCACGGGCACCAGTTCTCCCTCCACCTGGCAGGTGCTGTTGGAGAACCGGAACTCGGTCATGTCCCGCAGTCGGGGGGCCTCCCGCCACCCGGACTCGCTGACGAGGTTGGCCCTGTCGAGGGGCGCCCCGCACACCGCGCAGGTCGTCTGGCCCGCCAGGTTCTGGGATCGGCACCACTGGCACTCGATACGATCGGTTGCCGTCTGGCTCACGGGCCCCCCTTGCTCGTCGGTCGCAGGCGACCGTAGCAGCCGCACGTGTCAGCCTGTCACCTGCCCTTTTACCTCCTTTTCAGGTTGCGAGGCTGGCCAAGTGAGAGCTGACCGGGTATCATGACCGTCAGGTCTACGCCCGCTTGAGCGGGGCACCGCGGCAGAGGTGCCTTCCCCTCCGCTCCACCCCAGTGTTGTTGACGAGGAATGCCTCGTCCGGGGAACTTTTGGCAGCCGCCGGGTGTCTTAACCACGAGTCGACGGAGGTCTTTTTTCGATGGATACCGAATGGATGGCAGACGGCAAGTGCCGGGAGCTTCCGCCGGAGACGTTCTTCCCCAGTGACGGGGTCGGCGTCGACTTGGCCCGACGCATCTGCGCCGACTGCGCCGTTCAGGCCCCCTGCCTGGAGTACGCCCTGTACAACCGCATCGAGCACGGTGTCTGGGGTGGCGCTTCCGAGCGGGAGCGGCGCCGCATCGCCCGTCGCCGCCGTGCGGGCGCCATCACCGTCGACTGACCCCCCCGCCCGAGTGACCCCGCCCCCCGACTGACCCGGCCCCACTGACCCCGGCATGGCGGCAGCTGGACAGGGATAGGGCCGCCCGTTTTTCGGCAAGAAGCGTCGAGATATTGAGCCCGGCCCGGCCCAAGACCCCTGATCGCTCAGTTGTTGTTGGCTTCGCCCTTGCTCCGGGCCTCGCGCTCGTCGAGGAGGGCGTTGAGCTCAGCTTTGCTCAGCGTCACCTTGTCCTCGGCCGGTGCCGAGGCGACCGGCGGGGGCGGGGTGGGAGCCGGATTGACCGCAGGCGTCACCGGCTTCTTGTCGGCCTTGGCAGCCTCTTCGGCCTCGGCCTCCTCCTGCCCCTTGCGGAACTCCTTGCCTGCCGAGCCCACGTTGCGAGCCAGCTTCGGCAGCTGACTCCCCCCGAAGACCACAACGAGCAGGATCACCAGAACGATGATCCCGTCAGTACCCATAATGTTGGCCAAGACCATGTCGGAAGCTTACTCCTCGTGTGAAGGTTTGGCTCGTAGGTGAGCCGGGCCCGTCGCCGGACCGCGGTGTTCTTCGCTGCCGAGGGCGCTTCGGGATGACCCCGATCGACGAGACCGTCACCCATATCGGTGGCGAGGACCGGCATGATCGACGGGGACCCGGTCGCCAGGGGCCCCGTGAGGAGCGACAGCCGATGCTCGAATGTGTGGTCAACATCAGCGAGGGACGCGACGACGACGTCATCGACGCTCTGGCATCCGAGACGGGCGCCGAGCTGCTGGATGTCCATCGGGACCCCGACCACCACCGCTCGGTGCTGACCATCGCCGGCCCCGGCCCGGAGGTCGAGGCCAGCGTCCGGCGCCTGGCCCGAGCGGTCGTGGCCCGTCTCGACCTGAGCGCCCACTCGGGGGTCCACCCCCGGATTGGCGTCCTCGACGTGGTGCCGTGGGTGGCGCTCGACGGCTGGCCCGTGGCCGACGGTCGGCCGTCCGTTGCCATCGACGCCCGAGACAGCTTCATCCGCTGGGCCGGGGACACCCTCGACCTGCCCTGCTTTGCCTACGGTCCCGAGCGCACACTCCCCGACGTCCGGCGCCAGGCGTGGGTGACCCTCGATCCCGATGCCGGGCCCCTCCATCCCCATCCCCGGGCCGGGGCCGTAGCGGTCGGGGCCCGGAGCATCCTGGTGGCCTACAACCTGTGGCTGGTCAAGCCGGATCTCGACCTGGCCCGGCGCATCGCCTCGGCGCTGCGGACCCCCGACCTGCGCACCCTGGCCCTGGAGGTCGGCACCGAGGTGCAGGTGTCGTGCAACCTGACCCGGCCGTCCGTGGTCGGCCCTGCCGCCGCTTTCGATGCCGTCGCCTATCAAGCGGAGGTGGCCCGGGCCGAGCTCGTTGGCCTGGCGCCCCGTTCGGTGCTCGACGCCGTGCCCCGTCACCGGTGGCCGGAACTGGACCTCGACCCGTCCACCACGATCGAGGCCCGCCTCGAACAGGCGGGCCTCGATGGGGGAAGTCTCCAAGATGTGGGACAGGGGTGGTGACCGGCTCGGGGGCCTAGGAAGCGGTTCCTTCGGTTCGGCGCTCCAACGAACGGCGCCGTCGGATGCGCCGACGCTCCCGTTCGGAGAGGCCGCCCCAGATGCCGAACTTCTCGCCGTTGGCCAAGGCGTATTCGAGGCAGTCCTCCTGGACCACGCAGCCCCGGCACACCTCCTTGGCCTCCCGGGTGGAGGCTCCCCGCTCCGGGAAGAACAGATCGGGGTCGACGCCCATGCAGTTTGCTCGGCGCTGCCAGACCGGTTCGGGCTTTTGCAACAACAGATCGAGAACCTGGCTCATCGGGACTCCCCTCAATCGAGCACCGGCAGAACAGCTCTGCGTGGCACCGATGTAACTACACGTTTGTGATCTTCGCCGGTCGGGGCCCCCGACGCAAGGGGAAATCCACAACTTCTAGGCTCAGGCGTGCTAGGAGGGCCCCCATGGAGATCGTCACCACGCCAGGCGACATCACCACCGAGGTAATCGACGCCGTCGTCAACGCGGCCAACGAGGCCCTGGCCGGCGGGGCGGCGTCAACGGTGCCATCCACCGGGCGGGGCGAGGCCGATCTCCTGGCCTCGTGCTACCGGCGCTGCCTGGCGGTGGCCGACGAGCTCGGTGCCACCAGCATGGCGTTCCCGGCCATCTCGACCGGCGCGTACGGCTATCCGGTAGACGGCGCTGCGGCGGTGGCCGTGGCCACCCTGCGATCGGCGGCGACCGAGGTGCGCCTGGTCCGCCTGGTGACCTTCGACGACGCCACCCTGGCCGCCTACCAGACCCGGTTGGCACCCTGAGCCGGTCCCTGGCGCCGGTGCTCAGGCGTTCCCGGCGTCCTCCCCCTGCTTGGGGGTGACCGGCCTGGTCACCCCGACCCGGGACTGGCCGAGCTCGGGGCCGACCAGCAACGCCCGCATCGGTTCCTCGGAGTCCTCGGTGACCAGAGCGATCACCTCGTCGCCGGCCTCGAGCACGGTGTTGCCCCGCGGGACCACCACCCGCCGGTCGCGGATCACCGTGACGATGCTGGCGTCCCTCGGCACCCCCAGGTCAGCCACCTGAGTCCCAGCGGCCGGCGAGTCCTCGGCCAGGGTCACCTCGACGAGCCCAGCCTGGCCCTCGGCGAAGTGCAGCAGGCGGACCAGCGTCCCAACCGAGACCGCCTCCTCGACCAGGGCGGTCATCAGGTGGGGCGTCGACACCGACACGTCGACGCCCCACGTCTCGTTGAACAGCCACCGGTTCTTCGGGTGGTTGACGCGGGCGATGACTCTGGGGACGGCGAACTCCTGCTTGGACAGCAGGGCCACGACCAGGTTGTCCTCATCGTCGCCGGTCGCCGCCACGACCACATCGGCTTCGGCGGTCCCGGCTGCCGCCAGGGTGGAGACCTCGCAGGCGTCCCCGGCGAGGAAGGCGCAACTGAGGCTGTCCGAGAGACGCTCGACCCGCTCCACATCCCGTTCGATGAGCAGCACCTGATGGCCTCCGGCACACAGGTCGTGGGCGATCGACGTTCCGACACTTCCCCCACCGGCGATGACGACCTTCATCCCGGTCCCTCCCCGGCCAACCGCTTGGCGAGCTCCTCGAAGGCGTTGCCGTCGACGGAGAACAGCACCACGTCGCCGTCCTGGCCCACCATGTCAGAGGTGGCCAGCCGGGCCCGCCCGCTGCGGGTGACCAGCACCGGGGCGAATCGGCCCGGCTCGGCCAGGAGGGACAGCTTCTGGCCCGCGAACCGTTCCGGCAGGGTGCGCTCCAGCATGCTCACCGCGCCGGTAGGGTCCGTCCAGGCCGTGAGCATCTCCTCGGGCAGGAGGCGGCGCACGACCTGGTCCACCGTCCAGCTCACGGTGGCAACCGTGGGGATCCCCAACCGCTGGTAGATCAACGCCCGGCGCGGATCGTAGATGCGGGCCACCACGTGGGGAACCTCGAAGTTCTCCCGGGCGATGCGCGCCACCAGGATGTTGGTGTTGTCCCCGCTGGTCACCGCGGCCACCGCGGCCGCCTGGCGGATCCCGGCCCGCTCGAGGTCGTCGCGGTCGATGCCGTAGCCAACGACCGCCTCGCCGCCCCAATCCGACGGCAACCGGCGGAAGGCATGCTGGTTCTTGTCGACGATGACCACGTCGTGACCTTCCCCGGTCAGCCGAACGGCCAACTCGGAACCGACCCGGCCGCAGCCGATGACGACGACGCGCATGCAAGACCCTGGCACAAACCGGGACTCAGGCGCTGCGGCGGCCGCCCCGGGTCGTCCGCTTCTGGTCCAAGAAGTCCACCAACACGTAGTCGCCCAGCGTCTCGGGGGTGGTGAAGAACGCCCGGCCCCGGTTCAGCTGGGTCATCCTCTCCACGAAGTCGCGCAGGTACCCGGTGGCGCCGAGCATGAAGGTGTTGATGGTGATCGAGTCCCTGGTGGCCCGGGACACCTCGGCCAGAGTCAGGCGGACGGTCTCGGGCGACGGCGGATAGGAGAAATAGGCCCGGTCGCTGCCGGGGACCAGATGAGCGGTCGGCTCGCCGTCGGTGATCATGATGATCTGCTTGGTGCCGTGCTGGTGGGCCAGCATCCGCCGGGCCAGGATCAGGGCGTGTTGCATGTTGGTGCCGTAGGTGTAGTCCCAGGACACCTCCGGCAGCGACGTCGAACGCAGCTCCCTGGCCACCTCCCCGAAGCCGACGAGGCCCAGATAGTCCCGGGGAAACTGAGTGGTGATGAGCGACTGGAGGGCGATGGCCACCTTCTTGGCGGCCAGGAAGTTGTCCCCCATGGGCATGGACAGGGACAGGTCGAGCGCCAGCACGGTCGATGTGCTCGTCATCGTCTCGGTCCGGTCGACCTCGAAGTCCTCTGGCGAGAGGCGGACGGGGGTGCCGGGACCGGCCCGGCCCACGGCGTTGCGCACCGTCCGCTCGATCGACAGGTTGAAGGGGTCACCCCACTCGTAGGCCTTGGTCTCATAGGTCCGCTCGTGGCCGATCCCGACCCGCTCGACGACATGGCGGCCCATGCGGTCCTTGACCAACCGGGAGAACAGGTCGGAGAGGGCGTTCTGGCCGATGCGACGCAAGCCCCGGGGGGTTAGCTCCATGCGCCCCTCCCGCTGGTCGATGAGACCGGCATCCTTCAACTGGCGCGCCACCCGGGCCATGGCCTCGAGGGACCGGGCGTCGTCGGCACCGAGGATCTCCGCCGCCTTCTCCAGGTCGACGTCGGCCAGTGCCCCGGGGCTGGACCCCGAGGACAGGAGGTTCTCGAGCTGGTCCATGTCACTGAGCTCGCCCATGACCGAGCCGGCCTGGGCGAAGCCAAGAGGGTCGGTGCCCTCGAAGGGGCGGCTCTGGTCCCAGCCCATCTGGGGCAGGGCGTTGCGCAGGTTGGCACCCAGGCGCTCGACCTGCCAGCGCAGGTCCATGTCCTCCATCAGGGCCTCGGAGAGAGCCTGGAGCTGGGCTCGCTGCTCCGGGCTCATGGAGGCGAGCATCTGGGACATGGCCGCCATCTGGGCCGCCATCATCTCCAGCAACTCGTCCAGGGTGGACGGGGATCCGGGGAACATGTCCCCGTAGTTCTCCATGAACTCGGCGAACATGCGATCGGTGTCGGCTCCTGCCGAGCGAGCCTCGATCATCCGGTTCAGGTCGTTGAACATGTCCTTGGACCGCTGCATGGCCTCGGGTGACACATCGGCCATGGCCTCGGACATCTGGTTGAACATGCCCTGCATCATCTCGGAGCGCAGCTCGTCCATCAGGGCCTCGAAGCGCTCCCTGGCATCCGAAGACGTCCATTCGTAGTTCTGCAGGCTCTGCACCTGACCGGCGAGGTCGGGGGGGAGCAGGTCGAGGTTCATACGCTTCTCCGCCGCCGCCTCCGCGGTGACCTGGTGGCGCCGCTCGTCACCGGACGCCCGGGCCTCCTCCTCCAAGGCGTCGATCCCGTCGCGCTCACGGTCAACGACGTCTCGCAGTCGTTCGGCGATGTCCTCGTAGGCCCCGCCCAGATCGTGGCGCTCCAGCAGCTCGCGACGACGCTGGCGAAGGTGCTCGAGCATCTCCCGCATGCCCGCCACCCGGTCCCCGTTGCGATCGGTGAAGCCGCGTTGCATGAGCCGCTGCAACGCCTGGTTGGGGTCCCCGTGATAGGCCAGCTCGTCGGTCAGCTCGGAGAACACGTCATCAGCGCCGACGTCGAAGCCGACCTGGGTGCCGTCCCATCGGGAGTACGAGAACCGAGCCATGGATGAACGCTACGCCATGATGGCGGCGTGCCAGAGGGCCACACCATTCATCGCGCCGCCCGGGATCAGGCCCGGGCCCTGGCCGGTCACCGCGTCGCGGTCTCCTCCCCCCAGGGGCGTTTCGCGGCGGGCGCGGGGTTGGTCGACGGCACCGAGCTGGCGACGGTGGAGGCCTGGGGCAAGCACCTCTTCTACCGGTTCGCAGGCGACCGGACGGTCCACGTCCATCTGGGCCTGTTCGGCACCTGGTGGCGCCATTCCCCTCCTCCTCCCGAAACCCACCGTCAGGTACGTCTGCGACTGGCTGGCCCCGGCGCCGTGTTCGATCTGACCGGCCCCACGGCCTGCGACGTCCTTGGCCCTCACGACGTGGACGCCATCATCGCCCGCCTCGGCCCCGACCCCCTCCGGGCCGATGCCGATCCCGAACGGGCCTGGGCCAAGCTGTCCCGGCGGCGGGGACCGATCGGCGTGGCGATCATGGACCAGTCTCTCGTCGCCGGCGTCGGCAACGTGTTCCGGGCCGAGGCCCTCTACACCCGGCGCATCCATCCCCTACGCCCGGCCCGCACCCTGGACCACGACGAGTGGGAGGCCCTGTGGACCACGCTCGTAACCATGCTGCGTCGAGGGGTCCAGTCCCGTCGCATCGTCACCGTCGACCCCGGCGATCCCGACGTGGCCGACGTGGCCGACGGCCGGACCCGCTACGTCTACAAGCAGGAGCACTGTGCTCGCTGCGGCACGTCGATCCGGCGCTGGGACCTGGCCGGGCGGTGGGCCTACGCTTGTGAGTGCTGCCAGCCGCCGTGGGCGGGATGAGGCCGACCTAGCGGGCGCGGTAGGTGGAACGGGTGCCGGCCGCGTCCTTGTTCAGGCGCTTGGTCAGGTGAAGCCCCTCGAGGATCAACTCGACGGCCGACGCCACGGCCGCGGGCGACTCGCTGCCGGCCAGGCCGATCACCGGCTCGCGCAACGCCGGGATGTCCGTGAGGACCTGTACCAATCGGTCCGACGCCACGTCGTCGCCGGCGTGGACGACGCTGCCCGTGTCGAACGATTCGAGGGCATCTCGCACCTGATCCATCTGGACCCGGGAGCGGAACACGGCCAGCACCGCTTGCGACACCAACCGCTCGATCACCTGCGAGTCCCGACCCTCCTCGATGGTCTCGATCTCGATCTTGCCCGACGTCGATGCGGCCAGGGCGTCCAGATCGCTGATCCGGGGAGAGGCGTCGGTTTCGCCCAGCCGCAGAGACCGCCGGGCGGCGCTGGCCACCAGGGTCTCGTAGTTGGCCACGCTGAGGCGCACCGACACGCCCGACCGCTGGTTGACGTGGGGGCTCTGGCGGGCCAACTGCGAGAGCGTGGCCACGATCTCCGTCATGTAGTCGGGCACGTTGACGGTCACGCCCTCGACCTCGAACGTCACGGCCTCCTGGTGGACCACCTCGATCTCGGTGGCCACGTCGAGCGGGTAGTGGGTGCGGATCTGGGCACCGAAGCGATCCTTGAGGGGGGTGATGATGCGCCCCCGGTTGGTGTAGTCCTCTGGGTTGGCTGAAGCCACGAGCATCACGTCGAGCGGGAGGCGGATCTTGTAGCCCCGCACCTGGACATCGCGCTCCTCGAGGACGTTGAGCAGGCCGACCTGGATGCGCTCCGCCAGGTCGGGCAGCTCGTTGATGGCGAAGATGCCCCGGTTGGTCCTCGGGACCAGGCCGTAGTGCATCGTCAGCTCATCGGAGAGGTACCGGCCCTCGGCCACCTTGATGGGGTCGACCTCGCCAATCAGATCGGCGATGGAGGTATCGGGGGTGGCCAGCTTCTCGCCGAAGCGGGTGTCGCGATGCACCCACTCCACCGGCGTATCGTCGCCCCGCTCGGCGGTCAGGTCCCGGGCGTAGCGGGAGACCGGTGCGTAGGGGTCGTCGAGGATCTCCGAGCCGCCCACGATCGGGAGCCACTCGTCGAGCAGGCCGGTGAGGCCCCGGATCATCCTGGTCTTGGCCTGGCCCCGCTCGCCCAGGAAGATGATGTCGTGGCCGGCGAGGACCGCGTGCTCGATCTGAGGGAGCACGGTGTCGTCGTAGCCCACGACACCCTCGACGACCGGGCGGCCGGCGGCGATGGCGGCGGCCGCGTTGCGTCGAACCTCCTCCTTGATGGGCACCGACACCCAACCGGAGTCACGAAGCTGGCCGAGAGTCGCGGGTCGCGAGGTCATGGGCGGTACGCTACCGCCGGGCTCGGACAACCCGACCAGCCCGACCGGGGCCGCAGAGGCCCGGAGGTGACCGGCACCGGCGAGGCAACCGTTTCTCCGTTCTGGCCGCTGTTGTCCGTCCTGTCGCATTCGTCAGGGCATCCCCGCAGGAAATCCCGCTGTGGACCTCCGACCACTGGCAGGAGTCGGGGCATGTCAGGTAGAAGTGGCGGGTACAGAGAGAGAGCACGGCGTTGTCACGCCGCTCGAACGGATCCAGGTCCAAGGACAGACGAGGCACAGGTGGTCATGAGCACAGTTGCCCTACCTATGACGCCGGGGGGTGTCGCATTTCGGACGGAGGCGGATCTGGCCCGCACGGCCGCCCGGGCGGACCGGTCGTCGTTCGAGGAGTTGTACCGCCGGCACAGTCAGACGTCGTGGAGACTGGCCCAGGCCGTGAGCCCGCGCCCCGGGTCGGCTGCGGACGCGGTCGCCGAAGGGTTCAGCCAGGTTCTGCGAGGTCTCCGGCGGCGACGGCTCAGCGCCGAGTCACCGTTCCGCCCGGCGCTGCTCACCGAGGTCTACCGGGCGGCCATGGACCAGGTGCGCGCCACCAAGGCGTCAGCTCCGACCAAGGCCTCAGGCTCCGACGACGGGGCGGCCCCCCAAGCGGCGACGGCAACCGTGGCCGCCTTCCGGAGCCTTCCGGAGCGTTGGCGGGCGGCGGTGTGGCTGACCGAGGTCGAGCAGCTAGACCGTCCAGCGGTGGCGACCATCCTCGGCGTCTCAGTTCCCGTCGCCGCTCAACTCGCCGATCGGGGCCGCCAGGGCCTCCTGAGTCGCTTCGCCCAGGCCGGCATCGCCGTGCCCAACCACCTCGGCGCCGCGCTGCGCCCGTTGGCGGCGACCGTGCCGGCCACCATGGAGGCGGCGACGATCAGGCGGTGGAAGAACTCGATGACGGTGACCCCTGCGGGCCGGTTGGCGCCGGCCTCGGAGTGGCTGGCAGAGCGGGCCGCCCGCCCTCTGGGCATCGCCTGCGGCGGCCTGGTCGCCCTCGGCATGGTCGGCCTGGGTGTGCTCACGGTGGCTTCCTCGCCGAAGTCGACCGGGCCGGCCGCCGCCATCTCGGCGCCGCCCGCCACCGGCGGCCCTCCCGTCAACCCGTCCGCCCCCGGCGGGCACAACAACCTGATCTTCGGGCCGGGAGGCGGCGCCAACGGCTTCGCCAACAGCTTGGGCGGCGGGGCCGGCTTTGGCACCGCGGCGCTGACCACCGGGGGCGCAGGGTCATCCAACCCCATCCTCGTCGGCGAGGGCAGCGCGGCCAGCCAGGCCGCTGCGGCAGCCGCGGCCCAGGCGCCGAGCGCCCCTGCCGCCACCCCGCCGGCGAGCGGCACGCCGAACCCCGGATCGCCCGGGCCCCCGCCGGTCAACCCCGGCACCCGTCCGCCGCCGGTGACGTCACCGCCCCCCCAAACCACCCATCTGCTGAACGTGCCCGGCGTGGCCTCGGTCAACCAGCCCGCCAGCGGCGGCCTGGGGGTCGTCATCGGTTCGCCCAGCGCGCCGGCGGCCGGTGTCACCCTCACCCCGACCTGTAGCGGCCTGCAGATACTCAACATCCAGCTCGGCACCTGCCAGAACCGGGCGGCGCCCGCACCCCCGGGTTTGCTGGGAGGACTCACCGGTGCTCTGGGCAACGTGTTGGGGTAGGCAGACGTTGAGGTAACCAGACGTTGAGGTCAGGCTCATTGCCGAGTCGCCAGCACCGGGTCGGCCACTACCTTCGCCAGGATGGATCTGGGTGCGATGGACCTCAGCGGAACGTGGCTGGCCAGAGAAGCCGACGACGAGCTCCGTCGGCGCCTGCCCGATCCCGGCCTCGATGACCGCGACTGGGTTCCGGTCACGGTGCCGGGCCATTGGAGGTCCGAGGCCGCCTTCGCCTCGTCCGACGGGCCCCTGCTGTACCGCCGCCGCTTCCACGCCGATGAGCCTGGTGCGACCCGACGGTCATGGCTGCACTTTGCGGGGATGTTCTACCAGGGCGATGTATGGCTGGACGGTGCCTACCTGGGTGACACCGAAGGTTACTTCTTCCCCCACAGCTTCGAGGTCACCGACCGCCTGGCGGCGGGACGGGAGCACGTCCTGGCGGTGGAGGTGGCCTGCAACCGGCCCACCGACCGGCGGGCCAAACGCAACCTGACCGGCATCTTCGAGCACTGGGACTGCATCAACCAGGAGTGGACGCCCGGGGGCATCTGGGCGCCGGTCACCCTCGACGAGACCGGGCCGGTGCGGATCGTGTCCCTCCGCGTCACGTGCAGGGAGGCGACCGCGGAACGGGCGACGCTGGATCTGGAAGCCGAGATCGACACCCTCGAGTCGGGCACGGTGTCGGTGGCCACCGTTGTCGCCGCCCAGGCCGACACCGCCGCTGAGGCCGACCCTGGGGTCGGCGCTGCCGGACCTCTTGAGGCCGCCGTCGTTGCCGAACGATCAACCGGCGAGACCCTGGCCGCTGGGGTCAACCGAGTCCGGTGGCGGGTCATCGTGGACCGTCCCGCCCTGTGGTGGCCTCACGCCCTGGGAGCTCAGCCCCTCCACACGGTGACGGTCTCGGTGGGCACACCGGCCGGATGTAGTGACCGCCGTACGGTGACGACCGGCCTGCGCCAGATCCGGATGCGAAACTTCGTGGCCAGCGTCAACGGCGAGCGGTTGTTCCTCAAGGGCACGAACTGCGGACCAACCCGTCGCGCCCTGGCCGAGGCCACTCCCGAACAGTTGGCGGGCGATGTCGACCTGGCCCGCCAGGCCGGGCTCGATCTGGTCCGGGTCCACGCCCACGTCACCCGCCCCGAGTTCTACGACGCCGCCGACCGGGCCGGGATGCTGATCTGGCAGGACCTGCCCCTGCAATGGGGGTACGCACGCGTCCGCCGCCAGGCCGTCCGCCAGGCCCGCCAGGCCGTCACCCTGCTCGGGCACCACCCCTCCCTGGCCATCTGGTGCGGCCACAACGAGCCCCTGGCCCTGGAGCGGGCACCGGGCGACGAACCGGATACCCGGGCGGTCGCCCGCTTCCTCGCCGGCCAGATGCTGCCGACGTGGAACAAGACGGCCCTGGACCGTTCCATCAAGCGGGCGCTGGAGAAAGCCGATGGGACCAGGCCGGTCGTGGCCCACTCCGGGGTACTCCCCCACCCCGCCGGGGGCACCGACAGCCACCTATACTTCGGCTGGTACCACGGCGACGAGCGGGACCTGCCGCGGAACCTGGCCCGCTTCCCCATCCTGGCCCGCTTCGTCGGCGAGTTCGGAGCCCAGGCCGTGCCCGCCAACGCCGCCTTCGCCCATCCCGAGCGCTGGCCGGCCCTGGACTGGGACGAGCTCGGCGGGCACCACAGCCTGCAGAAGACCGCCCTCGACCGCCACGTTCCCCCTGGCGGCCACGCCACCTTCGACGAGTGGCGCGACGCCACCCAGGCCTACCAGGCCACGCTCATCCGCTTCCACATCGAGACTCTTCGCCGGCTCAAATACCGCCCCACCGGGGGGTTCTGCCAGTTCTTCTTCGCCGACGCCCAACCGGCCATCAGCTGGTCCGTGCTCGACTACGAACGCCAACCCAAGGCCGGATACCACGCTCTGGCCTCCGCCTGCGCGCCGGTCATCGTGGTGGCCGACCGGCCGGCGCCGTCCTACGGACCGGGCCAGACCGTCGCCCTCGCCGTCCACGTGGTCAACGACCTGCGGATGCCGATCACCGGCACCACCACGGCGACCCTGCGCTGGCCGGGAGGGTCGAGGACGTGGCATTGGTCAGGTGGGGTCGCGGCCGACGCCGTCGCCCGGGTGGGCAAGGTGGCCGTGATCCTGCCGCCGTTCGCCCCCGTCGAGGGCGCCGAGGTCACCCTCGACCTCCGCTTGAGGTGGAACCCGACCGGCGGTGAGGCCTCCAGCTCCGAGGAACGCCGGACGGCCGCTCGCTACACGGCGGCCGTGCAGCGTGGGCCGGGGACGACTCGGCCGTGATCGAACCGGATCCGCCCACCCCGCCCACGCGCGCCTCGTGGAGCGCTTTGCTGGCCCGGGCCGACGTCGTCGAGGATTGTGTCTTGGGCTCCACCTTCGGATTCATGGCCTTCCACGGTGGTTTGGAAGCGGGGACCTTGCCGATCGCCCGGGCGGCGGCGGAGGTGGCCGGCGCGTCCTGGTACACCGTCGACCGCCCGCTCAGCTTCGCTGGCACGTCGCCTCCGCCCTTGTCGACCCGGCCCGGTCGGCCCTCCTGCGTCACTTCCTCGATCAAGTGGAGGTGGCTGTCGCCCTCCACGGCTACGGACGCAGGGACCGCCCCTTCGATGTGCTGATCGGGGGGACGAACCGGACGCGCGCCGGCGTCTTCGCCGGGGAGGTCCGCCCACAGTGCGGGGGGCTGGTGGGGATCTACAACACCGGGGACCTCCCCCCCCCCCCC
>JBPCNZ010000153.1:0-7100 GCA_051000755.1 Acidimicrobiales bacterium | reverse complement strand
GTCTGGGGAAGGCACCCGTTGTAGGAGCCCTGGGACAGCACGGCGGCCTGGCCCCCGAGGGGACCGGCCCACCGCCAGTCGACAAAGACAGAGACGGGGTTAGAAGTCCTCCATGCCCCCACCGGGCATGCCGCCCCCACCGTCCTCTTCGGGCTTGTCCACGATGACGGCCTCGGTGGTGAGGAACAGCGCCGCGATCGACGCCGCGTTCTGCAGGGCCGAGCGGGTCACCTTCGCCGCGTCGATGACGCCGGCCTTGAACAGGTCCTCGTACTCACCGGTGGCCGCGTTGAGGCCCTCGGCCGACGACTTCAGGTTGCGCACCTTCTCGACGATGACCCCACCCTCGAGGCCGGCGTTGACGGCGATCTGCTTGAGGGGCTCCTCGATGGCCCGGGCCACGATGCGGGCCCCGGTCGCCTCGTCGCCTTCGAGCTTCTCGGCCGCCTCGAGCACCGCGGGACGGGCCCGGAGCAGGGCCACCCCACCGCCGGGGACGACGCCTTCTTCGACAGCGGCCTTGGTGGTGGACACGGCATCCTCGATGCGGTGCTTCTTCTCCTTGAGCTCCACCTCGGTGGCGGCACCGACCTTGATGACAGCCACGCCGCCGGACAGCTTGGCCAGGCGCTCCTGGAGCTTCTCCTGGTCGTAGTCCGAGTCGGTGTTCTCGATCTCGGCCTTGATCTGGTTGATCCGACCCTTGATGTCGTCGTCGGTGCCGGCACCTTCGACGACGGTGGTCTCGTCCTTGGTGACGACGACCTTGCGGGCCCGGCCCAGCAGGTCGAGGGTGGTGTTCTCCAGCTTGAGGCCGACCTCTTCGGTGATGACCTGACCTCCGGTGAGGATGGCCATGTCCTGGAGCATGGCCTTGCGGCGCTCGCCGAAGCCGGGGGCCTTGACGGCCACGGACTTGAACGTGCCGCGGATTTTGTTGACCACCAGGGTGGCCAGGGCCTCGCCCTCGAGGTCCTCGCAGATGATCACGAGGGGCTTGGAGGACTGCATGACCTTCTCGAGCAGCGGGAGCAGGTCGCGCACGGCGGTGATCTTGGAACCGACGAAAAGGATGTAGGGGTCGTCGAGCGACGCCTCCATCCGCTCGGTGTCGGTCGAGAAGTAGGGGGAGATGTAGCCCTTGTCGAAGCACATCCCCTCGACCAGCTCGAGATCCATGCCGAAGGTCTGGGACTCCTCGACGGTGATGACCCCATCCTTGCCCACCTTGTCGATGGCCTCGGAGATGAGACCACCGATCTCGGCGTCGGCGGCCGAGATGGAAGCGACCTGGGCGATCTGCTCCTTGGTCTCGGTCTCCATGGAGGCGGCCCGGAGGGAGGCGACGGCGGCCTCGACGGCGGCCTCGATGCCCCGCTTGAGCGACATGGGGTTGGCGCCGGCGGCCACGTTGCGCAGGCCCTCATGGACCATGGCCCAGGCCAGCACGGTGGCGGTGGTGGTGCCGTCACCGGCGACGTCGTCGGTCTTCTTGGCTACTTCCTTGACCAGCTCGGCGCCGATGTTCTCGTAGGGGTCCTCGAGCTCGATCTCCTTGGCGATCGAGACACCATCGTTTGTGATGGTGGGTGCTCCCCACTTCTTGTCGAGCACCACATTGCGGCCTTTGGGGCCGAGGGTGACGCGCACGGCGTCGGCAAGCTGGTTCATTCCCCGCTCGAGGGAGCGGCGGGCGTTCTCGTCGAACGCGATCATCTTGGGCATCGGTGGATCGTCCCTCCATTGGGTGACCTTGGTGTTGAGCGTGGTCGTGCTCCCAGGTGACACCCGGGAGTTAGCACTCTCATCAGTCGAGTGCTAACAGTTAACCGCCTCAGGGCGGCTAACGCAACCCGCTCCGCTCCGAAGCCCAGGTCCCGGGATCAGCCGCCGGCGACGGCCGGCACGATCGACACCGTGGTGCCCTCGGCCACCGCCGCATCGGTGCCGCCGAGGAAGCGGATGTCCTCGTCGTTGACGAACACGTTGACGAAGCGCCGGAGCTTGCCGCTCTCGTCGAAGAGGCGGTCGCTGAAACCGGGGTGGGCGGCCTCCAGGGCGGCCAGCACCTCGGCGACGGTCGACCCGTCGACGCCGACGGAGCTCTCCCCGCCGGACAGGGAGCGGAGCTGGGTGGGGACCCGGACGGTGACCGACATGCTCAACCAACCTCTTCGGTGTCGACGGCCGCCTCGAAGGCGGCCAGCGTGGGGGCGATGGTGACGGTGGGAGCGCAGTGGGCGGCGACGGCCTCGATGGTCTTGAGGCCGTTGCCGGTCACGTAGGCCACGACCCGCTCGTCGGGGCGGACGACCCCGGCGCGGGCCAGCTTGGCGAGGGAGGCGATGGTGACTCCGCCGGCGGTCTCGGCGAAGATCCCCTCGGTGCGGGCCAGGAGGCGGATGCCGGCCACGATCTCGTCGTCGGTGACCGACGCAAACTCCCCGCCCGATTGGCGCACGGCATCGAGGGCGTAGGGCCCGTCGGCCGGGTTGCCGATGGCGAGGGACTTGGCGATGGTGTCGGGCCGGACCGGGGTGACGAAGTCATGGCCCTCGGCGAAGGCGGTGGCAACGGGGGAACAACCCGCCGCCTGGGCCCCTGAGATGCGCACCGACGGTGCGGTGTCGAGCAGGCCGACGCGGTGCAGCTCGGAGAAGCCCTTGACAATCTTGGTCAGCTGGCTGCCGGAGGCCACGGGCACGACGACGTGGTCGGGGGCCTCCCAGCCCAGTTGCTCGGCCACCTCGAAGGCCAGGGTCTTGGAGCCCTCGGCGTAATAGGTCCGGACGTTGACGTTGACGAAGGCCCAGCTCGGGTGGCTGTCGGCCAGCTCGGCGCAGAGCCGGTTGACCTCGTCGTAGGTGCCGTCGAGGGCGACCAGGGTCCCGCCGAAGATGGCCGTGTTGACGATCTTGCCCGGCTCCAGGTCGGCGGGGATGCAGACCACCGAGCGCAGGCCGGCGTGGGCGGCGTGGGCCGCCACCGAGTTGGCCAGGTTGCCGGTCGACGCGCACGCCGCCACCTTGAAACCGAGCTCCTGAGCCTTGGTCAGGGCCACGGAAACGACCCGGTCCTTGAACGACCCGGTGGGATTCAGGGTGTCATTTTTGATCCACAGCTCGCCCAGGCCGATCTCCGCGGCCAGGCGGTCGGCGCGCACCAGGGGGGTGAATCCCGCCCCCAGGTCGATGGCTCCCTCCGGAGATGCGGGCAGCAGGTCGGCGTAACGCCAGATCGTCAACGGGCCGGCGGCGATGCTCTCACGCGAGATGTGGCCGGCGATGGCGTCATAGTCGTAGGCGACCTCGAGGGGTCCGAAGCAGTGCTCGCAGACGTGCAGAGCCTCGGCCGGATAGGGACGCGCGCATTCACGACAGCGGAGTCCTTGGACAAACGACACGCTTTTCCTCCTCATCGAAGCGGGCATTGGCACCTGGTCGTAGACTTGCGTCTCTCGACTGGTTGTCGCGGCGTCGACGGGCCCGTCCCTCGACCGCTCTTGATGACGACATGAATGTTCCCACGATCTCCCGCGGCCGTCAATCCAAGGCCCGTGCGGCTATCGGGCCGGCCCGTGGCAGGATGCAGACGCCATGGTCGGATCGTTCGATGCCCGGGACTTTCCCCCCGCCCGGGTCCTCGAGGCCAAAGGGGGCCAGCGCGTGTCGGTGTGCATCCCGGCGCGCGACGAGGCGGACACCATCGCCGAGGTGGTCGGGGTGGTGGTCGGCGACCTGCTGGGCCCGGGGGTGATCGACGAGGTGGTCGTGATCGACGACGCGTCGACCGACGCCACCGCGGCCCTGGCCGAGGCGGCCGGGGCGGTGGTGTGGGACACCTCGGCGGTCCTCCCCGGCTATCCGGGCGGCCCGGGCAAGGGTGAGGCCATGTGGCGGGCCGTGCGCGTCACCGACGGCGACATCGTGGCCTTCTGCGACGCCGACGTCCGCCACTTCGATGCTTCGTTCGTCCTCGGCCTGATCGGTCCGCTGCTGGAACGGGCCGATCTGGGCTTCGTCAAGGCCCATTACCGCCGGCCTTTCGAGGGGCGCCCGGGCGAGGGCGGGCGGGTGACCGAGCTGATGGCCCGACCCCTGATCGCCGCCCTGTTCCCCCAACTGAGCACCATCATCCAGCCCCTCGCCGGTGAGGTGGCAGCCCGGCGGGAAGTGCTCGAGGCAGTGCCGTTCGCCGGCGGTTACGCCGTCGACCTGGGACTCCTGATCGACGTATCGGCGCGCTGGGGGGCGGAGGTCATCGCCCAGTGCGACCTGGGTCAGCGGGTCCACCGCAACCGGCCGTTGGTGGAGCTCGGCCCCCAGGCCCTGGCCATCCTCCAGGTCGGCCTGGACCGAGCCGGCGTTGATCCCCGCAGCGTCGGCGGGTGGACCGCCGTCCTCGACCGCCCCGACGCCGCGGAGGTGGCGGTGGCGCTGACCACCCTGCCGCCGTTGCACCAGCTCGACGTCGACCTGCGGCCGGCCTGAACCCTCAGGCCCGGCGGCGCAGCTCGTCGGCCACCACCTGGCGGACCAGGCGCACCGTGTCGCCCATGGCCGCCTCCCGTCCGAAGCGCTCGGTCAGGCTGCAGTAGGGCAAAGGCTGGTCGCCCTCGGCGTCACCGGCCACGATCAGGACCCCGACCCCCGCTTCTCGGGCCAGGTCGCTGACCCCTCCGACCGCCTTGCCATTGAAGGACTGCTCGTCGAGGAAGCCCTCACCGGTCACCACCAGATCGGCCTCCTCGATGAAGATAGGTAGGTCAATGGCCTCGGCCACCACCTCGAACCCCGACGAGAGGGTGGCCCCGATGGCGGCCAGACCGCCGGCCAGGCCTCCCGCCGCCCCCGAGCCGGCCAGGTCGGCGATGTCGGTGCCGAACCGGTCGGCGTAGACCTGGACCAGGCGCTCGAGGCGACGGGCCAGCAGCTCGGCCTGGGCCGGGGTGGCCCCCTTCTGGGGCGAGAACACGTTCGCCGCGTCCACGAACCGGGTGGTGACGTCGCACGCCACCGTGAGGCCCACCCCCTTGAGGCGGCTGTGGGGCTCGAGGACCTCGATGGCCGCCAGGCCGCCGTCGGTGCTGGCCGATCCGCCCATCCCCACCAGGATGTGGCGGGCGCCGGCTTTGACCGCGTCGGCGATCAGCTCCCCGGTACCGCGGGTGTCGGCCCGGACGGGGTCATTCCCCGAAGGACCGCCGAGCAAGGCCAGGCCCGACGCCGCGGCCATCTCCACCACCGCGGTGGTGTCGCCTGGCAGGAGCCTCCATTCGGCCAGGACCGGGTCACCCAGGGGCCCATGCACCCGGGTCGTCCTCCGCCGGCCCCCCAGCACATCGCAGAAACCCTCGCCGCCGTCGGACACCGGCATCTGGTCGCAGTCCCATCCCGCATCGCCGGCGGCGGCGGCGATGGCCGCGGCCACCTGCCGGCCCGTGGCCGTGCCCCGGAACTTGTCCGGGGCGGCGACGACGCGGGGCATCGCACCATGTTGGCCGACGGATGGCCCTTCACTATGGTCGACGGCAATGGTCGCCCCCCCCTCCTCTCGGCAACCGGACGTGGTGGTGGTCTCCAACCGGGGGCCCCTGACCTTCTGGCCGGGGCCGGACGGCCACCCCGTCGTCAAGCGGGGCGCCGGCGGCATGGTCGTCGCCCTCGGCCCCGGCGTGACCCACAGCGGTGCCCTGTGGGTGGCCGCGGCCCTCAGCGACTCCGACCGGGAGGCGGCCGCCAACGCTCCGGGCGGGGTCATCGAGGCGGAGGGGTTCCGGTTGCGCTCCATCACCATCGACCCCGGCGACTTCTCGGCCTACTACGACGTGGTGGCCAACGGCACCCTGTGGTATGTGAACCATGGGCTCTGGGACCTTCCCCGCCGGCCCCGATTCGACCGCCACTGGCATCAGGCGTGGACCCGGTACCGCACCGTCAACCGCCAGTTCGCCAACGCCGTGGCCGACGTGGCCGCCGACGGGGCCACCGTGGTGGTCCAGGACTACCACCTGTGCCTGGTGGCGGGGATGCTGGCCCAGCGGCGCCCCGATCTGCGCACCGCCACCTTCATCCACACCCCCTGGCCCACCCCTGAGGAGCTGGCCGTGCTCCCCGACGAGGTCGGCGCCGAGCTCATCGCCACCATGGTCGACGGCGGCCCCTGCGGATTCCATTCCCAGCGGTGGGCCACCCGCTACCAGGCCTGCGCCACGGAGGTGGGGGGGCGCGACGCTGACGTGTTCGTGGCGGCGGCGGCCACCGACGGGGAGGACCTGGCCCGGGTGGCCACCTCCGAGGCGTGCGAGGCGGAGCTGGCCGCTCTCGAAGCCACCCTCGGCGGCCGCCACCTCATCGCCCGGGTCGACCGCATCGAGCTGTCCAAGAACATCCTCCGGGGCCTGTGGGCCTTCGACGCCATGCTTGAGTCCCACCCCGACCTGATCGACGCCGTGGTCTTCGGGGTGTTCGTCTACCCGTCCCGGGTGGGCCTGGCCGACTACCAGGCCTACGCCCAGGAGATCACCACCCTCGTCGACTACCTCAACGCCAAGTGGTCCACCGCGACCTGGACGCCGATCCTGATCGACACCGACGACAACCATCCCCGCTCGGTGGCCGCCCTGCGCCGCTACGACGTCCTGCTCGTCAACCCCGTGCGCGACGGTCTCAACCTGGTCGCCGTCGAGGGCCCGTTGGTCAACGACCGCGACGGCACCGTGGTCCTCAGCCGCCAGGCCGGCTCCTTCGACCTGCTCGGCGCCCACGTTGTCGGCGTCAACCCCTTCGACGTGGTGGCCACCGCCGAGGCCATGGCCACCGCCCTCGCCGTTCCGGCCCCCGAGCGGGCATCCCGGGCCCGGGCCCTCCGCCACGCCATCGCCGGCGCGACGCCGCGGCAGTGGTGGGAGCAGATGGTCTCGGGGGCGCAGGGGCGGACCCGGCCCTGACCCGACCGGCCCCGACCGTCAGCTGTCGGCTAGTGCCCTGACCGGCATCGGGTGCTCGGTTGGGTGTTGGTCCTGATTGGTCTCGTCATCTTGGTCGTCATGATCCACCACCTGAGCGTCGTGGGCCGCGATCGTGGGGGCATGTCTCAGC
>JBPCNZ010000152.1:0-6540 GCA_051000755.1 Acidimicrobiales bacterium | reverse complement strand
AGCCAGTCCACCAAAATCCCACACCGCCGGCCCCGGCCGCCCCAAAGGCACCCGAAGACCGCCCAGAACCCGCTACCCCGCCGTCAAAAAGACCGCCCAATCAGCAGCAAGGGTTTAATCGCAAGCTTAGGTGTTGGCATCCTTGGTCATCTTGGCACCCTTTGGGGCCGCGAAACCGCAGGTCAAGTGGAAGGATGCCAAGGATGCCAACACCTGCGGAGTCAGAGTGTCCCGTCATGGTTGGCACCCTTGGTTTGGGAGCGTCCAGACCCAGCCGTTGCCGTCCTTAACGGAACGGACCGACAGCTTGGTCTTGGCCCGGGCGAGGGTCCGCTCGGCGATGTCGTCGGTCCGGGCAGCATCCTTGACGCCCTTGGCCGCCTTCGGCCCGGCCGCCAGGTGATCGGCGAGCCACTCGGTGGCCTCGGCGAGCGCTCCCCGCTCCTCGGAGGTCGCGGCCGCCGCGGTCAGATCCTCGGCGTCAAGGTGACATCGCTCGAGGGCGGTGACGAAGCCGACCTCGCGTTCGGGGTCGTCGCTGATCGTCCACGCCCAGCCCGACTCCGGTTCCACGTAGTTGGTTTTTGCCACCCGGACGACGCGCCGGTGGTCGTCGTCGGGGTGACGGCCGAGAACGGTCACGAGGCGGGGGATGGCGGTCCACGCCGTCGACCCGATCGCGGCGGTGACCGGATCGGAGCTGCCCTTGGGGGGGTGGGTGAGCCCGATGATGGCGCAGCCGGTCCGCTCGGCGACAGCCGCCAAACCGGCGAGGGCCGAGCCGACGTTGGCGTAGTTGTGGGAGTCGCCTCCGATGGCGTAGCCGAGCCCGTCGATGACGACCAGGCCGAGCCCGGACCGCTCGATGCGTTGGGCGAGGAGTTCACAGTCGCTGGGGAGCCGCCACATCCTCGACACGACTCGACCGTCGTCGTCGATGTCGGCGACCAGGCCGAGCACGTCCACCTGGTCGAGCTCGGCGCCGGCCGCGGCCAGTCGGGACACGACCCGACCGGCTGGCTCCTCTAGTGACAACATGCCGGCCCGGATGGGGGCACGTTCCTCGTCGTCGGGGAGGTTGCGGCCGGCGGACAGGGCGGCGACGACGTGGGAGATCCACGTCGTCTTCCCTGCGCCTTGACGGCCGACGAGGAGGGACAGGGCGGCGGCGGGAATCCACCGGCACCACAGCCACGTGGGGCGCTCCTGGCGGACCTGGGAGGCGCGGCGGGCGGTGAGTTGGCGTTGTACTCGCGGCTCATCCTCCTGCTGCCCACGACCGTCGATGACCTTTAGTCGACGTCTGGCCTCCTCCTCGGTGGAATCAGCCAGTGACCGCAGATCGGGGGCCGTCGTCATGCCGCCGACGATTCGAGAGCGGGACCACCATCGTCTGCGATTCTGCGCCCGGCCTCGCATCCGGCTCGGGCTGCCCGGTTGGCCGTGAAGGCGTCGACGCCCAGCGCTTTGGCCACGGTCGTCATGGCGGCCGTCACCTCTTCGTCGGACAGGGTTGTCGCCGCGACGAGCTCGGCAGTCACCAGAGCGACCGTCTCGGCGGTCGGCACGCCAGCGGCACCTGGGGTATGGCGTGCCACCCGGATGCGCCACCATCCGAGCGACGGGTGCTCGCCGTTGGCCAGGAGGTCGGCCAGCTCGCTGGCGGTTGTCGCCGGGTCGATGACCGGCGCCCAGCGGCGCCGGTGGGCCTCACCCTCGGCAGCAGCGGCCAAGTGATGAAGGACAGCGGGGTCCAGCCGACCGAGCCATGCCTCGCGGGCGCTCATGAGCCGGCCTCCAGCTCGGCAACGGTCACTGTCGGCATCAGCTCAGCGGCGCTCGGGATCGACGCCAGGAACGAACGGGCGTCGTCACCCGATAGACCACCAGCGATTAGCTCGGTCTGCACCTCAACCGAGCGGGCCTCAATCGCAGCCTTGGCCCTCTTCCCGGCCGCGTCGATCTTTGTCTGCGCTGCCTTCCGCAACTCCGTACGTCGCTGCAGGATGGCGTTCTCGCCCCGGCCGTAGAAGCCCAGGTTCACGCCAGGCCGAAACTCGGCACGAATGCCCCGCTCCTCGCAGATCGCGGCGACCTTGGCGTCCGCAACCTCGGCAGCCTCCTTGGCGGTCGCCACGATGTCCTTCCACGCCTCGTCATCGAAGCGGTAGATGGCTGACAGTTGGGCTTCCACGTCGGCCAGGAGGGCGGCTTGTTGCTCGGCGATCCCGGCGACCGCCACCTTGGTCCGCAACCGAGCGACCTTGGCCAGATCATCTCGGTCCCGGCGGGTCATCGGGCTCACGCGGCCTCCCCGGTGTCAAGTGCCCACCAGCACGTCCATCGGTGACCGCAGCGATGGCAGATGTAGACCGCCATCTCACCGAAGATCATCCGGGGGAATCGGACCGGGTCAACGTCATCGTCGTCGGCGCAGGCGTCGCACCAATCACCCAGCGTTCCGGGCCCGATCTCCTCTGCCCGCTGGATGGCTGCGGCCGTCTCGTCGCCGAGTGCGTGCTCGAGGATGAGGCCGGCCATTTCGGTGACTGCGGTACCCTCAATCACAGCTGCGGCCTCACTCGCCTTGATCTCGCAGCCGGCTAGCCACTGCGGTACCCTCAGCCACCTGCGGCCTCACTCGCCTTGATCTCGCAGCCGGCTAGCCATGCATCGACGTCCGAACGCCGGAACCGAAGATGGCGCCCGATCTTGAGTGCCTTCGGTCCAGTCCCTCGATGGTTCCATTGGTAGACGGTCGCCAGCGGAGCCTTGATGAGCTTGCAGAACTCCACGGCGGTCATGAACTCGTCCTCTGGCATCATGGCCATCCTCTCGTGCGCTCGAGGGTCAGCGCACGAGAACTATCGAAGCACAGGCAGCCGTCATTGTCAAGGACTGGAAAATCAGCGCACGAGGGAGTAAGGTCATCTCGTGGCAAGCGACGAGCAGGCTGAGGGCATCTCCGACGTCATCGGCCGCAACGTCCGCCGGCTGAGGGGGGATCGAAACCAAGATGACGTCGCCAAGTCGGCTCGCGCTGTCGGCCTGGCGTGGAGTCGTCAGGTCGTCTCTGGGGTCGAATCTGGCGTCCGCCAGCTCGACCTGGCCGAAGCGACCCTGCTCGCTGTTGCCTTACGAGTCGGGGTCCTCGAGCTGCTCGCCGGGGACAACACAACGGTGGTTCTGAGCAAGGATGCCTCGGCCCCGCTGGACATCGTCCGGCGGGTAATCGGGAGCGAGTCGGCAGGTGACGTACGCATCAACGATCTCGACACTCCGGAATCCCGAGCCGTTCAGACCATGGTGCCGGCGATGGGCGCAGCGTTCGCGGAATGGTCGAGCGAGATGTCCTCGCTGGGACTGTCCAAGATGTCCCTCGATACCGTGATCCAGGCAGAGGCTGCCGCCGAGCAGCTCGTCGAGCAACGCGCCGCCGCCCGGCTCGGGACTACCGCACGCCGCGTGAGCCTCGTGGCCTACGACATGTGGGGGCATTCCCTCACCGAGGAGCGAGACCGTAGGGCGGCGGTACGAGCACCGGACACCGACCGGCGGTCGGTGCAGGCGTTCCGAGGACGGATCACCCGAGAGCTGCTCGTCGACCTGGCTCACAGACTAGAGGAGGACTGACCAATGGCCAGCATCGAGAACACGGTCGCAGTGACATCGGCCCGACAACTCACCGAGGACATCAGGTCAGCGATCACGATGGCATGGGACCTGATCCAGGAGGCCTACACCTCCAGGGCATGGGCCTCGCTCGGATACGCCTCCTGGGAGAGCTACTGCTCGGCGGAGTTCAACCCAGGCCGGCTCCGACTCCCGAAGGGTGAGCGGACTGAGGTGGTCCTGTCGCTTCGGTCCGTCGGGATGAGCACCAGGGGCATCGTGGCGACCACCGGGCTGTCCAAGGGCACGGTGGGCCGGGAACTGTCAGGTGCCCCATTTGGGGCACCTGGGGTGGTGACAGGCGCGGACGGCAAGACCTACAAGGCGGCGCAGGCCCGAGCCGAGGCGATCAGGGCCGGCATCAACCAGGGGGCAAAAAACCTCGACGGGGCCAGGGCGTGCCTTGATGCTGCGATGTCAGCCGCAGACCAGATCCCCGAGCGGGACGAGCAGGTGGTCGCCTACAGCCTGATCGCCAACGTCGCCGAGGATCTCGAGGCGCTCGCCGCAGACCACGTGGTCCACATGGACCATCTCATCGAGGAGGCACAACGTGGCTAGCGTCGAGAAGCGGCCGAGCGGGCAGTGGCGGGCCCGGTGGCGTGAGTACCCCGGCGGGCCGCAGCGAACGAAGCAGTTCGTCCGCAAGGTCGACGCCGAGCGTCATCTTGTAGCGGTCCAGCACGATCTCCTGACCGGCGGCTACGTGGACCCGGTGAAGGGCAAGACGACGGTGGCCGACTTCTACGCCGTGTGGTCGGCCAGGCAGCCGTGGAGGCCATCCTCGAGGGCGGCCGTGGAGTCGCTGTTCCGCACCCACGTCCTGCCCAGTCTCGGCGCCCGGCCACTGAACACAATCCGGCGCGGGGACGTCGAGGGTTGGGGCGCCGGCCTGGCGCTCTCGGGCCGGACGGCGGGGCAGACGGTCCAGCACTTGGGGACGATGCTCGACGCTGCGGTCGCTGACGGTCTGCTGGCCACGAACCCGGCGCGGGGTGCGAAGCGCCCGGCGGTCGCCGACCGGCCGGTAGTGCCGTTCAGCGGGGAGGAGCTGGACCGGCTGCGCTCGGCGGCGCCGACGTGGTTCGCGGTGGCCGTGACCCTTGGGGCGTCATGCGGTTTGCGTCAGGGCGAGGCGACGGGCCTGACGGTCGACCGGATCGGGTTTCTCCGCCGGGAGCTGACCGTCGACCGCCAGTTGGTCACGCCGGGGCGCGGTGAGCCCGGGTTCGGTCCGCTCAAGACGTCCCGCTCCTATCGCACGGTGCCGCTCGCCGATGTGGCCGTGGCCGAGCTCGCCCGCCACCTCGAGGGGCACGGCGTCGGCGAGGGTGGGCTTGTCCTCCACGAGGGCGGCCGCCCGGTCCCACGCCAGCGGTTCGGGCGTGTGTGGCGGTCGCTGAGGGTCCGGGCGGACCTGCCCGAGGCCCACTTCCACGACACGCGGCACACCTACGCCTCGGTCCTGCTCTCGGGCGGGGTGTCGGTGCCGGCCGTGGCCGACTATCTGGGCCACTCCCCTGCTGTGCTGCTCCGCACCTACGCGCATCTGATGCCGGCGGAGCACGACCGGGCACGGAGTGCCGTCGAGGCTGCGTTCGCCCGACCGGCTGAGGACTGGCTGAGGACTACGGCTGAGGACTGAGGCCTATTTAGGGGGTCTGACCTGCCCGGACGTAATCCCCTGGCCAGATGGGCTGCATCATGTGCCACTGCGTCGGCGCCCGGCGGATCAGGGCCTCGAGCCGCTCGGCCAGCTGCCGGGTGCCCCGCTCCACGTCGGCGCGCAGGTGTCCCTGGCGCTCGAGGACCAGCGGCCGCTCGACGACGGCCAGGTGTCCCGACGCTCCCGAGTCGAAGTACACGGCGCAGGGCAGGACCGGCGCACCGGTGCGCAGGGCCAGGGTGACCGGTCCCGCGGGGAGGCGGGTGGGGGCGCCAAAGAGGTCGACCTCGACACCCGGCGTGCCACCGACCAGCCGGTCCGACAGCAGGCACAGGGCCCGGCCCGCTCTCAGAGCCCGCATCGACGCCGTCGCCGCACCCTTGTCGAGCGGGATGACCTCCATCCCCAGCCGGCGGCGGAACTCGACGAACCACTCGAACACCTCGGGCGGGCGGAGGGCCTCGACCACGACCGACACCGGCCAGTTGGAGAGGGCCATCCACATGCCTCCCCAGTCCCAACCGCCGAGGTGGGGTAGGGCCAGGATGGCCCCCCGGCCCCCGACCAGGGCCGTCTGGAGGTGGTCCATCCCCCGGAACGACATCCCGGCGTCGACCTCCTCGGCCGTGAGGCTGGGCAGCCGCAGGCTCTCGGCCCAGTACCGCCCGTAGGAGGCGAAGGCCTCGTCGACCCGCAGGGACAGGGTCACCTCCGACATCTCCGGGCCGTAGACGCGGCGCAGATGGTCGCGCGCCAGGTTCCTGCGGGTGCGGAAGGGGGCCATCCCGCCGGGCCCACCCATCCGGGCCGCGACCAGCCCCACCCCCTCAGCCATGGACCGCCCCACGGCGCCAGGGAGGAAGGCGGCCGTAGCCGATCCCAGCCGGAAGGCGGCCAGCTTGGACGCCGGCGACAGCCCGGGTCGGGGCAGAGGGTTGCGCCGTCGCACCCTTTGGGCCAGGTGCCAGCCTCGGGCCGGGCTCAGGTCCACCGCGACGTCCAGGGAGGGGAGGGGAGGCTCAGGGACGTCAGAGGCTCAGGGACGCCGCGAACCGGACTGGCGACGGCGCGAGCCGCTGCGCACCACCGGGCGGTCCTCGAGGCGGGCCTGGCGCCGTTCGCGCCAGGTGGCGCCCGCACCGTGGCGCCGGGTGCCCTGGGCAAACCGGCCCGGGCGGGCGGCCCAACCGTTGGCTTCGCGC